>JAADGG010000033.1 GCA_013152485.1 Nitrospirota bacterium | reverse complement strand
GGCCCTCGCCTCGAACATAGGCGGCACCGCCACGCTCATAGGAGACCCGCCGAACATCATGATCGCCTCCAAGGCGAAGCTCGACTTCATGTCCTTCATATACAACCTGACACCGGCAATCATCGTGATAATGGCTGCGTTTCTGTTCGTCCTGAAGCTGATATTCGGAAAGAGGCTACACGTCAGGCCCGAACTGAAGCAGAGGATACTCGAGATGGACGAGAGGGACGCCATAAAGGATCCGCTCATGCTCAAGAAGTCCCTGTTCGTCCTCGCGATCGTCATCACGGGGTTCGTGCTGCACGGAATGTTCAACTATGAACCTGCAACCGTAGCCCTGTTCGGGGCGGGACTTCTCCTGCTCCTTTCGGGCATACACGAACCACATCACGTCCTCGCCGAGGTGGAGTGGCCCACCATATTCTTCTTCATGGGGCTCTTCATCATCATAGGCGGGGTCGTCAAGGTCGGCCTGATAAAGTGGATGTCCATCGAGGTCCTCGCCGTCACGCACGGCAACATGTTCGCCACGAGCATGCTCATAATGTGGTTCTCAGCCTTTGCATCGGCCTTCGTGGACAACATCCCCTACGTCGCAACCATGAACCCGCTGATCATAGACATGGCAAACCAGATCTGGCCTCACCTGCAGGGGATACGGCTGCTGCACAACCCCGACCTGATGCCCGTGTGGTGGTCCCTCGCACTGGGGGCGTGCCTCGGCGGAAACGGCACGGCGATCGGGGCCTCTGCCAACGTGATAGTGGTGGGACTGGCGGAGCGCGCAGGACGGAAGATTTCCTTCATACGGTTCATGGCATACGGGATGCCGGTGATGATCCTGACCGTGCTGCTGTCAACGGTATATGTATGGCTGCGATACTATGTGCTGAAGATATGAAACCTCCCATGCCGCACACCGCCGGGAAGCGCCGGCACGACACCCCGACCTCAGCCCCTGTTCCCGTCCCGCAGCCACAGCTATAACTTCCCTTTACCGTCCTATTAAAATAAAAAATCGCCATTTTCTTGACATATCCCGGGGCATGGGATTATCATATCGTTGCAATTGCGAATTGCAATATTATTGTTACAATAATCAACAGCATTGAACAGAAATAGATGAAGGAGGCGGATACGATGTCACGCACTTTGCGAAGGCTTTTCTTCCTTATTGCAGTAGTGGCAATGGTCATAGGATTCTACAGCATTGCTTTGGGTGAAGAAGAGGCAGTGGAAGTTGTACAGAAAGGAAGCTCCATAGTCTGGTGGATGTGGCCGATAATCCTCTTTGTCTTCACCTTTCTGCTCGGTATCCTAGCGGTCGTTGCAGGGGTTGGAGGCGGAGTGCTGTTCGTTCCGATCGTCAGCAGCTTCTTCCCCTTCAACCTCGATTTTGTGAGGGGGGCCGGCCTGCTCGTGGCCCTTACGGGTGCTCTCTCGGCAGGCCCCGGACTGCTCAAGCGCGGACTGGCAAACCTGAGGCTGGCCCTGCCGATGGCCCTGATAGCATCCACGTGTTCGATCTTCGGCGCAATGGTCGGCCTTGCACTCCCTACAAACGTGGTCCAGACGGCGCTGGGAGGGACGATCATAATGATCGTCATAATCATGGCCACGGCAAAGAGGTCGGACTTTCCCACCGTGGAGAAGGCGGATACGCTTTCGACGGTCCTGAGGATATCGGGCATCTACTACGAGGAGTCGGCGGGCAAGGAGATCAACTGGCAGATTCACAGAACCCCGCTGGGCCTCGCCCTCTTTGTACTGATAGGGTTCATGGCCGGAATGTTCGGGTTGGGTGCAGGCTGGGCAAACGTGCCTGTCCTGAACCTCCTGCTCGGAGCGCCGCTGAAGATATCCGTGGCGACAAGCGTCTTCCTGCTCTCGATAACCGACACTGCCGCTGCATGGGTATACGTCAACAAGGGTGCGGTTCTGCCTCTGATCGCCGCTCCATCGGTTGCAGGCATGATGCTGGGAACGAGGATAGGTGTGAGGATACTGGCAAAGGCGAAGCCCAAGGCGGTAAAATGGATCGTCATAAGCTTTCTCTTTCTTGCCGGATTCAGGGCACTCTTGAAAGGTCTCGGAATATGGGGGTGATAAGTCATGAGTAACAAAACAAAGCCATCGGAAGAACAACTGCTGTACGCTTCGGTCCTTCAGAAGATCTCTCTCGGAGGACTCGGCTTGCTGGTCATAGGGTTCATAGTCTACGTAAGCGGCATCCTGCCGCCCATAGTGCCTGTCAGCAAGATTCCCGAGTACTGGGGACTGAGGGTGGACGAGTTTATCGAGAAGACGAACATGCCCGTCGGATGGAACTGGGTTCCGTACATCACACACGGGGACATTCTGAGTTTTCTGGGAATAATCCTGCTGGCCGCAGGCACGGTCGTCTGCTTCGCGGTCGTACTGCCGGCCTTCATGCGCAAAAAGGATACGCCTTTCGTGATCATCGTGGTCATACAGATACTGATCCTCTTGCTTGCCGCAAGCGGATTCGTTACAGGGGGGCATTGAAATGAACACACGGAACGAATGTCGGGCTGTGAGGATTGAAAGGCTTCTCCTGTGCACCGACGGCTCGGAGTTCAGCGAGGGTGCCATAAGGGAGGCCGTGAGGCTCGCAAAGAGATGCAACAGCAGGCTTTATGCAGTCTCCGTTGTAGAGGCGAACCCCGAGCTCGAGACATACGCCCCTGCGCTTCTCGAGAAGACGGAAAAGGAGACGAGGGCACACCTCGAGGACGTCAAGGCGAGGGCTGAAAAGGAGGGGGTCGACTGCGAGATCATTACCCACGAAGGTGAAGAGCCGTACAGGTACATAGTGGAAGAGGCCTCCAGGTGCAAGGCCGACCTTATAGTAATGGGCAGACGCGGCAGGACCGGCCTCAGCAGGCTGATGATGGGCAGTGTCACTGCAAGGGTCATCGGGCACGCAGAGTGCAATGTCCTTGTCGTACCAAGGGCCGCGGTCTTCGAATGCAGGAAGATACTGATCGCCACCGACGGCTCTGAATACAGTGACAGGGCGCTCCACAACGCCCTCGACCTGGCCGCCGCATACGGGAGCGAGGTGATCATCGTCTCCGTGGCCCCGGACGGCTCTGCAATCAAGGATGCCGAGGCCATAGTAGAGAGGGCACGTGAGACGGCTGCGAAGAAGGGCATAGAAAAGGTCGCCACAGAGACGCCCGTGGGGGTTGCCTACGAGATGATAACAGACGCAGCCGGGAGAAACAACATAGATCTCATAGTCGTCGGAAGCCACGGCAGGACCGGGCTCAAGCGGCTGCTCATGGGAAGTGTGGCAGAGCGGGTCATAGGACACGCCCCCTGTGCCGTGCTGGTGGTCAAGTAGAGGGACCTCCCCGCCCACCGATGGAAAAGGCGGCTCCCGCAACCCTGCGGGAGCATCAATACGCGATACACGTTACCGGAAGAGGCCTGTCCCCTTCGGCCTCTTCCGGAGCACATCATCCGGAACCGCGCCTCCGTCATGAATCACGGCATGTGAAGCTCACCTTTACCCTACGCAACGATGCCAACACGGCGCCGGACACGAGGATGCCGGCCTGCCTCAGGCGGTTATGCCGTAGAGGGCATACATCGTGCCGATCATGACAACCAGGTACAACACCGTCATGACGGAGCCGGCCTTTATGTAGTCGACAGTCTTGTACTCTCCGGGACCCATTATGTAGGCGTTCACCTGATGCGTTGGAAGAACAAACGTGTTGGACGCCGCCACCGCCACTGTCAGCGCAGCCATCCTCGGGTCCGCCCCGCCGCCCATGGCCATGTTGATGGCCAGGGGCACGAGCAGCACGGTCGCTCCAACGTTGGAGACGACAAGCGTGAACGCGGATGTCAGGAGACCGATCACCGTAAGCAGTACTATCGGCGAGACATCGCCTATCAGGGAAAGGATCTGGCTTGCAATGTATGCCGCGGCCCCGGTCTTCTCCGTGGCCACACCTAAAGGGATCAGCCCTCCGAGCAGAAAGACCGTCCTCCAGTCCACTGCATGATACGCCTCGTCCACGGAGAGGACCCCGGTGAGGATCATCCCCACGGCACCCGTCATCAGTGCCACCGAGAGTTTCACGCTCCCGGAGATCACGAGCACAAGGGCGACACCGAAGCATAACAGGGCCGCCTTTGCCTTGTGCGTCTTCATCACCTCTGCTTCAAACGGCGTTATGAACGAAAGGTCTTTCGAGTCCCTGAGGATCGCAAACCTTTCCCACAGCCCCTGAAGCAGGATCATGTCGCCCGAGTGTAGCGGGATGTCCGACAGCCCTCCATAGAAGACCTTCTGCCCCTTCCTGATGGCAATGGGGTTGACCTGGAACTTCTCCCTGAAGTGGACCTCCCTGAGGGTCTTCCCCTCGAGCTCGGACCGAGGGGTGACTATGGCCTCCACCATGCCGGCATTGCCGGACGAAAGGTCGTCCTCGAACGCCTCGAGCTTGTCCTTGAGCTCGAGGCCGAAGTCATGTGCGAATCTCTCGACGTTGTCCCTGTTTCCCACCACCGCGATATCATCACCAGGCTTCAGCTTCAGTCTCCTTGTGGGAGCGAATATCTTCCTCTCCTCGGCATGCTTTGCCACGGCGACCACGGTTACGAGATAGTCAGGCCTGATGCCCATCTCCTCGAGGGTCTTGTCGCATACGGAACACTCCTCCGGGACCCTCAGCTCGAACAAACCGTTTGCAGCATAGTATATCTTGCCGAAATCTATCTCCCCGGCACCGCCTTCGGTCGCCAGCCCCCTGCTTGGCAGTATGAACCGGCCGAAGAGCACGAAATAGATCAGGGCGGCCACAACAAGGGCTATCCCTATCGGGGTCACATCAAAGAGCCCGAAAGGCTCGAGGTCGTTCGGAGCGAGAAGGTCGTTCAGCAGGATGAGGGGGCTCGATCCCACAAGCGTGAGGCAGCCGCCGATGATGCCGAGAAACCCCATGGGGATGAGAATCCTCGAGGGCGGAACGTTCATCTTCTTGCTCACCCTCTGCGTTGCGGGCAGGAACAGGGCGACCGCCCCGATGTTCTGCATGAAAGAAGAGATCACGGCCACGGTGGCGGAGACGAGGGTTATGAGCCTCGACTCGCTGTTGCCTGCAAGCCTGGTGATCGGTTTCGCCACCTTGTTCATTATTCCCGTCCTGTCAAGGCCTGCTCCTATTATTATGACGGCGATTATGGATATGACGGCGTTGCTGCTGAGGCCCATGAAGGCCTCGCTTCCGCTCACCAGCCCGAGAAGCGGCAGGGTCACCATCACGATCAGGGCCACCACGTCCACCCTTACCCATTCCACGATAAAGAGAAACACTGCGGCTACGATAACAGCCATCACCAGAATCATGTCCATTGTGAGCATTAAAGTCCTTCCTCCTTTTCCTGATAAGTCCTCGTACTTTTTTGATTTTTTTCAAAGCAAACAACAGCCGCACGACGGTGCCGCCGGCAGCCGGACAGATACGGGGCCTGCAGCCCGTACCTGCATCGACGCAGCTGACCCGCCTGGCCGAGACACGATTTGAGGGACGGAGTCCCTCAAATTTTTCGAGGTATTGTATACGGCGAACTACGAGATAGGCAACGCTGCAAGCCTCTTAAACATCCAGACAGAAGACGGGGATGCCAGCCTTTGCCGGGGACTTCTCGGTGATATGCTCGGGCTCGGTCAGCACGAAGGATATCCGCTTGAACTCCTTGTGCGCCTCCTTGATCGACTTGTCGAAATCACCGAACTTCACGTTGTGACTGAAGAGTATGCGTTTCTCCTCCGCCTTCCTCCTGAAAGTCTCCGCCTCTTTCGCGGTCCTCTCGCGCAGTTCCTCCCTGACCTTCTCGTTCAGCATGGAGAAGAGACGGTTTCCGGCCGGGATCACGTTGAGGGCTACGATCTCGTATCCCATTCTCTCTGCCATACCTATGGCATAATGGACGAGCTTCTTCGAAAACCCCTCCTCACCGCCGACCACCAGTATCTTCTTCCTCTCGCTGTCATCCTTCTTGAGCAGTTCCCTTGCATACTCATGCTCTCCGGCCTCGGCAAAGACGATCGCCTCCTCGGTCCTGTCATGCTTGTTGATCAGGGACTCCACCCTCTCATCCTTGACACTGATGGACTTGCGCTCGCTCCCGTCCGTGTCCATCTCGCTCATTATCTGACGGGCAGTCTTCTCGTCCCCCGACTCGGCAAACGCTACGGCAGCCATCGAATCCTCAAAGTTTCTTATAAACCTTTTCATTCTTCCATCCTCCTTTTTCTTCTCTCTTTGAACCGTTGTCGTCAGGCCTGACATGCTTGCCAACACAGCCACTAATATGCAACAAGCATGCCAAAGCCATAACATATTGATTTAAGGGGATATTTTCCGGAGGATGGAAATGCGGAAGGGGAATATCGTTGCTTATTGCAACACGCTATTTTTCCATGTCATACCTTTTTATCTTCCTCCACAGGGAGACCCTGTCTATGCCGAGTATCTGGGCGGCCTTCGACTTGTTTCCCCCGACCTCCTTCAGGACCCACTGAATGTACGCCTTCTCCTGGTCCTCGAGGGAGGGGACCTTTCCGCCGCTCTTCCTGAACGTCCTGATACTCAGCTCCCTCAGGTCGTCTGGCAGGTGGATGGTCTCGAGGGTACTGCCCTTGGAGAGGGCGATGCCCCTTTCGATGATATTCTCGAGTTCCCTGACGTTGCCGGGGAAGTTGTAGCCGTTGAGCACACCGAGCATGTCCTCGGAGATGTCGGTCACTTCCTTGCCCATTATCGAGGAGTACTTCTTGAGAAAGTGGTAGCAAAGGAGCGGGATGTCCCCCTTTCTCTCCGACAGCGGCGGCAGGTGGAGGGTGACCACGTTCAGGCGGTAGTAGAGGTCCTGCCTGAACTCACCGCTCTCGATGACCTCGTGTATGTTCCTGTTGGTCGCCGCGATGAACCTCACATCCACCTTCACGGGTTCCGTGCCGCCGACGCGCTGGTATTCCCTCTCCTGCACCACCCTGAGGAGTTTCACCTGCATGGAGGGGCTCATCTCGGTGATCTCGTCGAGGAACAGGGTACCGCCGTCGGCCACCTCGATGAGGCCCTTCTTGAGGAAGGTGGCGCCCGTGAACGCCCCCTTCTCGTGTCCGAAGAGTTCGTTTGCGAGCAGGTCCTCTGAGAAAGCACCGCAGTTGACGGCAATGAACGGCCCCTCGGACCTCTTGCTGTAGAAGTGGACGTACCGGGCCACGAGTTCCTTGCCCGTTCCGCTCTCTCCGGTTATCAGGATGTTGCAGTCCGTGGGCGCAACATCCTTGGCCGTATCGAGCACCCTGAGCATCTGCGGGTCCTGGGTGATTATCCTCACGCGGTCCGTTATGTTCTCGAGACTCTCCTTGAGCTTCCTGTTCTCCTTCTTGAGCCTCACCTTCTCCGAGGCCTCCCTCACGACCTTCCTCACCTCGTCGAGCTTGAAAGGCTTTGCAATGTAGTGATACGCCCCCTGCTTCATAGCCTCTATGGCGGTCTCTACCGTTGCATACCCCGTGATCATGATCACCTCCACGTCGGGATCGGCCTCCTTGCACCGCCTGAGTATCTGCATGCCGTCCACCTTCTCCATCTTCAGGTCGGTCAGGACGACGTCGAAGTCATGCCTGTTCAAGAGCTTGAGGGCGTTCTGCCCGCTCGAGGTCGTCTTTATCTCGTAGCCTTCCTTCTTCAGGACATGCTCGAGGTTCTTTACTGCTATCTTCTCGTCATCAACAATCAGGAGTCTTGCCTTGTTCTCCATTCCCGTCTCCTTTCAGTGGGAGTTTTATGATGAATGTCGTTCCAGCGCCCGGCCGGCTCTCCACGTCTATGGTCCCGCAGTGCTGTTTCACTATCTCATGGGTGACGTAGAGTCCAAGCCCCGTCCCCCGGCCGACGTCCTTGGTCGTGAAAAAGGGATCGAATATCTTGTTGATTATGTGCTCGGGGATGCCCCTGCCGGTATCCGAGACCCTGATCTCCACCTCGTCCCCATCCCGGTTCTCCCGCGCGGCTATCACGATCTTGCCCTCCGCGCCGTTGTCGGGGATGGCGTCAACCGAGTTCCTCAGGAGATTCAGGAAAACGTGCTGAATCTTCTGCTTGTCGGCAAAGATCGTCAGTTCATCCGGGATGTCTATGGCGATGGTGATGTATGTGGGCATGTCGGTCCTTATGAACCTGAGGGTCTCCCTCACCGCACTCAGGAGGTTGACCTCCTCCTTCTTGAAGTCCCGTTCCCTCGTAAACTCGAGTACGGACTTGACGATGTCACGCGCCCTGTCCGTCTCCTGGACGATCTGGCTTACGAGCTCCTCCTTGAACCCGCGGTCTCCGCCGTCACCGAGCTCTGGAGGATCTGGGCGGACGTGGATATGTTCGACAGGGGATTGTTTATCTCGTGAGCTATGCCTGCAAGCATCGTCCCCAGAGATGTCAGCTTCTCCGAGCGTATGATGTCCCTCTGGGCGAATATCTCGTTTATCATGCGGTTGAACGCCTGATTCAGCGCCACGATCTCCTTGTCCTCGAAGTTCAGGGAGAGCATCTCGAACTCGCCGGAAGCTATCTTCCTCATGCTCGACTCGAGGTCACGCAACGGCTGTATCGCCACTCTCGATATGGTCCTGGCTATCAGAACGGTTCCAAGAAGAAACACGGCAACGGATACGACAAGGCTCTTCCTCGTGACGGACAGCATCCGCTGGATCTTCACCCTTTCGGCCTCGGCAAGCCTCTCTGCTATCTCCGTGATCCTGCGTCCCTTCCGGCGTATCCGCGCCTCGAGGTCCTCAGAGACGGCATCAGCCGAGAAATCCTGTGTCAGCAGCTCCTTGTACTCACGGAGCAGCCCGAGACTCAGCTCGGAAGTCCTTTCACGGGGCTCAGGGGCGGCGTCACCCCCCCTCCTGAACAGGCTGAAGGGGACGTAAAAGGACGACAGCAATCCGTCGAACTTCTCCCTGTTGTTCTCTATCAGGTCCTCGGCAACCAGGACATATGAAAGCGCCTCGAAGAAGTCCTCCTCCTTCCTGTACAGGAAATAGTTCTTCTCGAACCTCCTCATCTCGAGCGTGGTATCGAGAAACCTCGATATCACCGAGTAGAAACTTATCCGCTCGTCTATGACTATGAGATTGACAAAGATGACCGACGCGATAAGGAGTATGAGAAGAAAACTCACTATATAGCCGAGCTTTATCTTCTGCAGGATGCTCTTGTTCTTCACAAACATATAGTATTGTAACATTCAGTATTGCAAATTGCAACTATGGCGCAACCTTCACGATTTCGGATATTATAAATAAAAAGCGTCTTAGCAGCTTCCGGGACCGGCAAGTGAGATCACTCGGTCGAACAGGGGATCATGTCCATAAAAAAGAAGATAATCCTCAGTTTTTTCATCAGTTTCTCGATAATTGCAACACTCGCCATAGCCGCCTATCTCGACTTCCGTGAGACGAGAAGCGAGTTCAAGTACCTCGAGCTCGCCGAGAGCATCAGGGGCAAGACCCTGCAGCTGAGGAGGCACGAAAAGAACTTCCTGCTTTACGGCGACAACAAGGAGATAGACTTCATCCACAGGTACATAAGCGAGATCGAGGCACTCATAAAAGAGGCGCGGCCGTACACCCGCAACGACAACCTGGACAGGCTGGATGCCAGGCTCGAGGAATTCAAGCGCAAGTTCGGAAAGATCACGACGATGGCATCGGAATTTCAGCAGAAACTGGCCACCCTGAAGCCGAAAGAGCCGTCCTTCCGCTTCCTGATACCCATAATCGAGTCCACCTTCATGGAGCACCCTCTCCAGAACGCCCAGCTCCTGCTGCTGTTTTTCGACATATCCAGGAGTGACGAACATATCACGATCCTCGAACGGCTCGGGACCGAGACCAGGGGGCTGAGGAAGACGGGCGAGAAGATCATCGAGATATCGAAAGAGCTGGACAGGGGGGCAAGGGAGCGGGTACAGAACATCATCAACGTCACCAAGGTGGCCGTCCTCGTGTTCCTGCCCGTATCGTTCCTGATCGGCTTCGTCTCCCTGTTCTATATCAGCCAGAGCATAGTGAACAGGCTCAAGAAGCTGATGCAGACCATAGAGAAGAGCGGCGCCGGATTCTTCTCCCCCATGCCGTTTCCGGCAGGCCATGACGAGGTCAGCACGCTCATCCGCACATACAACAACATGGCGGAGGCACTGAGGCTCAGGGAGGAGCAGCTCAAGAAGAAGGAAGAGGAGCTGATTCAGAGCAAGAAGCTTGCAGCCATAGGCACGCTCGCGTCGGGCGTGGCCCACGAGCTGAACAATCCGCTCAACAACATCCACATATCGGCACAGATACTGGCCAAGGAGATGGGCGACGACTGCACGGGCATCATAGAGGAAACCGTGGATGACATACTGAGCCAGACGTTCAGGGTGAAGAAGATAGTCGGAAACCTGCTCGACTTCGCCAGGTCCAAGGAGCCCGACTTCAAGGAGATAAACATCGTGGAGACCATCCAGAAGACCTATGCACAGGCACGGAAGATATCGGCCTTCAAGGACATAAGGTTCTCTCTGGAGTCGCCCGCCGAGGTCCTGATAGAGGCAGACCCGGCCCAGCTCGAGCGCGCCTTCATAAACATCTTCCTGAACGCAGCCGATGCAATGCCGGGAGGCGGAGAGATACGCGTGAGGATCTCTCCGGAGGACGATCAGGTGAAGGTGGAGATATCCGACACCGGCAGCGGGATCCCGCCGGAGGTGATGGACAAGATCTTCGACCCGTTCTTCACGACCAAGGACAGGGGAACCGGACTCGGCCTCTCCATCGTATACAACATAATAAAGAACCACGGCGGTGGAGTGACCGTGGAGAGCGCCGTGGAGAGTGGAACCGTATTCACTATCCAGCTACCGAGGCATAGATGAGTTTCAAGATCTTTATTGCGGAAGACGAAGAGATAACCCTGAAACACCTGATGTACGCACTGGGAAACGAGGGCTACAGCGTCTCAGGGGCAAAGGACGGCCTTGAAGCCTGGCGGAAGATCGAGAAGGAACACTTCGACATCGTCATAACGGACATAAAGATGCCGGGTCTTGACGGCATGAGCCTCCTGGAGGGTATAAAGGAGAAGTGGACGGACACGGACGTTATCGTCATCACGGGGTTCGGCAGCATCGACTCGGCGGTCGAGGCGATGAAGAAGGGCGCCTACGACTACATAACAAAACCCTTCAACCTGGACGAACTCATCCTCAAGGTCAGGAAGATCCACGAAAAAAAAAGCCTTGAAAAGGAAAACACCGCACTGAAGGCCTCCCTCGGCATCGACAGGGACCTCCCGGACTTCATAGCAAAGAGCAAAAAGATGAAAGAGGTCATCAATGTCATAAGGAGCATCGCGACATCGGACTGCAATGTCATCATCACCGGCGAAAGCGGTGTCGGCAAGGGGCTCGTTGCAAAGCTCATCCACTATACAGGGAGACGTGCGGACAGGCCGTTCCTTGCCATAAACTGCGCGATCTTCACGGAAGACCTCCTCGCCAGTGAACTCTTCGGACACGAGCGCGGAGCCTTCACGGGCGCGGTCGCAACAAAGAAGGGCCTGCTGGAGATTGCAGATACCGGCACCCTGTTCCTCGACGAGATAGCCGAGATGTCCCCGCCCCTGCAGGCAAAGCTCCTCAAGGTAATAGAGGACAGGGAATTCTTCAGGGTGGGGGGCACGAGACCCTTGAAGGTGGACCTCAGGTTCATCGCCGCCACGAACCAGGACATAAAAGACCTGGTCAACAGGGGCGAGTTCAGGAAGGACCTCTTCTACAGGCTCAACGTTATGGACATCTACATCCCCCCCCTGCGCGAAAGGAGGGAGGATATCATGCCGCTGAGCAGATACTTCCTCGAAAAACACTCCAAAAAGGCCAACAAGAATATCAAGGGCTTCACCGCACAGACCGCTGAGATACTGAGATCGTACAGCTACCCGGGCAACGTCCGGGAGCTCGAAAACATCATCGAAAGGGCCGTCATCCTCGAACAGACACCCCTTGTCAGGCCCGAAAATCTCCCCGTCACCATGCAGATGTTTCAAATCGAAACGATAGACCCCGGGAGGCTCAAGACCATAGACGAGCTGAACAGGGACTACGCACTGAGGATACTCGACCACGTCGAAGGCAACAGGACAAGGGCCGCCAAGATACTCGGCATATCGAGGACGAGCCTGTGGCGCATCCTCAGGGAGAAGGAAGAGAAAGGGTAACAGCAGGACCAGAGCCGCATCCATCCCCACCCTCAAGCCGTCTTCCGAAGAAGGACCCACACTGCCTCCGCCAAGAGGTCACAACCGTACAGGCACACCGGGAAACCGTTCAGCACCGTCCAAAAATGAAACACCTCTCAGCCACCCCCTTTGGAAAAATATCCTTATAAATCAACATATTAGCTGCTGGCACGTTATTTGACTTCTATCTATTGCGGTAACAGAAAAAAACATGTGAGAGGAGAAGGCAGATGAAAGGCAGGGTCCTATTCGTAACAAAGGAAGGCGACAACTTCAGAGACGGGTTTTCGTATGCGATGGAGCTGTCGAGGATAGTGAACGGCGGTATCTTCATCCTGTTATACCACGAAGAGAAGATCCTGAAGAGGTTCGAGGACGACATGGCAGCGGCTGCACTTGCAGGTGCAGGCGGGCTGGAGGCGGCTGAGCAGATACTCGATGAGCAGCGAGTCTCTCTCAAGGCGGATGCGTGCAAGAAGGTGGCACAGCTGCGGCAACAGTGTCCTGATCCCGAGATGCTCGTGGACTACCGTGTGGCAACCGGCGATCTCGTCTCTGCCATCAGGGGGGTCCTTCAGGACAAGGCAAGCATAGAGATGGTGATCCTGAGTCCTTCACTCATGGACAGCGGAAAGGCCATAAGCCTGAAGAGGCTGAAAAAGTACATTACGAGACCTATTGTGACCATGTCGAGGCCCGCAAGCGCCCAATAGGAATACCCAACAGGAATAAACGAAAGGAGGAAAAGGAAGATGAAGGCATTGAGAAGGTTGTTGGAGAGGTTTGAAGACGAGATGACGGCTGCAGCGTTTGCAGAGGCCGGTGAAGTCGAGGCCGCCCGGGAGATTCTGCGCGGTACCCGGGAGGCGGAGGGCGTATCCGGCGGTGGCGCCGTCTTTGACGACAAGGAAGTCCTTGGCTTGAACATCCTGGCTAATCAGGCCGAGAGCAAGTAGGAGGGGGGACAGGAAATGGGCATGTTCAACGTGTTGCTGGCTCTTGGTGTTGTAGGCGGATTTCTTTCAGGTCTGCTGGGACTTGGTGGGGCAATCATCATGATCCCTCTTATGTTAACCGTTCCAAAGCTGCTGGGGGTGGGTGCACTCTCGATGAAAGCGGTTGCCGGGCTGTCGATGATCCAGGTCGTGTTTGCATCACTGTCCGGAGTGGCCCGCCACCGGAAGAACAAGTTTGTGAGCATGAAGCTCATATACACGCTCGGAATAGCGATGGCGATCGGTTCGGGCTTCGGTTCCACGATCTCAAAGTATATGAGCAACCAGGTACTTATGATCGCGTTCGGGTTCATCGCGGTTGTAGCGGCACTTATGATGTTCATACCGCCGAAGTCCGAGGATTCCGAGGAGATCTCCAATCCTGACGACATCCGGTTCAACAAACCGCTTGCAGTTATACTCGGTCTCGTCATAGGAAGTCTCGCGGGTATGGTCGGTGCCGGCGGAGGATTCATACTGATCCCCGTTATGATTTACGTCCTGAAGATTCCGATAAGGGTCACCATCGGGACCAGCCTCGGCATCGTGTTCATAGGTGCAGTCATAGGTGCCGCGGGCAAGATGGTGACAGGACAGGTGGACTGGCTGCTGGCCCTGGCCCTTGTCATCAGTTCGATCCCGTCGGCCCAGGTAGGCAGTGTCATGAGCAAGAAGACCCCGGCTCTCGTCCTGAGATACTCCCTGATGTTCGTAATCATCCTTACGAGCGTCGAAATATGGTACAAGATCATTGCAGTGTAGGTTATACCCCCTCGCCCCGGTTCAGCAAGGGCACACAGCGGCTTTCCACCGCTGTGTGCCCTGCTCTCTACACCCTGCATCGGCCCCGGACACGGGCATCCCTGGAGTTGTCTACCAGCCATAGGCAGACGGCCTGACCACGGCACACCGGCATCGTCCCGGACCTGCGGACTCAGCAGAAGCGTACACTTTAGGGTATAATTTATTCAGGAGTGAAAAGAGAACCATCCATACTTGTCGTCGACAATGCGACACACACCGGGGACCTGCTGGAATTCGCGGCTGAATGGTCACGCATGACCAGGGCTTCTGTAAGGCTCGTGCGCATCATAGACCAGAAGGTCCTGAAAGACACGACAATGGCGGTCGACGCCATCGGCCCGATCGCAGGCATGATCAAGGACGACCTCATAAGGAAGTCTCTGCAGGAGATCGAGCCCCTTTCCGAAAGGTACGGCCTGAGCGGCGTGATGGAGGTCTCGGTAACGGTCGGCAGCATGATGGAAGAGGTCACAAGGGCCGTCGATGCAACAGGCGCAGACTTCCTCATATTGAGTTCCGCACTGAGAGGCCCGCTCGGGAGCATCGTGTCGGAGGTCGTAGGATACAACAGGTCCAACTCCATAGTGCTCCCTCCCGGCCGCCACCGTCTGACATGGAAGCGGATACTACTTGCCACCGACTGTTCCGCCAGGGCGGAGGCCGCCGCCGAGACGGCGCTGGAGGCAGCCGGGAGGTTCGGTTCCAGGCTGTTCATACTGTCGGTGATCAGCTCGAACGAGGAGGTACAGATACATGCCCCGGCACTGCTGGACAAGATGGCCGATGAACGCAGGGCCTCCGTAAGGCGCCTGGTGGAGCAGGCAGCCGGAAGGGGCGTACATGCAGAGGGGATCGTAAGGGAGGGGACGGTCTCCGACATCCTGATCGATCTTGCGCACACGATACACGCCGATGTCATCGTCATGGGCAGCGAGGGCAGAACCGGCCTCAGCAGGCTCTTCATGGGAAGCGTCGCCGGAAGCATAGTCAGCAAGGTCGCCTGTCCGGTCCTGGCAATCAAGAAACCTTTCGTCTTCAGTAACGGATAGCAGGGCCTCGGGACCAAAATGGTACGTGAGCTGGTATAATATCTGACGGTGAAAAACGTGTACACATCAAGAAAGCTCTCCCCCCACCAGCTCCTCGTATTCGGCTTCATCGCCATGATACTGCTTGGAACCGCCCTGCTCCTGCTCCCCTACGCAACCACGGGGGGGATCAGCCTGACCGACGCCCTTTTCACTGCAACATCGGCCGTATGTGTCACGGGCCTGACGGTAAAGGACACGCTGACCGACTTCACGACTTTCGGCAAGGTGGTCATCCTGCTCCTCATCCAGATCGGCGGCCTGGGATACATGTCGATGGCTACACTGCTGGCACTCCTGATAGGCAGGAAGATCGGCCTCTCCGAGCGCATCCTCATAAAGGAGTCCCTCAACATAGCAACCTTCGAAGGCATCATCAGGTTCATGAAGGGCATGCTCGTCTTCGTCTTCCTGGCGGAAGGCCTGGGAGCCCTGATCCTCTCACTGAGGTTCATGAGGGACACCCCACTGAAGGACGCCGTCTTCAAGGGGATATTTCATTCCGTCTCGGCATTCAACAACGCAGGATTCAGCCTTTTCCAGGACAGCCTTATACGGTTCAGGGGTGACGTCACCGTGAATGTCACTGTCATGAGCCTCATAGTACTCGGCGGAATCGGGTTCCTGGTCGTCGATGACATCTACGGACGCCTGAGAAAGAAGCAGAAGAAGCTGATGCTCCATACGCTGATCGTGCTCGTCTCGACAGGCCTCCTGACAGCCGCAGGCGCCTTCCTCTTCTACTTCAATGAAAGGAAATACCTCTTCGCACGGTCAGGACCGGACAGCCTCGAGACGGTCCTCACATCGCTGTTCGCCTCGGTGACGGCCAGGACCGCCGGATTCAACACGATAGACTATTCAGCCCTTCAGCCCGCGACCATATTCCTCACCATCATACTCATGCTCATAGGGGCCTCGCCGGGCAGCACGGGCGGCGGCATAAAGACTACGACCTTCACTGTCGTGATAATGAACCTATGGTGTACAATAAAGGGGAGAAAGGACACCGTCATGTTCAAGAGGAGGGTCCCAGAGGCGCTAATATCGCGATCATTCGTCGTTCTGGCCATCGCCGTGATCTTCATAAACATAATAACACTGGTGATCATCGACATAGAGCATACGGGTTTCCAGAAGACGATGTTCGAGGTCGTATCCGCATTCGGAACGGTCGGGCTGTCAACCGGTGACGGTGGCTCCAGAAGCTTCTGTGCAACATTTTCCGGCCCCTCAAAGATTATAATAATATTCACCATGCTCGCCGGCAGGCTCGGCCCGCTGACACTCTTCATGGCACTGCTGGGACAGAGGGAAGAGCGTATCCGTTATCCCGAAGGGAGGATCATGATAGGATGAAGAAACAGTTTGCCGTAATAGGGCTCGGGAGGTTCGGCTCTGCAGTGGCGTTGACGCTGGCCGAGAACAACTGCGACGTGATTGTGATCGACAGGAACGAAAACAAGATAAAGACGATCGCAGACCACGTAACACTGGCGGTCCAGATGGACGCAATCGACGAAACTGCACTGAAGGAGGCGGGCGTGCAGAATGTGGACGTGGCCGTGGTGAGCATAGGAGAGAACGTCGAGGCGAGCATCCTCGCCGTCATGATACTGAAAGAGATGGGGATAAAGGAGATAATCGCAAAGGCCGTCAACGACCTTCACGGCAGGGTCCTTGCCAACCTCGGAGTCGACAGGGTAGTGCACCCCGAGAGGGACATGGCGCAGAGGGTTGCCCGCAGCCTCATAAAGCCCGAGTTCCTCGAGCACATAGAGCTGTCTCCCGAGTACAGCATCGTTGAACTGCCGGCCCCGAAGTCCCTGTGGGACAAGACCATAAAGGACACCAACCTCAGGGCCGAATACGGCATAAGCATAATCGCGATAAAAAGACGCTACATCATCAACGAGGCGGAAAAGGAGACCTGGAACATCAATCCACTGCCCACAGACGTGATAAAGAAAGACGACGTCCTTGTCGTCCTTGGCACGGACAGAGACATAGAAAGGCTGAAGTAGGACAGCGCATGGCTGAACAATGAAGAGTCACCCCGGACCTTGCAAGATGCCGCGACAACACGGAGCCGGCGCGTGATCGAACCATGCTGAGCCTTCTGAACGAAATCTGGCCGCATATAGCCGGAGGGCTTACCCTGCTTGTCACGATCGCGGCTTCAGGGCATGCCGTTCTACACAAGAGGGATGCACGTTCGGCGGTGGCATGGGTCGGACTGATCTGGCTGGTTCCGGTCCTTGGGGCCGCACTGTATCTGCTGCTCGGGATCAACCGCATAAGGCGCAAAGCCAAGGCCCTGCGCAGCGACCAGGGGCACCCGCCGTGTCACTCGCACTGCCTCAGCAGGTACCAGTGCAAGGTCGATGCCGCCCAGGCCCTCGACCGGCACAGACACTTCGTCTTCCTGTCACGGCTGGTCGAGGGGATCGTACACAAACCCCTCATCCAGGGCAACAGGTTCATCCCACTCGTAAACGGCGACGTCGCCTATCCTGCAATGATCAAGGCCATCGACGGAGCACGGTGCTCCGTCACCCTGTCCACCTATATCTTCGACAACGACAGGGCCGGCAGGCTGTTCCTCGATGCCCTCGCCCGCGCGGTCAGCCGCGGGGTGGATGTACGCGTGATCGTGGACGACGTGGGCGCCCGTTACTCATGGCCTCCGATGACCCGGATGCTTCAGCGCGCAGGCATAACGGTCGTGCGATTCCTGCCGACCTTTCTGCCGTGGCGTATGCCGTACATAAACCTGAGGAACCACAGAAAGATCCTGGTGGTTGACGGAGTGACGGGCTTCACGGGGGGCATGAATATACGCGAGGGTCACATGCTCATGGGAAGGCCCCGACATCCTGTCCAGGACCTCCACTTTCAGGTGGACGGGCCTGTCGTTGCCCATCTCCAGGAGATCTTCGCAGAAGACTGGGCCTTCTGCACGGGAGAGTCCCTGCAGGGAGAGGCGTGGTTCCCCTGTATAGAGCAGAAAGGCACCGTGGTGGCCAGGGGCATCCCTGACGGACCGGATGAAGACTACGAGAAACTCCTCTGGACCGTCCACGGAGCCCTCGCCTGTGCAAGGAGATCCGTACGTATCGTGACACCCTACTTCATTCCCGACACAACGCTCACCACGTCGCTGAACCTCGCTGCAATGCGCGGAGTGGATGTCGAGATAGTACTTCCGCAGGAGAACAACCTGACGATAGTCAAGTGGGCCTCCACGGACCTGCTCCAGGAATGCCTGGAGCACGGCTGCCGCGTATGGCTGACCCCACCGCCCTTCGATCACACGAAGATAATGATAGTAGACGACGTCTGGGTTCTGCTCGGCTCCGCAAACATGGACACGAGGAGCTTCCTGTTGAACTTCGAGTTCAACGTGGAGTGTTACGATCACGAATTCGCCGCACAGGTGAATGCTCTCATCGATGAAAAACTGCTGAATGCCCACGAGGTGACGCTGAGCGAGGTCGAGAACCGCCGGCTTCCGGTCAAGCTGCGTGACGGTCTTGCAAGGCTGTTCTCTCCGTATCTGTAGGAACGGCTCGTCTCTCTTCCTCCAGGACTACCTCGCCGGCTTGCCCTGAAGCGGCAGTTTCCCCTCTTCCCGCGCCTTCCCGAGCGCCCTCACAATCTCCTGCTGCAGTGCAGGCATGATGTCCGCCATGTATGCCCCGTATTTGTTCATTATCGATCTGCCCACCGGAGAACCGTAAAAGTCTGCCAAGGCGTTCAGTTCCTCCGCAGTGAATGTCTTGACCAGGCTGTCAAGCGCTATCTTCTCCAGGACGTCCACCCTCATCAAACCCTCCACGTACGACATGAACTCCTTCCGCCTGTCAGGTGGAACACGTTGAGCAATCGCACTGATACTGCCCTCTATCATCCTGTTCATCGGCGTAACCTGCATGTACCGTCTCGCCGCCTTCACCCTTGCGTCATTGCTCTTGTCACTCTCCGCCGCAAGCACGGAAAGAGACAGCCCAAACACCAGCAGCACGATTACCGTGACAATCCTCGCGATCCTCGTCATTCTTCATCCTCCTGGATATTATTATTACGGCAATTAAATACTGTAACCCTTTAATAACGCGGGACAAAGTCCTGCATGACAAAACTGCCGCCCGGATACAGGGATAAAGAGGCTCGATTATGGAAAGGGAGCGATATGACAGACTCTGAACGGTTTCAAGTATCACAGGAGCTTCACCTGGATGGTGAAGCGTGATACTTGCCTCGGAGTCCAGGCCGGAAGCCTGGACGAGAATGAGTGAAGAGTCTGTCATATTGCTCCCAACAGCCATATT
>JAADGG010000088.1 GCA_013152485.1 Nitrospirota bacterium | reverse complement strand
GGATCGAGCAAGGCAAGGAGGGGATTCTTGACAATTCTCCTCCGAAACCTTTAATTTATATAATCCGAGTGGGGCTGTAGCTCAGTTGGGAGAGCGCTTGAATGGCATTCAAGAGGTCGGCGGTTCGATCCCGCTCAGCTCCACCATCTCATGACCATTCTCCCGGTCAACCGGCCGACAGGCGGGTGATTCCTGTCTCCGTCTCCACCTTCTCGAAGACCTCCCCTGGTGTCGTAAGACCTGTAATGTCCACCCAGCGGATCCCGGCCTCCTTCCTGAACCAGGTAAACTGTCGCTTCGCGTACCTCCTCGTTGCGCGTTTCACGAGCTGTTTAGTCTCTTCGAGCCCCCGGCCGCCCTTCAAGTATTCCACCACCTCCTTGTACCCTATGGCCTGAAGCGGGGTTTCGGAGGGGTTCATCCCGAGGAGCCTTTCGACCTCTTCCACCAGGCCGCGGGCGAACATCTCTTCGACCCGCTCCTCGATCAACCGGTAGAGCTCTTTTCTCTCCCTCGTCAGTCCTATCTTCACAAACCGGTACGGCAGTGGTTCGGTGAGTTCCCTCTGCAGCTCGGACACGGGCCTCCCGGCCTTCAGGGAGACCTCGAGGGCACGGACGATCCTGCGCTTGTCTGAAGGGGCGACAGAGGCGGCCTTCACGGGGTCTATTCTCTCGAGTTCCCGATACAGCCTGCCCGGCGCCCTGCCCTCGATCTCGAGCAGGGCCGACCTCAACTCGGGATCAGCCTCGGGTGCGGTAAAGAGTCCCTGCGTGAGGGTCCTTATATAAAGCCCCGTGCCGCCGATGACGACGGGAATCTTTCTCCTGCCGTGTAGGGACTCGATCAAAGGTGTCACGGCCCTTATGTACCTGCCCGCACTGTATGTCTCCGAAGGATCGACGACGTCTATCATGTGGTGCTTGACCCGGGCGCGTTCCTCCGGGGAAGGCTTTGCAGTGCCTATATCCATCCCCCTGTAGACCTGCATCGAATCAGCACTTATTATCTCGGTGTCCAGCTTCTCTGCCAGAATCAGCGAGAATCCGGTCTTGCCCACTCCCGTGGGGCCGGTGATTACGAGCACCCTGTTTTCTCTTGCCCTGCCTTCCATACATCAATTTTAACCTAAAGGGTCGTCTCAAAGACAAAGCCGCCGCGTGGGGGACACGACCCTGACAGTCGCGAAACAGGCGGTTGAAACAATGACGGCCGTTGTTATAAAATTTCATGACCGGATGCATCTCAGTCTCTCGTTTTCGGAAAATCCCCTGCCCCTGACTCCCTGCCGGGGCATGAGGACTCCAGAACAGAGACGGTCGGAGCACGAACACACCAACAATCAAGGAGGAGCCAAGAGATGGGAAACTCAGAAGAGACCGATATACTCGAGGCCTCACTGGAGGGGTACAAGGAGAAGGTCGCTCCGGTCACGAAGGGAACTCTCACATGGGACAAAGACCTCATCTTTGTGGGAAGAACGCAGCGGGGATATGAGATAGATTTCGACGCCAGGGTCGAATGGGGCTGTATGCCAACGGAGAGCCTGCTCCTGAGCCTTGCCGGCTGCATGGGGATCGACATGGTGTCTTTCCTCCAGAAAATGAAGTGCAAGCTCGACGGTCTCAAGATCGACATCGAGGGAGAGAGGAACCCTACACCGCCGCAGTACTTCAAGACGATCAGGATGACGGTCCATCTCTCGGGTGAAGGCATAACGGAGAAAAAAGTACAGAGGGCCATCTCCCTGTCCCACGAGAAGTACTGCTCGGTCTACCACACACTGAGACAGGACCTCAAGGTCTTCGTCGACTACAGAATCAATGAGGAGCGGTGACAAATCCTCACATCGCATCGGACACAGAAAACGCCTGAGGAAGAGGTTCGCCGAAAGCGGCATCAGGGGCCTCCAGGACTACGAAGCCCTCGAGCTCCTTCTCACCTACGCTGTTTCACGCAAAGACATGAAGCCTGCAGCAAAGGCCCTCATCAGGAGGTTCAAGGGGATCTCCGGTGTCTTTGCCGCAGACATACACGAGATAGAAGAGGTTGAAGGCATAGGGGAAGGCGCCGCGGTTCTCATAAAGCTCATGCATGCGCTGATGGAGCTGTGCCTGAAGGAGAAGACCATCCAGAGGGCGAAGCTGTCGTCTCCGGAGGCGGTAGTCGAGTATTGCAGGGTATCCATGGGGTTGCTCAGGGACGAGCAGTTCAGGGTCATATATCTGAACTCCCAGAACGAGGTCATCTCTGAAGAGATCATCCAGGAGGGCACGGTCGACCAGGCCGTCGTCTATCCGAGAAAGGTCCTGGAATATGCCATCAGGCACAAGGCCGTCGGATTCATCCTCGTTCACAATCACCCCGGAGGGCTCCTGAGACCGTCAAAGAGTGATATAGAGCTGACAAGACGCCTGAAGAGCGCATCCGAGGAGATGGGACTCAGGGTCCACGATCATTTCATCATAACGAGAGAGGGATACTACAGTTTCTACGAAAACGGCCTGCTATAGGCAGACGTATACCCGTCAGGGGTCATAGTTTTGACGCCGTCCCTGCTGCCGTACCGTCTCATTGATTGAAGCGACAGGTGACATCTTATGTCACCGGGGATGGGGAATACAGACGAAACCGGCACTAAAGAACAACCTTCCTGATCATCCTTCTCGGCCCGGGCGGCTCAGGGCCTATCTCGAACGCCTCACCCACGAGCCTAAGAGCCTCGGACAGGTTGCCGTCGTCGTTATAGTGGAGCACCGCAACAGTGTCCCCCGCCTGTACGGCCGCCCCTGACTTCCTGTTGAGCATGATGCCGGCAGCGTGATCTATTCCGTCTTCGAGCCTCTGCCGGCCTGCTCCAAGGAGCATGGAGGCGGTGCCGACCTTCTCGGCATCCACCCTCTGTATGTATCCGCTCTTGGAGACCTGGACCTGTTTCATCTGCGAAGCTCCGGGCAGAAGGCCGGGGTTGGCTATTATCTCTGGATTGCCTCCCTGGCGTTCCACGAAATCCACGAAGCTCTCCAGTGCCTTGCCCGTCTCTATCAGTTCCTCGAGCTCCGCCCGCTTGTCTGCAAGGGCCACTTCATCAACCGACGTAATCCTCGGAACCTCGGTTCCCGGATTGTCCACGGCCCTCTGTACCCAGTCGGCGATATAGAGCATCCAGGCGCCGAGAGTGAGCGTAACCTCTAACAGGTCGTTGTCGGAGCGGCCCTTGAGCACATTTATGCACTCCTTGATCTCGAGAGCATTGCCCACGGCCCTGCCGAGGGGTTCGTCCATGTCCGTTATGACGGCCACGGTCCTGACGCCGAAAGAGTTTCCAGTATTGGTCAGTACGGAGGCAAGTGCTTCGGCATCTTCCATGGTCTTCATGAAGGCGCCCGAGCCTACCTTAACATCGAGCACCAGCCCGTTGAGGCCCTCGGCAAGCTTTTTCGACATGATGCTTGATGCAATGAGCGGAATGCTCTCTACCGTGGCCGTTACGTCCCTCAATGCGTAGAGCCTTCTGTCCGCCGGAGCTATGTCGTCCGTCTGCCCCATGATCGCCGCTCCACCCTCCCAGAGAGTGTGCCTGAAGTCTATGATGCTCATCTCGGTCCTGAAGCCGGGAATGGATTCGAGCTTGTCGAGTGTACCCCCGGTGTGACCGAGCCCTCTGCCCGATATCATCGGCACGGCAACACCCGCTGCAGCTACAAGCGGAGCGAGGATGATGCTCACCTTGTCTCCGACACCGCCGGTCGAGTGCTTGTCGATCCTCGGGGCATCCATCTCCGTGAGATCGAGCACCTCTCCTGTACGGAGCATTACATCCGTGAGCGAGACCGTCTCCTCCTCGTTGAGCCCCCTTAGAAACGCAGCCATCAGGAAGGCCGACATCTGGTAGTCCGGGATCTCACCGGATAGGTATCCCCTTATGAGGAACTGGAACTCCTCCTTGTCCAGAGACCCGCCGTCGCGCTTCTTTTTTATTATCTCATATGCACGCATCCCGGATATGTTAACATATAGGGCCGAAAGATGGCATCACCCACGGGTCCGTTAACTTTTATTAATCAAACAGGACACGAGAACAAGGGCACGGAAATTGCAGTTAAGGTTTTCATGCTGGCAGCCGATAAAGAGATCAAGGAGAAGGTCATCATGGTCTCACAAGAGGCAAAAGAGATAGTGGGCATACTGATGGAGAGCGACGTCTATTTTGAGCTCAGTCTTCAGGAGAGGCTCTCGCTGATAAAGCGCATACTCAGCACGTCACTGTCCGAACCTCAAAGACTCGCCTGAGGCCCTCACATGCCGAACTCCCTGTCGATGGTAGCCTTGACTTCATCGATGGACTCAGTCTCCCTGTAAACCTGGGAAGCCCTCAAGGCCTCCTGCTGACAGAGCAGTCAGCCTGCACCGTGGTCTTCGGTGAAACAACTCAAGAGACTCTTGTGATAAAACGGCGGTTCACTGCAGTCGCAATAGCAGTAGACCTGGTCGAGCACTTCCGGGTAGTTCCGGGCTGCAGCATAGGCTGCACGAGTCAGGCCCGTAAACATGGAAGGATCCACCACGGGTCGTGTCTCACCGCCATTGACGTGAAAGGACCGTCCGTCTCGCTTGTCAGTATTGGAGAAAGGGATCTTGCCGCTGACGGCCAGCACGAGGATCAGCAGAGAGAATGCAAAGATGATCCAGACAACCGGGACCCTGCCCTTCTTAGAGGCGGATTTCTGCTTTCTCTGTCTGCCCTTTCCTGCCATTGTCCCCCCGTTTCGTAGAGTTCGACACCCGGCACGCCTCTGTCGATGCCGTGCAGAGTATAGTATACTTACATAAAAAGATGAAGAAACTGTGAAGATTTCAGTGCACGACCGCTCTGCCGTCTACCGTCGCCCCCTCCATTCACGGCATGCCTGCGGCATTACTCGAAAGACTCCACGGTCAGAAACTCACGCCCGCCTCAATGAACGGTCCCTTGAATTCCATCGAAGCATATACGTCGTTATGATCTATCTTTATCTTTTCATACCTGTATCCGCCCGCAATGAACAGGGGGCCTACGGGCTTCACCTTCATCCTGCCGATGAGGTCATAGTAGCTGTTCGAGCCGTATGTTATACCTCTCAGTTCGGCCTCGATACTGAACAGATCCACAGGCTCCAGCTGGACTCCGGCGTATACCATCGGGATGGGTATGGTGTAGCTCGCGGTCTCGGAGATTGCCCCCTGGGTGACCTTTGCCTCGAAGTCGATGATCCTCAGGTTCAGTCCCAGCTCCACATTGAGGCTTCCGGCGGTGGCGGTGTTGAGAAACGGCACGGAGTAATAGACGGCAACATCATAGTGGTCCGCCCTCAGCTCCGAGTTGAACGGGACCGAACCACTGAACGTCTTGTCACCGAACGTAAAGCTGAAGTCCTTGGTCCCCTCGCCTTCATACTTCATCGGTGTTGCAATGAAGTATATATTCGGGAGAAAGAGGGGCAGGTCGGCCTTCACCCTGAGATACGGCCTGGACTTGCTGTCATAGTTGAGGTCTTCCTTGAGGTCGAGTTTGGTTCCCTCTCCAAGGGCGCCACTGTACTGCAGGTCTCCCGAGGGTGCCTGGTTCCAGAAACCGGCCGCTGCCTCAAGGCCGAGCGCATAGGTTCTGTCCGGCGTGGCAAGGAACATGACCGCAATGACTGCCAGTACGGGGATTAAAAGACCAAGTTTTTTCACCTGGGACCTCCTTTGAGATTTTTGATATTATCTTTCAGACCAACTCATGGTCATAATCTGCAGCCAAGTGTTAAAATAGACCGGCCCGTGACAAATCATACGGTGAGTATAGCATTTTCCGCTGATTTAGACAATGAAAAAAACTCTTTAACCTGGAGGAGATCGTGGGGAAAAACATCGTACAGAAGATATTCGGGGCTCATCTCGTAAAGGGTGAGCTCAAAAAGGGGGAACAGGTCTCCCTGAGAGTGGACGAGGTATATACACAGGATGCCACCGGCACGATGGCGTGGCTCCAGTTTGAGGCCATGGGACTCGAGAGGGTGAAGATCCCCTGCGTGGTGAGCTACGTCGACCACAACATGATCCAGTCCAACCACATGAATCCTGACGACCACCTCTTTCTGCAGACTGCCGCGGCAAGGTTCGGGGCCTGGTTTTCAAAGCCCGGCAACGGCATCTGTCACCAGGTCAACCTCGAGCGGTTTGCAAGGCCGGGCTGGATCGCCCTGGGGACGGACAGCCACACGCCGACAAACGGCGGCATGGGCATGATAGCCATAGGGGTCGGCGGTCTTGATGCCGCCACGGTCATGGCAGGGATGCCGTTCGAGATGAAGATGCCGGAGGTGGTCCTTGTGAGGCTTACGGGCAGACTGAAGCGGCCGTGGGTCACGGCCATGGACGTCATACTAGAGCTCCTGAGGCGGCTCACCGTCAAGGGAGGCGTGGGAAAGATCTTCGAATACGGCGGCCCAGGGGTCTCCGACCTCAATGTCACCGAGAGGGCGACCATCACGAACATGGGAGCAGAGCTGGGCGCCACCACATCCGTCTTCCCTGCAGATGACAGGACGGCCCACTTCCTCAGGGCGCAGGGCAGGGAGAAGGACTTCTCGGCACTTGGTGCCGACGATGATGCCGGCTATGACGACGTCGTCGAGATAGACCTCGGCAGCCTCGAGCCCCTGACAGCCCAGCCCCACAGCCCTGACAGCGTGGTCCCGGTCAGGGAGGTCGCGGGCAGAAAGGTCAACCAGGTATGCATCGGAAGCTGCACAAACTCCTCCTACCAGGCGATGAGGGCCGTTGCATCGATCCTTCGGGGAAAGAGGGTTGCAGAGCACGTAAGCCTCCACATAAACCCGGGGTCGAAACAGGTCTACGAGATGATCGCCAGGGACGGCTCCCTGTCGGACATGATCGCAGCCGGGGCAAGGATGCTGGAGGCCTCTTGCGGGCCGTGCATCGGCATGGGTGGCTCGCCGGGCACCGGGCATGTATCCGTAAGGTCTTACAACCGTAACTTCAGGGGACGCTGCGGCAACAAGGACGCCTTCGTCTTCCTTGCAAACCCCCTTGTCTGCGCCGCAGTGGCAGTGAAGGGGGAGATAACCGATCCTTCAGGGACTGAGATCCCGGTAGAGGAGTTCAGCGAGCCGGACACCGTCATAGTGAACGACAACATGCTCATTGCACCGCTGAAGGACGGCTCGGGGATCGAGATAATAAAGGGGCCGAACATAAAGGATGTGCCGCTGAAAGATCCCGTGGGAGACGAGATAAGGGCCGAGGTGCTCATAAAGCTCGGGGACAACGTCACGACAGACGACATAATGCCTGCCGGTTCACAGATACTGCCTTTCAGGTCGAACATTCCCGCCATATCCGAGTATGTCTTCTACAATATCGACCCCACCTTCGCGGAGAGGGCGAAAAAGGCGAAGGGACACGGGGGAGGGATAATCGTTGGAGGCGAAAACTACGGACAGGGCTCCTCGCGGGAGCACGCTGCAATCGCGCCGATGTATCTCGGCGTCGTTACAGTGATTGCAAAGTCTTTTGCCAGGATCCACAGGGCCAACCTCATAAACTTCGGCATCCTGCCGCTGAGCTTCTCCAACGCCGAAGACATGGACAGGATAGAGAGCGGTGATGTGCTGGTCATCTCCGGAGTCAGGGACGCACTTGCGGCAAGCCAGCAATACAGGGTTACAAACGCCACAAAGGGCTTTGACTTTACCGTGGTTTCCGACCTGAGCGGCCGCGAGCGCGACCTGATGCTCTCGGGCGGGCTGCTGCCTTTCGTAAAGACACGGCTTTCATGACAGGGAGGCGCATGCCTCCTTCCTGAAGGATGACGAGGAGACGGCGGCGGTTGCCGCAAGCAAACCCTGCCCGTCATTCCCTGAGAAGTCCTCCCACGGGGCAGGCCCGCCACCCCGTCAGCGTCCGGGGTATCGGGTCTGGACTCAACGATTCAAGGCCACGGAGGGGGCCTGCCCCGGTCAGGCGAGCGGCTCTTCCGGCCCATGGGCTGCCAGGGCGTCCGTCAGATGCCCCCCCTAAGACCATGCCCCCGGCTCCTCTACGGACATCCTCACCGAGCTGCAATTTTCCGGAACATGATGTATAATAAAAATATCAGAACACCTGCTGAAAGGCTCCATCTAAGGGTTGAACCGGTTTTCCGGGCACGGACGACGTAGGGACAGGGCAGCCTGACTGCCCGCCGGGCCGGGGATGCATGATAGAGACTCAAGGCTCGTCCCGAACATTTGTCGACTACGCCATGAACGGGTAAGAAGTGCCGGCGATCAACTGTTCAGCAAGATCCGGAAACTTACACGGCGACTTCCGCAATGAAGAACCCCGAGAAGACAATGAACCATGGAGGAGAAGCCCACAGACGGCCGCAGAACCAAAAAAACAACAAGACGCAGGCCGTACATTTGCCGGCATAGTGCCGGTGACATCATCACAGGAGGTAATGGAGATGAGGAACCCGGGAAAGTTTCTGTTGGCAGTGCTGGTATGCATACTGGCCTTGGGATTTGCAGGCACGGTCTTCGGACAGGGCCCGTATGTGAAGGACGAGATAGTCGTCAAGTTCAAGAGCGGCGTCTCCGAGGAGGCGATTGCACGAATCAACCAAAGGCACGGTACCTCGGTCTTTTATGTGAGCAAACAGGGAAAGTTCAGGCGCCTGAAGGTCCCGGCCGGCAAGACCGTTGAAGAGCTCGTCGACACTTACAGCAAAGACCCCAATGTGGAGTACGCGGAACCGAACTATATAGCACACGCACTCTGGGTACCCAACGACCCGATGTATCCCTACCAGTGGAACTTCCAGAACGATGAATACGGTGGAATCAACATGGAGACCGCCTGGGAGGTCAGCACGGGCGACAGCAGCGTCGTCGTTGCAGTGATCGATACCGGAGTGGCCTATGAGGACTATGTGGAGAGCACCCGCAGGGGCAGGGACAAGACCATAGTCTATGAACAGGCCCCCGACCTGTCAGAGACGAACTTCGTCCCCGGATACGACTTCGTGAATGACGACGCCCACCCGAATGACGATGAAGGACACGGCACCCATGTCACCGGAACCATAGCACAGAGCACAAACAACGGTACGGGTGTCGCCGGCATAGCCTTCAACACATCCATCATGCCCGTAAAGGTCCTCGACAGCAAGGGGTCCGGCACCTACACGGACATTGCCGAAGGCATCTACTTCGCCGCAAACAACGGCGCAGATGTCATCAACATGAGTTTGGGAGGCCCGAACGAATCCATCACACTGGAAGAGGCCCTTGCCTATGCCTACAACAAGGGAGTAACCATTGTTGCAGCAGCGGGCAACGACGGCTCTGACACCGTCAGCTATCCCGCCGCCTACAACGCCTATGTCATAGCAGTGGGTGCAACCAGGTATGACGAAACCCTGTCTTACTACTCAAACTACGGCCCCGACCTCGACCTCGTCGCCCCCGGGGGGGATACGAACGTGGACCAGAACGGCGACGGATACGCCGACGGCATACTTCAGCAGACCTTTGGAAGCAGTCCAACTGACTGGGGCTATTTCTATTACCAGGGCACGTCCATGGCAACTCCGCACGTGGCAGGTGTCGCAGCCCTCGTAATCGCTTCGGGCGTCACAGGGCCCGACAATGTCAGAAAGGTCCTTCAGAGCACGGCCAAGGACCTCGGGGCACCGGGATGGGATCCGGTCTACGGCTGGGGAAGGGTGGATGCCGCTGCAGCTCTGGGATATGCTCCGGAGCCGGTCCACAATATCGCCGTAACCGGCGTCTCGGCTCCTGCGTCGGTCATCTCCGGAGACCAGGCATCCATCGGCGTAACCGTGACGAATCCCGGGGACTTTCCTGAAACCTTCACACTGACACTGACCGACCTCACCGACGGCGTGGACATAGGCTCCACCACGGTATCACTCGCATCAGGAGGCTCGACGACCGAGACATTCTACTGGGACACCACCGGCGCCACCCTCGGGGAACACCTGCTGAAGGCCGCTGCCTCGGTGGTCGCTGGAGAGACAAACGTCTCGGACAACTCAAGGACCGTCACCGTCAGGGTTGCTGAAGTCGCTGAGCAGCCCACAATGCATGTGGCACGCATCGACATGTCACTGCAGACAACGTCCAGGAGGAACCTCACCTCTGCCGTCGCAACCGTAAGCATTGCGGATGCCAACGGGGCTCCGGTTGCAGGGGCAACGGTCTCGGGGTACTGGAGCGGGGCAACGTCCGACTCCGACTCCGGCACGACGGACGCAACAGGACGGGTCTCCCTCGTCTCAGACGGCATAAGAAGACCTGCGAGCGGGACCACATTTACGTTCACCGTGAGGGATGTGTCCCTGAGCGGCTGGACCTACGACCCTGACGCCAATACAGAGACGCGTGACTCCATAACCGTTCCTTAGAGACGGCTTCGTTTCTCTTTCCGTCCCCTCCGCCGGTTACCCGTCATCCAGCCGGCGAGGAGGACGGCGCTTCCGTACGGCACTTCTGCGTATCAGTAGAAGTGCGGCAAGGAGCGCTCCGGCTGCGGCTGCAGCGGATGGGTATCTTATGCCGTATACCAGGGGGGTCAATACTAGCCTGGTGGCCGTCCTCATGCCTTCATGCTTTGCGATGTACGCGGCCAAAGGCGGGGAGTACCTGTAGTACAGCCTCACCAGTCCCCTGCCTGCAACATTGGGAATCCTGAACGTGTAGCCCCCGAAACTCAACCTGATGTCAGGGATGAGCCACCTGTCCCTGAACCTCCTCAAGACCTCGACATGGGGGTCGAGGTAGCTGCCGTATGCCGCTGTTGCAATGAAGCAGTCCCAGCTGTCTCCGATACTTCCGGCCGAGGCCACGAGGGTAACGCCTGCCTCAGGCGTGTCAGGGTCGTTGGACGGTATGGTGAGGACGGCATGCTTTGGTCCGTACGACGTTGCGGAGAAGAGCAGATCGACGCTGCAGCTGCTCTCCGGCACCAGCGCCAGGTCTGAGCATCCGTCGTCACGGATGACAAAGTCGTGCGTATCCCTGCCCTCGATACGGATCTCTCCTATCACGAGGTCTGTCCTTCCCGAGTTTGCAACGGTTATGCGCCTGGCAACGGGGTTGGCGTCCAGGTCGACGTCTCCGAAGTTGATCAACAGGGGCTCCACTGATATGTTCGGGTGTACTGCGAGCGTGGCGGTCATGACCGTCTGAGACGGCCCGATCGAGGTCACACTGACTATGTTGAGGAGGCCGTTGTACAGCTTGCTGGCGGGAGAGCTGGAGCCCGTGAACGAATTGTTGTTTGCCGAGCCAGGGTAGAGGTCGCCGTCGTCTCCGCTGTTGTTGCGCCGCTCCA
>JAADGG010000027.1 GCA_013152485.1 Nitrospirota bacterium | reverse complement strand
TGACGGGGGCGAGCAGGAGCACGGTGGTGACGTTGTCGAGAAGCGCGCTCAGCACGGCCGTGACCACTGCGAATATCGTCATGATCCTCATGGGGTCGCCCTTGCCGGCCTTTGCGCTCTTTATCGCTATGTATTCGAAAAAGCCGGTGGGGCGCATCAGGTTTATGATCGTCATCATGCCGATGAGCAGGAATATGACGTTCCAGTCCACACCGAGCTCCTCGACATGGAATGCCTCGTACTGCTCCAGTATCTTGAGCACGAGCATCAGGGCCGCACCGAAGAGTGCGACCACGGTCTTGTGTACCTTCTCAGACACTATTACGACGTAGGCGAGTACGAATATGGTCGTGGCCGTCCAGAAGGCCGTATCCATTACAAAGGGCTGTGACGCTGCGGCAGCTTCGTGTGTCATATGTTGTCCACCTCCTTGTCGTTCATGAGGACCTTCACTATGGCGTTGTAGAGATCCCGGACATAGATGATGCCGACCACCTTCCTCTCCTTGTTCACCACTGGAACGCGTTGAAGGTTGTGCTTGACTATGAAGTCGGCGCACTCCATCAGGGGTGCGTCCTCCGGAACGGTTATCACGTCCTTTATCATGATCTCCCGTACCCTCCTGTCAGCCACCTTCTTCGTCATCTCCGCAAGCATGCCCTCCCAGGTGAACTCACCGAGCTCGGTCATCGTCATGTAGAAAGGGATTATCGCCTTGAGTATGTCCTTCACCGAAACCATCCCGACGAGGTTGCCTTCCCCGTCGAGCACTATCATCCCCTTGACGCCTACTATGCCGTCGTCCCGCTTGACGACTCTCATCTTGTTCACCGCGTCCCTGATGGTGTCGTCCGGGGAGAGGTGATCCTTCACCTGTTCCATGATGTCTTTTGCTTTCACGTAAACCTCCAGCGAGCGTTCTTATATGCAACGAGGTCATTGCATTGTTCAACAGTAGCAGCTATAATAATAGTTCGGCGGGAAAAAAAGCAAAGGATGCACAAAGGGCCCCTCACGGTCTCTTATGCAAGGGGCCCCTGTTTGACGTCTGGATGGTCTTTCAGGAGAGGGCGGGAGGGGGAGCGTCTTCGGTCCCCGCCGGCAGCTCAGCTTCCGGGGTTCTCTCTTCCTCCTGTCCCGTTTCCGCTGCCCTCCTCTTTCTCCTCGATGAGTTCGATCAGCTGGTCGGCCTTTATTGCTCCGCTTAAGACCTTGCCGTTCTGAAGCACGATGGCCGGAGTGCCGGTGATGCCGAGTTTTTCCGCAAGTTCGATGTTCCTGTCGATAATGTCCGTCTTGCATTCAGGGTCGGGAATCTCCTTCTTTGCAAAGGCGTCTTCCAGCAGCTTCATCGACTTCTTGCACTGTATGGCCACGGCCTTGCGGTAGGCGTCCTTGTGCATCTTCAGGGGGAAGAGCTTGATGAAGAAAGCCATGTCCTTCCTTGTCTCTACGATCTTTTTCAGTTCCCCGTGGAGTTTTGCACAGTAGGGACAGTCCGGGTCGTCAAAGACGACGACCTTGTATGCTGCGTCCGGATCTCCGAGCACGAGGGCGTCGTCGAGAGGGATCTGCGAGAAGTCCACCCTGTTGAGCTCTATGAGCCGCTTACGCGTCAGGTTCTTCTTGGTCTTTATCTTGACTATCTGACCTATGATCACGTTCTCCTTCGAGAAGTCCATGTAGGCGATGCCCTTTTTCCCGCGTGTCTCCAGGGAGATCTCCCAGAGCCCCCTTGCCGGAGACATCCGGACCTCTATGACCTTGATGTCCGGTATGAGCTGTTTCAGCGCCTGCTGTGCCTCACCCGACGAAAGCGAGTGGCACTTGCCGCAATCCTGTTCACAACCTCCGAAGGCAGATGCCTCGGTCTGCATTACAAACAGCAATGACAGTCCCATCATAAAGACGGTCAAGAGCGTAACGACTGTTGTTTTCATGTTGACCTCGCTGCGGGTTAGGGTTCTCGTTTTTCAAGCACGATACGGTGTCTGAGGAGGGAGATCTCCCTGATCTTTCCTTCGAACTCCTTCTGTTCGCCGAAGAGGTTGCGCATGAATATCTTTTCTCCCTCGGGCCTCAGAATGTCCACGTTTTCAAGATACAGTGTCTCCTCGCCGTCTTCATATACATATGCATTCGCTTCACACATTACGGGTATTACCTCCGTACGTCTACGGTTTTCAAGTATTCCACCACCTTGTCTATCAGGTGGGGAAGCGGCTCCTTCTGAAAGCCGGCGATCTCCACTCCTTCCTGGTTTATCGGGATGAGGACCTTCCTTGCGGCTGAAGAGGCGATGGCCTCTGCAATGCCGGGGGTGAGCTCGCCGAGCATGCCGTTTGCAAGCACTATGCTGAGGGGGCCCACGATAACGTCCACCTTTCCGGTGTTGCGGATTATGGCGTTTTCGCCTGTCGCGCCTTTGTTGGCACGGGCCTTCATCATCGCCGTCGTGGCGGCCGAGTTGGTGCCGAGTGCCAGTATCTCGATGCGGGGTCCGAACTCCTCCCTCAACCTCTTTACGATAGTGCTGCCTATACCGCCGCCCTGACCGTCTACGACCGCAATCCGCACCATGAATTACTTTATCAGTAAAGCTTTTTAAAACTCAAGTGGCCGCACTCGGACGGTGAACCAGGAGGCGGGTTTTTCTGGTATAATGTCCGCATGAAGGTCGCGGAGCTCTTCGTCAGGGCACTTGAAGCAGAGGGAGTGGAGTATGTCTTCGGCATCCCGGGGGAGGAGAACCTCGAATTCATGTACAGCCTGTCTTCTTCGGCTGTAAAGTTCGTACTGACGAGGGACGAGCGTGGTGCCGCGTTCATGGCCAACGTCTACGGCAGGTTGAGCGGCCGTCCGGGCGTATGCCTGAGCACTCTCGGTCCTGGGGCCACGAACCTTATCACCGGTGTCGCCGATGCGGCCCTCGACTTCTCCCCCCTCGTGGCCGTCACCGCCCAGGTGGCCCTGTCGAAGATCCACAAGGAGTCTCACCAGTACATAGATGTCCTTTCACTCTTCAGGCCCGTCACCAAGTGGAACACCCGTGTCGTCATGCCGGAGACCCTGCCCGAGATCGTCAGAAAGGCCTTCAGGGTCGCAAGCACCGAGAAGAAGGGGCCTGTACACATAGAGCTGCCCGAGGACACGGCCATGATGCATACGGACGCAGGGCCGGTCCCGCTGCAGGATACAGTCTGTCCGTCACCTCCCGAGGGGCTGCTCGAGAAGGCGGCAAGGCTGATAGACGAGGCAGAGGCCCCTGTCATCATCGCCGGCAACGGCGTTGTCAGGTCCGGAGCGGTGGCGGCTCTGAGGAGGTTCGTGAAGAGGTCGCTCATCGGGGTGACGACGACCTTCATGGGTATGGGTGTGATCGACTCTGACGACGAGTGCTTCATATCGACGGTTGGACTTCAGAGCCGCGACTACATATCCTGCGGGTTCGAGAGGTCCGACCTGATAATCACCATCGGATACGACCCCGTCGAGTTCCACCCGGAGTACTGGAATCCCGGAGGCGGAAAGCGCATCGTCCATATCAACACCACGGCCGCCGAAGTGGATTCCCGTTACTGCGGGCTCGAGATCGTCGGAGACATAGTGACTTCTCTCGACTATCTTGCCGGGAACATATCCGCTCCGAAAGACCCTTCCTACTACAGGACGCTCAGGGAACTGGTCATATGCGAGGAGGATTTTCCGGAAAAAGGGTATCCGCTTAAGCCCATAAGGGTCGTGAAGGCCCTGCGGAGTGCGCTTGCCGGGGATGACATCGTGGTCTCTGACGTCGGGGCCCACAAGATATGGCTTGCAAGGTTCCTGAGGCCGTCGAGGGAGAACACGGTGATAATCTCGAACGGGCTGGCGGCGATGGGCATATCTGTTCCAGGGGCGATTGCGGCAAAACTCCTTCACCCCGGGAGAAACGTGGTCGCGGTTACGGGGGACGGAGGGCTGATGATGAGCATAGGTGAGCTCGAGACCGCAAAGAGACTGGGACTCGACATCGTCGTCCTTGTTTTCAACGACGGAGGGTACGGGCTCATCGAATGGAAGGAGCGGATCAGCTACAACCGGGAGTTCTTTACGAGGTTCGGCAGTCCCGACTGGGTAAAGCTGGCCGAGAGTTTCGGGTTCAGGGGACTGAGGGTGGACAGCGACGACCGGATCGATGACATACTCGGGGATGCACTGAGCGGAGGAGGGCCTGTGCTCATCGACTGTCCTGTCGACTATACCGAGAACCTCAGGCTGACGGACATACTCGGCAGGCTGATCTGTCCTATGTAGCGCTGATGATTCGCTGCGGCAGCCGGTATCCGTGTACGGCACGGCCGTCCTTGAGACGACCGAGGGGAAAGAGCCTTACAGGACCTGTTGGAGATGGAGACTGAGAAGACCGATTTTCTGATAATAGGAAGCGGAGTGGCCGGACTGAGGGCTGCCGTCGAGCTGGCGTCGTGCGGTGAGGTCCTCGTGGTGACGAAGGATGTCCTGAGGGAGTCGAGCACGGAGTATGCCCAGGGCGGTGTGGCGGTCGCCATGAGTGACGAGGACAGGGTCGGCATCCACTTCGAGGATACCCTCAAGGCAGGTGACGGCCTCTGCCGGGAAGATGCCGTGAAGGTGCTGGTCGAGGAAGGGGCCGAGAGGATTCTCGAGCTGATCGAATGGGGCGCAGAGTTCGACAGGGCCGGGACAAAGCTCGACTTCACGCTCGAGGCCGCTCACTCGAGGCGGCGGGTACTGCACGCACACGGCGACTCTACAGGCAGGGAGATCGAGCGGGTGCTCATAAACAAGGTCGTCTCCCTGGAGGGGGTCAGGAGGTTTCCCTTTGCCATGACCGTGGACCTCGTCATGGAGGACGGTGTCTGCTGCGGTGCCTACATCCTGAAGGAGGGACGGATTTACAGGGTGCTCGCGCGGGCCACGGTGCTGGCCACAGGCGGGGGCGGACAGATATTTTCAAGGACCACGAACCCGCCGGTCACCACATCCGACGGAATGGCCATCGCTCTGAGGGCCGGTGCCGTCATGGAGGACATGGAGTTCGTCCAGTTCCATCCGACCGTGCTTTTTGCGCCGGCTGCGCCTCAGTTCCTGCTGAGCGAGGCCATGCGGGGAGAGGGAGGTATCCTGAGGAACATATACGGAGAGCCTTTCATGAAGAACTACCATCCCGACGCCGAGCTCGCGCCGAGGGACGTCGTCTCCAGGGCGATAATATCCGAGATGGTCAGGACGGGAAGCATGTACGTATACCTCGATCTCACACACCTCGATGCCGGCTTCATAAAGAATAGGTTCCCGAGGATATACAGGACCTGCCTCCAGTACGACATCGACATAACGAGGGACAGGATACCGGTGTCTCCGGCAGCCCATTACATGATGGGAGGGGTGAGGACCGATACGATGGGGCGTACGAGCGTAAAGGGCCTCTATGCAGCGGGCGAGGTCGCCTGCACGGGTGTGCACGGTGCAAACCGTCTTGCAAGCAACAGCCTGCTCGAAGGGCTCGTTTTCGGTGCAAGGGCCGGACGTGCCGCCGGTGAATCGGCCCCGGACATGACCGAACCTGCCGTATCCGCAGAGGAGCCGTTTTCGGATTACGGCAGGGTCGAGGATTACGAGGAGGTGAGGACCCGCTTGAGGAGGGTCATGTGGGATCGTGTGGGCATAATACGTTGTGCCGACTCGCTCGGTGCTGCAAGGGAAGAACTCTCGTCTTTCATGCATCTCCTCGGGCATCAGTACAGGACGCGCGAGGAACTCGAGCTCAAGAACATGATCCAGACCGCTGTCGTTGTCACGGAAGCCGCAATCCAGAGACGTTGCAGCCTCGGCGCGCACTACAGGTCTGACTTTCCCCAGAAGGAGGGCTGTCACTATCACATAGAGTGGAGGATGGAGAGCGGGGGCAACCTCGTATCGCACAGGCGGTGACTCCGCGGAAGACTCCCGGACATGCGGTTGGGGACCGTAGGCCGGGTTCCCGCAGGGGAGCTAAGGCAGGAGTTCCTTGAAGTCGCTGACGGCAAGAAAGCCGCTGTCTTCAGCAGCCTCCGTCTCCTTCGAGCTCGCCATCGTCTTGAGCACGATATACCTTATGCCGAACTCCCTTGCAGCCGAGAGGTTCTCGACCACGTCGTCTATGAAGACGGTCCGGTCCTTGTCGAAGCGCAGTATCCTCTCCACACGCTGCCAGAAGGCGATATCCTCCTTGGGACAGCCTACTTCCGAGGACGTGACGACCTTGTCGAAGTACCCGCCGATACGGGTCTTGCGCATCTTTATCTTGAGGGTCTTGTAGTGGGCGTTCGTGACGAGCGCGACCTTTTTGCCTGCATCCTTCAGTTCCCTGAGAAAGTCCTCCACATGGGGATGAACCTCGATCAGGTGGCGTATCTGTTCCTTCAGGGCGGGTATGTCGAGGTCGAGCTCCCTCGACCAGAAGTCTATGTCCGTCCAGTTGAGCGTGCCCTCGTGGGTCCTGTACTTCTTCAGCAGCTCCTCTTTCGCCCGGCCGAACGTGATGTTGTGCTTCTCTGCATACTTCTCCGGGACGAGGTGCTCCCAGAAGTAGTCGTCGAAGTACCGGTCGAGGAGTGTGCCGTCCATGTCGAGCAGCACGTGCCTTACGTCAGACCAGAGAGCCTCTTTCAATCCTTTGATGTCCACGTCTTCAGACCTCCTGCTACCCTCTCAGGTTGAATCTCTTTACGTACGGTAACCGGCAGACCCTCTCGAGGATGGCTGAAACGACCTCTTTGTTCTTGAAGGTCAGGGAGACGTGATATGTGAACTCGTTTTTCAGCCTGTCCATCTCATAGTCTATGTTGGCGATATTGGCTCCGGCCTCCTTCAGTGCAGATGTGACATCGTGTTCGGTTGCAACGGGTTCGGTGGTCAGGGTGAGTATCTTGTATGTCAGCCTCGGCACCTTCACCTCGACCCGCCGCAGCACCCACAGGGCAAAGAACGTGATGAGAAATGCAGTGAGGGCCGGAACATAGAGTCCGCTCCCGACTGCAAGCCCTATGACGGAGACGATCCAGAGACATGCCGCCGTGGTGAGGCCCTGGATGGTCAGGCCCGACTTGATTATCACGCCGGCGCCGAGGAATCCGATGCCCGTGATGGCGCCCGCCGCTATCCTCGCAGGGTCTATCCTTATTATCGACGGGTTGAGGGCGCTCGTGCGGTAGAAGTCGTCCGATACTATCATTATAAGTACCGAGGCGAGGCTCACGAGCAGGTGGGTCCTGAACCCTGCGGGCCTGCCGTGGCTCTGTCGTTCGAAGCCGATGATACCGCCCAGTACGGCACCGAGCAGGAGCCTCAGGATCGTCTCTGTTGCATCTGGCATCATGAGGTCGTCCTTGGTCTGACCTTCAGAAAGCGCCTCTTCCCCACCTTTATGGTGTATTCACCCTCGGAGAGCCTCTCCTGAGGGTCGGTGACACGGCGGTCGTTCACCCATACGCCGCCCTGCCTGATGAGTCTCATCGCCTCACCCGTGCTCTTGCACAGCCCTCCATCCTTGAGCACCCGGGGCAGCCATACGCCGGCGGCCTCCCAGGTCAGGTCGAGTTCGGGGATGTCGTCGGGAAGGCGTTTCTCCTTGAAGACCCGGTCGAACTCCTCCTGTGCCTTCAAGGCCGCCTCCCTGCCCCAGTAGCGCTCCACGATCTCCAGTGCAAGGGCCTCCTTTGCCTTCTTGGGATGAACCGTGCCTTCCCCGATGCCCCTCTTCAGGGTTTCCAGTTCCTCCAGGCTTATGTGGCTCAGGAGCTCGTAATACTTTATCATCAGTTCGTCACTTATGGACATGAGCTTGCCGTACATTTCCCCGGGCGGTTCGGATATGCCTATGTAGTTGCCGAGGCTCTTCGACATCTTCTGCACGCCGTCCGTGCCCTCCAGCAGGGGCAGCATTATGACCACCTGCTCCTCGAGGCCCGACCTCTTCTGGAATGTACGCCCCATGAGCAGGTTGAAACGCTGGTCGGTCCCGCCCAGTTCCACGTCGGCCTTGAGATACACGGAGTCGTAAGCCTGGAACAGGGGATAGTAGAACTCCAGTATGGTTATGTCCTGCTGGGCCTCGAAACGCTTCTTGAAGTCATCCCTCTCCAGCATTCTCGCCACTGTCTGCATGGCTCCAAGGCGCACGATCTCCAGGGCGCTCATCTTCGAGAACCACTCGCTGTTGAACCGTATGTGCGTCTTTTCAGGGTCGAGTACCTTGTAGACCTGTTCCTTGTATGTCTCCGCGTTTCTGAGGACCTCCTCCTCTGTCAGCGGTTTCCTGGTCTCGGACTTCCCCGACGGGTCGCCGATCATCCCGGTGAAATCACCGATCAGGAATATCACCTCGTGGCCCAGCTGCTGAAACTGCCTCATCTTTTCGAGGAGGACCGTATGTCCCAGATGGATGTCCGGTGCCGTCGGGTCGAACCCGGTCTTGACCCTCAGGGGGCGTCCTTCCCTCAGCTTCCCCAAGAGCTCCTCTTCCTTGATTATCTCTACGGTGCCTCTTTTGATGACTTCGATCTGTTCTTCGGGTGAAAGCATGATCGTCTATTATACTCCAAAAGGGGCTTTTTTCAGAAGCACGGTTCCCAGTGGATATGACATATATCATAACCGTTGAGTCCGCCTTACTGGTAGACTTGATCATGAAGAGCATAGTCGAGACAGGCCGGGTCGTGGAGACGAGGGATGGCATGGCCTTCGTAAGGATCGAACAGGGCCGGTCATGCAGGGGGTGCGGCATGGCCGCGCTGGGCCTCTGCAGGCCCGGAGGCGCCGGTATGCTGCTCAAGGTCGAAAATCCGGCCGGCGCCGTGAAGGGGGACAGGGTCATGATAGGACTCGGAAAGAGGGTTCACCTCAAGGGTTACTTCATAATCTACATCCTTCCCGTCGTCATGATGATGCTCGGCACCATAGCCGGTTATCTCGCCTCCGGAGCAACCGGTATCGGGGGGCTGGAGGCGGCCGGCGGATTTGCGGGCCTTGCGGCTTCCCTCTTCTTCTCGCTGAGGAAGATGCAGGCCCTCGACAGGGCAGAAAGGATGTATATCAGGAGGATCGTGAGGGATGTGCCGGAGTTCGACAGTGACGCGATGACGGGAGGGGCGGAGGGTGCCGACTATCTGTCAGGCTTTGGAGAAGGGCGGTAGGGCCTCTCTCATGCGGGGGATTCTTTCATGAACTCATCGAGCCCGAGCCTCTCGACCACCTCACCGAGCCTCTCTCTCTTCTTCTCGCTTCCCGGCCTGAAGCCCGCCTTCTTGAGATAGCTGCTCAGTGCCCGCTCTATGATCTCGAGGACCTCGAAGTCCCCGACGAACACGGCATACTCGGCACCGAACCTGACCGTGGAGCCCTCCTTGCCGCCGATGAGGACCCTGAATCCCGTCTCCTTGACGTGGAGGAGTCCCTCGCTGCATGCATCGACGCACCTGAGGCAGTAGACACACTTGTCGTTTATGCGGACCTGTCCGCCGGTCCTGTCGATGGCTCCGAAAGGGCATGCCTCGATGCACTTGAGGCAGTCGTCCACGCACCGTCCGCCTGCTGCCTCGACCCTGCCGATGGCGATTACCCCGATATCCGAGTTCTGCGGTCTCGAACAGCCGTTGGAACACCCCGCAAATGATATCGTGACCTTGTTCGGCATGTCCCTGTCGGCAAAGTTCGCGCTCACCATCATGCCGAGTTCCTGGACCGGCCTTACGGCCTTCGAACACCAGTGCGGACAGGTGAATATGTTCCTGACCGAAGTGCCGGCGCCTCCGGGGAAGAGGCCTGAAATATAGAGTTCCTTGAGGGCACTGTCGAGGTCCTTCTGCCTGACCTCGGGGATCTCGAGGTTGTGTCTCGGGCTGAGATGTACCTTCCCGGAGCCGTATTTTTCTATGACGTTCCTTATGGTCCTCAGTTGTGCAACCGTGTAGATGTTCCTGTAGGGCCGCGCGCATGTCCTCAGGTTCACCACCCTTTCACCGACGACCTCTATGTCCTTTGCAAGCACACCCTTGATGACCCCTACAGCGGGCATCTCGAGATTGAAAGACAGCTCTTCTTTTTCCACGTTCATCCCTCCAGGAAACTCGTTCCTTTCTTTTCTATCACGTCACCTATCCTGGCACCTTCCCAGCCGTGCTCCGCATACCTGTCGAGTATCCTGCCGAGCTCGTCGACAAGGGCCTCCTCAGAGTCGAGGCTCTTGTGGAAGACGGCCTCCCTCGGCCTTATGCCGCCGCATCCGCCTACGTATACGTCGAAAGATCTCGATCTCACCTCAATTGTGCCGGGGCGGCAGATGTTCGAACAGAATCCGCATCTGACACACCTGTCCCTGTCTATCGTCAGTCCACCGTCGGACAGGTTTATCGCGTCAACCTGGCATCCGAGCGGGGCCTTTACGCAGAGTGAACACTTTTTGCACTCCTTGTCGGTCAGCTCTATGTCGGCCCTTGCAATGACGCCTATGTCGGACGTCCTCGACCGGACGCATGAGAAGTCGCAACCGGAGAGGGAGATGTCCATCTTCCCGGGAAGTACCCTCCCGGCGTGGAGACTGTTGAGTTTCCTTGCAAGATCACTCACCGGTACTGCATTGTAGAGGCACCACCTCGAGCAGGCGATCACGTTTCTCATGTGTCGCCCGGTCGACCCGAGCGACAGCCCGCAGGCGCCGAGGAGTTCGGCTATCTTTCCGATGGATGAGTTGTCGATGTCCGGAACCTCGACCGTCTGCCGCGGAGTGACATGGACGATCCCCGAGCCGTACTTTTCCGCGATATCGGCTATTACGCCGATCTGTTCGGAAGTGAACTCCGACGAGTAGGGTTCTAACGCCCTTATCCTGAGGACAGCCCGTCCCTCCGGTCTTCCGGGTACCACTCCCGCCGTATCTCCGTATCTGTCAGGCGACATCTCTTTCTCCGATGACGTCACCCTTGATGCCGAGCACTATCTCCCTGAACGGGATCTCCTTTCCCGACGCTTTCAGGGCTTCCTTCAATATCGCGGTCATCCCTCCGCAGCACGGCACCTCCATCCTCAGGCACGTTATGCTCTTTATCGGAATGCCGGTAAATATTTCCGTGAACTTGTTCACGTAGAACCGTGCATCGTCCAGTTTCGGACAGCCGATCAGGAGCTTCCTGTCTCCGAGGAACCTGCCCTGAAAATCGCTGACTGCAAACGCCGTGCAGTCGGCGGCAACGAGCAGGTCGGCGTTGTTCAGAAACGGCGCCACCGTGCCGATGAGTCTTATCTGTATGGGCCAGTGGGAGAGCCGCGTGTCCCTGGGGCCGTCGTCCGCCGCTCTGTTTCCGGCCGTTGCGCAGGACGGGCACCCCGTGTTGATGTCGTTGTCCATGGTTGTTCCCTCCGTTTTCGGTTGTCTGGTCTGTCTGTACTTGATTATAGACTACACCGTTCCGGAAAGGATATGATTCAGATCATATCGTCTCTCTTTCCG
>JAADGG010000045.1 GCA_013152485.1 Nitrospirota bacterium | reverse complement strand
CCTCAGGGTACTTGCCGGCCTACCCCGTATGCCACTCCTGGGGCAGAAAGAGCCGTTCATAGGTCATCAGTGCAAACCTGTCCGTCATGCCCGCGATGAAATCACAGACCATCCTGTGCCTGTCCATCTTCCTGCCTGTGTGTATGTTACCGAACCCCTCTTCTATCTGTTCAGGATGCTCAAGGAAGTACTCGTACAGGTCGGAGAGTATCTTCCTTGCCTTCCTGAACTCCCTCTTTATCTGGTGGCTCTCGTAGACGCTGTCGAAGAGGAAGTCCCTCAGGGAGTATATCGCGGCGGAGACCTCTTCTCCAATGTATATGTGATCGTAATCAGTGGCCACAGTAGAATATATCACATCCTTTACCATTGTATCTATACGTTTCGAGTATTTGTTTCCTATCACCTTCACTACTTCCGCGGGTATGTCGGTTCTCTTTATCACCCCTGCCCTTATGGCATCGTCGAGGTCGTGGTTGAGATAGGCGATTATGTCGGAAACCCTGACGACCTGCCCTTCGAGGGTCTCCGAAAGGCCCGAGCCGTCTTCGGGTATTATCGGTCCCTTTCCTTTCGAGTGGGTTATTATGCCGTTTCTGACCTCGTGCGTGAGATTGAGCCCTCTGCCGTTGTTCTCCAGGAAATCCACCACCCTCAGGCTCTGCTTGTGATGATCAAACCCCCCCGGATATATCTCCCTGAGCACCGTCTCCCCTGCATGACCGAACGGCGTGTGGCCGAGGTCATGCCCCAGGGCTATGGCCTCGGTGAGGTCCTCGTTGAGCCGGAGTGCCCGCGCAATGGTACGCGCAATCTGCGAGACCTCCAGCACATGCGTCAGCCTGGTCCTGTAATGGTCTCCCTTTGGTGCGAGAAAGACCTGGGTCTTGTGCTTCAGCCGCCGGAACGCCTTCGAGTGGATTATCCTGTCCCTGTCACGCTGAAAGCAGGTGCGGACATCCCCTTCTTTTTCCGGTCTTGAACGTCCTTTGCTGGCTGTGCTGAGAGCGGCCTTGGGATGAAGGGTCTTTGCCTCGATTGCTTCTGTCTGCCCGCGAATGGTCATTGTAGGGTCATTGTGTGGATGGTGCCGAAGGGGGGACGAACCCCCACGGGTCTCCCCATACGCCCCTCAAGCGCACGTGTCTACCGGTTCCACCACTTCGGCTGACATTTATTATTTACCAGAACGGCTGTTCTTGTCAACATATGCCGCCCGTGCAGCAGTCGATGCAGCATCAGCCGTGCGGATCGTTCTCTTCCCGCGGGCCCTTGCGTTATGAACGTTGAAATACGAACCGATTGATGATAGTATTTAACTATAATCCGTTGCTTGGCCTTTGCAGTGCCGGGCAAGATTCTCTTCAGGTTGGGGGGCTGGCATGATAATAGGCGTTCCGAGAGAGATCAAGAGAGAGGAGTACAGGGTGGCTGTCACGCCTTCCGGAGTCGCGGAGCTCAAGAGGGATGGACATACCGTGCTCGTCGAGACCGGAGCCGGAGAAGGCAGCGGGTTTACGGATGAGGAGTACCTGGAGGCGGATGCCGACATTGTGGACAGGGAAATCCTGTTCAGGAAGGCGGACCTTGTCGTCAAAGTGAAAGAGCCGCTCCCTCAGGAGTACGACCTGCTCAGGGAAGGGCAGGCGGTCTTCACCTTCTTGCATCTGGCGCCAAACCGTGAGCTTACCGAGGTCCTGCTTGACAGGAAGGTCACGGCCTTCGGTTACGAGACCCTCAGGAAGGACGGCGAACTGCCCCTGCTTTCTCCCATGAGTGAGGTTGCGGGCAGGATGGCACCGATAATAGGGTCTTTTTATCTTCAGAAGGTCCATGCCGGTGCAGGGATACTGCCCACCGGCATCCCCGGTGTAATGCCTTCGAGGGCGTTGATCCTCGGGGCAGGGGTGGTAGGCACCAACGCAGCCCGCGTCTCTGCCGGCCTCGGCATGGATACGGTCGTTGCAAACAGGGGGGCGGACAGGCTGCGGAAGATTGACGAGATGTTCAAGGGCAGGGTGAAGACACTGCCGCTTACCAGAAGCAATATCGAAGGGGAGCTGAGGCATGCCGACATCGTGATCGGGGCTGTGCTGGTTCCGGGGGGCAGGGCTCCGGTGCTGGTAACCCGGGAGATGCTCGGTATCATGAAAACGGGGTCGGTCATAGTCGATGTCTCGGTGGACCAGGGCGGATGCGTGGAGACATCGAGGCCGACCACACATGACAATCCTGTCTACATTGTCGACGGCGTGATCCATTACACGGTGGCCAATATGCCGGGCGCGTATCCGAGGACGTCTACCCTTGCGCTGACGAACGCGACCCTTCCCTACATCAAGATCTTGGCATCCAAGGGAATAGAGAATGCCGTCAGGGAGGATCCATCGATAAAGAGCGCCCTCAACACCTATGACGGCTGTGTAGTGCATAAGACACTGGCTGACTCTCTGGGGGTCCCCTGCGGGGATGTCGAACTGATGAGATGATGACAGGCGTTTCCACCCGTCACGCCGCCGTTCTCTCTTCATCCATGCCGGCGGTTGGCAAGGTATCTACAAAATTGTCGATCGTGTACATTTTTGTGGCTGCTGCTGTCGATGTTTATGTCGCAAAATCAACGGGTTAGCTTCTGGCATGTTTCTGGCTATCTTTATGCTCGACTTGGAGGTTGACAGGGGTTCCGGTAGGATGGGCAGGTGATGTTTTCGGATCGTTTGGTTTTTAACCGTAGTTCAGCCGAATGGAGTATAGATGGTTTCACTGAAAGACAAGGTTGAAGAGATGGAGAGGGAGGAGATCATCAAGGCCCTTAAAGAGACCGGCTGGGTAAAGGCAAAGGCGGCAAGGGTTCTGGGCATTACTGAAAGGATGATAGGCTACAAGATCAAAAAGTACGGGATCAAGATAAGCCTTACGGTCGAAGAGGGGGAGTTCCTCGACAAGCAGGACCTGTAATGCTCGATATCCTTTTGGGTATCTCTTCCTGATGTACGGTGCGTTCAGCAGGGGCATGACGT
>JAADGG010000084.1 GCA_013152485.1 Nitrospirota bacterium | reverse complement strand
CCTCGGCGTTTCCTCCCACGTCAGAGGCGATAACGGGTCTCCCGGCGGCCATCGCCTCCAGGATGGCATTGGAAAAGCCTTCGTTCTTGTTCGGAACGAGACAGAATACGTCCATCAAAGGAAGAAACCGTTCAACGTTCTCGACAAATCCCAGGAACCTCACAACATCCTTTAGCGGTCCCCTATTGCAGTAGGATTCAAAGTACGCCCTTGTGGGACCAAAACCCAGGACCAACACCTTGAGATTATCGATAGATGGGAGCACGCCTTCGATTCCTTCAAAGAAGACGTGATAAGCCTTCTCGGGTCTGAAAATAGCAGAAATGCCAACTACGAAAACCTTCCCGGAAAGACCGAGCTCTCCTCTAACTCGTTCTATTTCAGATGAACTGACGTTGGCGAACCGCTCCACATCCACGCCATTGTAAATCGTTACGGATTTGTGCCGGGGAACCCCTTCATTCTCATGGACTCTCCTGCCCACTGTATCGCACACCATGATGAAACGGTCTATGAATGCGTTCATACGTTTGTTGAGAAATAGCTGCCTCGGTTTCTTGAGGTCTCCGGTATCCCTCCTGCTCGATATGATTTTAGACACGCCGGCAAGTCTCGATACGAACACTCCGAACGTGTCGGACTTGAAATGAAACGTCTGGACTATATCGATATCGTTTTCCTTTATGAATCTTGCCAGCCCGACTCCTCGGGAAAAAGCCCTGTGTGAATAGATCCGGCTCAGGTTGAGGTCCTTGACAGGGATACCCTGCTTGCGCACCTCTGAAAGAATCGTACTGTCAGCCCCCTCGAAAAAAGATACAGCGGTCTTGAACCTGCTCCGGTCCAGCAGGGTTGCAAGCTTGACAAGATGCCTCTCGGTGCCAGCACCTGCCTTGAACTGATCAATTATGTATAGGATGTTTATCTTCCTTGCTCTGCGACTACGTCTCATTTTCCTTACCCGGATATTGTATATAAAGTTCAGGACTCCTGTCATCTGGACCGAAAACTCGGCCTCGGAAACAAAACCGAGAAGGGACGTCCTTACCTGGTTTGTGACACACGCCCTTTTGAGTAAAAACATGTCTTCTCCTGCCCTGTTTATGCCATCCTTCAGAACACAAGCACACTTGAAACCTGCCTCCTCGACGATATCCCTGACTTCCCCGGATATGTCCTTCTCCGAACCATAGGGATAAGCAAAGGTCTTCACCTCGATCCCGAGACGTTCTTCCATCAATCTTTTTGAACGCAGGATCTCCATCCTTGCTTCTTCCGCAGGTATTCTCGAAAGAGACGGATGGGAGTGGGTATGAGCACCGAACGTAATGCCCTCCCGGCTCATCTCAACGACTTCATCCCAGGACAGCATCTTGTTTCTCAGTGCCGCATCCGTTGTATCAACATTCAACTTTCTGAATATAAAGTTCAGGAATTCCATTCTCTTCACGGTACCGAGATTTTTGCTGTACTCATTGATATCCCTGATGGCCAGTTCCTTAAGGAGGCTCGTGTTTAGCGGATACTTCATTAAATTCCACTCCGACAGGTCGATCTCCGTCTCCGCTGTGTTTCTTACTGCATAAGCAACCGCATCCACGAATGGCGGAAGGCTGCCGTCGGAAGAACCGATCGAGCCGGTAGTGAGAAAGACGGTTATCGGTACACCAAGCTCTTTCACCACCGGAAAAGCAGCACGGTAAACACTCTTGTATCCATCATCGAAGGTTATCACGACGGTCTTTTCCGGCATCTCACTGTTGGAAGCCAGCAGATCGGCTGCTTCCTCGAGGGAAATCACATTGTAGTTGTTCCTGAGCAGGTACTCTACATGCCGTCTGAAAACCCTTTCCGGCACCTGCAGGTTGAGATATTCCTTGTCGGATATGTCGTGGTATGCAAGGATCCTGATACCGGAACGGTCTTTGTTGAGAGTTTCATACAGCCTTGTTATGCCGCAGTAATGCAAAAACACGCATAGGGACAACCGGACAAAGGACTTAAGGTCCAGTACGAACTTCTTAAGGTGTAAAAACAGCACTCTCATCTCTACGGTCTTGTCACTCCTCGAGACACGGGGCTAAAATGATATCTTGTCTCTTGTCCTCGTTATGTAGTAGCGGAGACGGTCTCGAAGTGTGGGGTAAAACGTCGGCATTATGCAGTTTGAACAAATCCTTATCATGTTCCTGCGCTGCAGGCTTATGAACTCCCTGTGTCTTCGACTGCCCCAGATCTCCACCAGTGCATCTCTGCGGAACAGGTTGCCGATGACAAATCCCGGATAGAACGGACACGGCGTGACGTCACCGTTGGGAGCTACGGTAACGAGCGTGCTGCAAACGAGGCACCTTCTGAAACCGTACTCACCAGATATAAACGCGTCTTCAGGAGCAAAATCGATCCCCTGAAAGTTTATATACGGCCCCTGCCTGTCACCGGATTTCAACCCATCGACAATTTCATGGAATCTTCGCGTCTGTTCGGGACTGAACAGATGAGACCTGTCTTCACTCGTGACGAAGTACGGGTCCGGCCTTACTCCGTCAATTGTCGAGGCGTCTATGTTGTTCGCAGAAAACTCCGTTACAAGCCTCGGATAGACTGCATCCACCGGATAGTCCTTCAGAAAACTTACGATCTCGCCAAACGATTCGAAATTCATGTTGGAGAGGGTCGAGCATATGATTATCTTTGGATGTTCTGAGCCGTTTCTCGCATCCGCCACGGCCTCGATTGCATTTCTCACCTTATCGAAAGCGCCGTTGACACCCCTGACCACATCATTATCCGAAGCAACGGCATCCAGAGAAAAGTATATCGTGTCGAGTCCGGCTTCAACCAGGCCTTCGGCCGTCTCCTTATCCATAAGGATACTGTTTGTCGGGAAATATGTCCTGATGCCGTTGTCAGAGCAGAACCTTATCATCTCGAAAATCACGTCTTTTCTAAGCAGTGCGTCTCCACCGAAGATCTCGACCGTCCTTATTCCGTAGTCCCTCAGTCTTTCAAGAACTGTCTTCCACTCCGTCCAGCTCAGTTCTGCATCCTTGTCGGCATTGCGCTTCCAGATGTTGCATGTCTTGCACCGGCTGGTGCATCTGTAGGTCAGAAACAAGAGGGAATCAACCCCCTTGACCCTGTAGGAGTCCAGCTCCCGGTTAATGTCGCCCGTCAACTCCCTTGCAATGCCGTATAATTGTCTGATCATGGTCGATATGAAATATCAAGCAACCGTCAAACGGTCTTCGGTCCTTCTTATAAGCTCTACCGGATCGGTTGTCGTCCATGCAATTCCGGCAATCCAATGGTAGGCTATAAATTCGTATTTCCGGAAACCCAGCTTCCGGTGCATGGATTCAGAGGCCTTGTTCCAGGGGGGGATGTGAGCCCAGATGGACCTGAACCCCTTTTCCTTCAAATGGGAGCATACCCTGCCCAACAGAAAAGCTCCATAGTTCCTGTTTCTGTACTCAGGGTCTACATATGTATCATACGTGAAAGCGATACCGTCCGGAAACCTGTATACCTTCTTGAAGTCTTCTATATAAACATCTCTGAACCCGGTCTTGTTATACCCTATAATCCTGCCGTTGTATTTCAAGCTCGCATACAGGTGTCCCATCCTCGTCCCGGTGTTTATCTCCTCAGGGTAATAATATCCATGCGTCTGTATGTATCTTATCGTCTCTTCGGGACTGTCGAGATCTACAGAAACATGACCGTCGGGTGGGGAAGACTCGATCTCTTCCTGAAGGTTCATCCTGAACCAGTAGGCATTGTTTGTATGATACAGGAGGTACAGCGCCTTGCTTGTACCTCTTCTCAGCACCTGGGCTATACCACCATCAGTATAGTTCTTTTTTATCTTCGAGTATATCTTCAAGGCACAAACATGCAGAAACTTATTCGCACACTCGTTCCGACGCTACTTCGTACAAGTCTGCAACTCTGCACAAACACGTCAATCTCCGGAGCTTACCATCCTGTCCCTGACCTTCTTGATCAACCTTACGGGTTTCTCTTCAATGAAGTACAAGAACCTGGAATATTTCGAGTCACTGAATATCGTAAGGTTCTTGTAGTCCCTCACCCTGCTCGTCCATTTCCTTTTGTACTCGTCCAGGACCCCGCACATGTCGTACTCACGAACACCGCTGACGAACAGGGACTTGATTATTTCATAGTCCAGGTAGGTCCCGGGGGAAAAACTGCCGTATTCACTGTTGAATTCCGACAGTAACGCGGTATCCATCCCTTTATACCGCAGGTGATACTCATATGCGATCGGCTCTCCGTCCTTGTAGACGTACCAGATCGAAAGCCACCCCCTGTTCTGTGCCTCGCGGGAGAGCAACTCGAAGAAGTTCTTCCTGTCCGACCTGTTGATGAAAGCCTTGCCCTCTCTGTATTTCCAGGCCTTAAGTGAAACAGACGCCATATCGTCAAACCCTTCCATACTGTTATACTCCCTGAGAATCACGTCACCGAGTCTCCTGATCCTGTTACAGACGTTCCTTATGGTCTTTCTCGACTTGCTGGAGAGAGCCTTGAAGTAAGCATCCCAGTCGTCCCTTATTTCGATGTAGGGAGAACTCAGTCCGGGGCTGACGAAAAACCTTGTCCCGGTTTCATCCAGTACGCCTCTGAGCGATGCACCTACGGTCTCGTCATGGATCATGTTCTTCAGCAGTATGACATCCCAGTCCCTCGAATCCTTCAGAATGTAAGACATGATGCTTCCGGCCAGATACTCGTGGTTCCTTCTGAGTATGAAACCACATCCGGGGGAATCATTGTTTGAGATGAACTCGATCCCCCTGACAGGGATGCCCCTGAAACTGCTTTGACACCTCATGAGAGGAACAATCCCGCACATACCGTCTCTGCCGGAGGCAACGACGATGAAGAGCTTTCTGCCTTTACCGAAGGCCTGCCACCACGCTGTAAACCATTCATGCCTCAGAAACACCCTGTCATGACCTGACTGCTCGAGCAGTCCGTTCCAGTCGTCACGCATGGCCATGAACTCATCGAAGCTCGTCACCGTTCTCAACTCGATACCATGGCTGTCGTTCATGATCGTCTAAATGTCCACGAGGTCGATCTTCCGGACATCGGCGTTTCCCAGACCATACTCCAGGGCGGCCTTCTGGATGAAGACCGGTTTCGGATCAAGGGGCTCCAGTCCGTGCCTCTTTCGCAGGTCCTCGATCATCTGCCACCCGACAAAGTCGACAGCCACCGGGTCGGTACCAAACAGCAGCTGGTTTGTCACATCCACAGTCTCCTGGTCCCGACCGTTGAACCACTTGTACTCGGTAAAGATCCCGTCCACCAGTATGAGTCTGGTCTTCTTCACTATCACGTCGTGCGTGTTCAGCAGTGCAATGGAATCCTGGATCGTTGCATGCAGCCTGGCAGGCGACGAGATCGAACCGAAATGATTCTTCATGCTTATGCTCACGCCTGAATAACCGTCAAGGGCCTTGAGCACCGGCATGTTTATAAGGTAGTCGCATCCATAGGCCCCCTCACCGGCTATCACCTTGCAGAACTTGTTGCCGACAAGCGGTATGGGGGCCTTGAACCACGTGGTCCAGGAGAAACCGCCGAGTTCATCGCATGTGCCGACTTTTATACCCTCGCCCGTGTTCTTTTCAAACCCGGCATGAGCAAAGGCATTGTCGGTGAGATCGTAGATTATTATGTTTGAAGGAGACACTCCGCGCGCGATCAGGCCCTCGGTCACCGCAGAGACCACCTTTGCCTTTGTATAGATCCCGGTTATCTGACAGTTGACTTTTATCGCCACCTTCTTGTCCGGATCCGGAATGATCGCTTCCCAGGCCGCTTCAGTTGTCTCCTTGTTCGTAAGGCTCCTTATTCCGGAGTCGACCATTGCACGCACGGCTTCCCCGTCGAGGTTTACGTTGTCTTTCCCGCCGCTTTGGTCCGTTGCATCGGGACGCGTGACACGAACGACCCTGCTGCGCTCCGGCGGCGTCAATCTCCTTCCCCCGCAGGAGTAAAGCAGAGACGTCACGCCGAGGGCCAAAGGGGCAAGGACTGTGTCGGCCAGGAAATGTCTCCTCGTGAGACCGCGGTTCTTGTCCGTCGAGTATCCGGAGTCTGTCATTTGCAGGAAGAGTTCAGCAAAGACCGTCTTCAGGCAATGCTCCGCCTCCTCAGTTACATCACGTGTAACAGAGAAGCACGATATTCGCTTGTAAGTTGCGGGTTTCTTGCTTCAGGGCTGAAGAATCGACCCGCAGCTCATGTCCTACGCCGCCTCGAGATCGTCGGCGTAAATCTTCACGCCAACGCTTCTGCCGAGCAGATCTATGTTGACGTGAAACATGTACTGGTCCCCCTTCTTTCTCAGGATGCCTTCGGCACCCTTCAGAGGACCCCTTTTCACTCTTATCCTTGTTCCTTCCTTCAGAAAAGGATGCACATCGAAATCTTTCCCGCTCTTGATGAGCAGTTTCAGAGATGTTATCTCCTCGGGAGACACGGTGGCCGGCTGGCCGGGCTTCAGGGAGATGAAACTCACAACCCCTCTTGTCTTGAGAACACTCAAGAAAGTCTCTGGATTGTCACATATATGAACGAACAGATACCCTGGAAAGAGTGGAAAATCGACAAACTTCCTTCTGTCCTTCCACTGTCTCAGCCGCTTCACACACGGCAGGTATGATTCCAGCCCCTTTCTCAAGAGCTCTCTATGAGCAACAAATTCGTGCCTTGACTTGACGTAAACTGCATACCAGTTAAGGCTCCCTGAACTCATACGTGCTCCTCGAGGGTGGTCTGACGGTCTCCTTGTGTCCTGCAGCAAGCCTTTTCTGTAATTCAGACGTAACTTTCTTTAATGACTCTATCTCCTTGAGAATGTTTTCGATCTTGCTGCTGATGGAATCACTGTCCTGCCAGAACCTGTTTTCCGTCTCGAGTTCACCTATTACCTCTTTCACGAGGTCAGAGCTTATGCTCCTTGTCTCTTCGACAAAGGCAGACAGCATGAGGAAATCACAGACGATATTGATAAGGCGCGGAATCCCCCTGCTGAAGTTGTAAACTGCATCTATCGTACCGTCTTCGAAAACCACCGCATCCCTGTTGCCTGCGACCTCGAGCCTGTGGAATATGTAATCCTCCGTCTCGGCCTTCGTAATCGGCTGAATATGACAACTGATACTGATCCTCTGGCGCAGCTGGCGCAACTCGGGACGTGAGAGAATCTTTCTCAGCTCGGGCTGTCCGACGAGGATTATCTGCAGCAGCTTGGCGTCGTCGGTTTCAAGGTTGGACAGCATCCTGACCTCTTCGAGGAGCTCGGGCGTCAGGTTCTGGGCCTCGTCGATCACGAGAATCGGGTTGTTCTTCTTCGCATACTGATCTATCAGGAAATCATTGAGCTCCCTGAGGAGGGAAATCTTGTCCTTTCCGCTTACTTCGAGGCCGAAATCCTCGTTTATCAGAGAGATGAGCTGCTCTGAAGAGACCTTTGTGTTGAATACTTTCGAGAGTATTATGTTGCTGTCCAGCCCCCTTATCATGTTCCTTATGAGGGTGGTCTTGCCGGAGCCGACCTCTCCGGTCAGAAGCATGAAGCCGACCCTCTCTGTAACCCCGTACTTGAGATACGTCAATGCCTTCTTGTGCGACCTGCTGAGGAAGAGAAAGTCCGGGCTCGGCACCAGTTCAAACGGCTTCGACTTAAGGTTATAAAATGATTCGTACATCTCTCTCCTTTTGCTCCAGGGCGTCTCGGTGTTTTACGATCGCCTTCTCATGTCTTGTTTTTTTGCTATATTGCAAGCCTGACCTGCAGCCAGGCGATATTGCTCCTGTAATCTCTGGCATCCACGACCGAATCGCTCAAGTTATGGGAGTAACCTAATATTGCGGCAAGCGACCGCAGCTCGTAATGGAATGACAGGCCGACACTGTACCTCTCGACGTTCTCTTCTTCCGGCAAGAAATCGTACTTCGTATATCTGCCGGTCAGCACACCGGTTATCCTCGATGTTACGGGGATACTGGAGTCGATGATCACGCCCCTCGCCTTGTCCTCCCTGTCGAAAGTAAGATATCTGTCCACGTTGTTGAAGACGGAGAGCTTCAGCGTATTCCTCCCGCTGTAGCTGATGGACCCTGTGGATGCCTTTCTCTTGTATGCCCCCACGTTGACGGAGTCGAAAAAACCGACCGAATAGCCCGCACTGAAGACAAGGCCCTCCGTCAGCGAATAGTCCGCCCTCGTATTCCAGACGGTTGAATCGAGTTCGGTGCCCATCTTGTACTTGAACGATGTACGGCCTGCGCCGGCATTCAGCGTGATCCTGGGTCCTATACGATACTCTATGCTCAAGCCCGCATCCTGCCTGTCGTATGCCTCTGTTATCTCCGGCCTGCGCGAGAGATAATTGAAAGTGAGATAAGAGGTCATCACCGACGACATCTCCTTGATCACGCTCAACTCTGCCGAGTTGCTCTCCGAGCGGTCTCCGTCTTCCTCTTCATACCAGAGGTTCTCGTATGTGTAGCCTGCCCTGACCATTAACGTCCCACTCAGTGGATATTCGACATAGGGGTTGACAGCAAACCGGTTCGAATCCGTCGTATTCACCAACAAGTTATCAAGGGCCACCGGTCTTCGCTCGTCTATGGGCACCCTTGCGTATACGTCTGTGACTTTCAGGAAGAACACGTCCTTGTACAGGGACGTGGTGGATACAAGCCTTCCGAGCTGTCTTACATCATTTCTGTCGGAATTGTCCGCATAGAAATCGAAGTAAACCCCGTAGTCGAGCGTAAGGTCCTCCTTTCCCGAGGAATAAGTCAAGGCGATCGCAGGATTGACGGTTGTCAGAAAGTCACCCTCCTCATCATATGACGTCAGGAAGATATTGTCGTTGTATTCCTCCCTCAGACTGATGCTCGGCGTAAAGCTCACCTCCGCCTCCGACAGCGCCGGCAGGGCTGCAAAAAAAAACATGAATACGAAGATCACGGCCGCTGCGTCAGTGGTTCTCATCGTTCACCTGTTCTGGTAATACCTGGAATATTTCGAGTACTTGTACTTGTAATTACCGTCGAAGAAGACACTCTCCGCGGCATTGTAGACCACGCCGAGAATGTTGGAGTTTTTCAGCATGCCCACTGCATCCTTCAGGTTGTCCTCCGGTGTAACCCCCTCTCTCACCACGAATATAACCCCGTCGACAAGTGTCCCTATTGAAAGGACTTCCGCGAACGGGAGCACGGGAGGTGCATCGAAAATCACGTACCGGTCAGGATAGCGGTGTTTCAGTTCCTTCATTACCTCACCCATCCTGCTCGACGAAAGCAGCTCTCCGGGATTGGAGACCTTTCGCCCTGATGGAAGGAATACAAGCCCCCCGATCCCGGTCTTTATGAGCGCGTTGCCGACACCCATGCCGTCGACGAGGCAATCCGTCAGGCCTATTTCCGAGTGAATCCCCAGATAGTCGTTCAGTGACGGCCGCCTCAGGTCTGCATCGACCAGGAGGACCGTGTGATCGTATTCCTGGGCCAGGGTGATCGCCAGGTTCAGGGCGGTCACGCTCTTGCCCTCTCCGCCTATCGAACTGGTCACCATCAGCATGTTGTGAAAACCTTCCGCCTTCGTAAGCCTGACCACCATGGACTTCAGCTTCCTGTATTCTTCCGCCGTGGCTGAATCCGGATCCAGGAGAGTGACGAGGTTGGGGTTCTCTATCCTCGCCCGCCTTGACACCTTCGGAATCTTGGCCCCTGGCAGGCTTATCTTCTTCTTTGTCTCCTCGCCGTTCCCCCCACCCTCTCTCATCCTCGTCGCTTTCTCAAGGATCTCTTCTATTCTGCTCATCCGGATTCTCCTTTCGTGATCGTTCCAAAAAACACCAGCAGCTATTAAAACAGACCGCCCTGCAATTGCGCTATGATCTCCATCAGGTCGAGCTTTATACCCGCAAAAAACGTCTCTATGTAAGTCAGGCCCAGGAGCTCATGAACAAAGGCGGCACAGATAACGAGAAAATAGAGGCCCGCAATCGTATACATGATCCAGTCCTTCTTCCTCACCTTCCTCTGTTCGCTTTCATTGAATATCTTGGGGATTACGGCGAGGACTTCGAGCCCGAGGTTTCTGACGGTCTGCACCTCTTTTATCGATGAGTCGAAGCTCTCCCTGAAGAAGACAGCCCCGAAACCTCCCAGGAAGCCGAGAAATATTCCTGCGAGTATCAGGGCCTTCCTGTTCGGGCTCACGGGTATCGTCGGAAGGGTGGCAGGTTCGACTATCCTGAACGTCGTCGCCTTGTCCGCCACTTCCATCTGCTTCGAGACCTCCGACTGCCCGAGCCTCATCAACAGCTGTTCGTATATATTCCTGTACGAGTCGCGTTCCTTTTCGAGATCGGCCAGCTTCTTCTTCCCCTCGGGGATATACCTGAGCTCCTCCTCCTTCTGTCTTATCATGACTCCCAGCATCTTTTCCTTTGCATTGAGCGCATTTATCTCCGACTCTATCTTGTTCAGCTCCTGCTTGAGCTCCTGATAGATGGGATTTATCGTGCTTATGGCGGAGTCGGCGGCTGCACCTTCTCCGGCTCCAGACGGCTTAAGGGTCTGCTGCTTCTTCAAGGCCTCTATCTCCGCCCTCAGCTTCACCACCTCGGGATAGTTTTCCGTGTAGCTCACGAGAAGCTGGTTCAGCCTGTTCTGCAGGGACGCAATAAGGAGGCTGTTGTTGTTCTCGGCATTGTTGATGACGGCGACCGAATAGGGTTCCTCGCCCTTGAGCTGCCGCTTGATGCTATCCCTCTTTGCAACCAGTTCCTTTCTCCTTATCTTTATCTTGCCTATCTCATCGCCGTACTTTTTGATTTCGTTGATGATGGAGCGCTCGTCTATGGCCACATATATGCCCTGCTCCTGCCTGAACTTGATTATCGCCTCCTCGGCCCTGTCGAGCTTCTCCTTGAAGAAGGCGACCTGTTCCTTCAGGAACCTGCTGGCACCATATGCCTCCTCTCTCTTTGCCGTTATGTTCTCGTTTACATAGGTCCTCACGAGGCTGTTGACATAGTCCCTCGCAAGCCGTGGATCCTTGTCCTGGAAAGATATTATGAACAGGTTGCTCTTCTTGACCTTTACGCTCGTCCGTCTCTGGAAGTCGTAGATCATCTCCTCCAGCTCTTTATCGTCAGCCGCCAGAGTGTCGAGATCCAGCTCCCGGAGCACCTTGAGAATCAGGCTCCTGCTGAGTATGGTATCCCTGAGCACCTTGATCCTTTCGGTCATGGACGGAGTGATTGCAACGCCCTTTATCAGGTCGTTGATGACATTGCGCTCTATGATGATGGAGCTCTTCGCCTCGTACTTCTTCGGTATGAAGTACCCGCCCCATACGATCACCGACATCGCAAACAGTGATACCACCGTAAAGAGGTATCTCCGCCTTATGATCATCTTCAGGTATTTCTGGACCTCTGCATATGGTAATGCCATTTTTTTCCTTACCTTCTCATCCGGTTTTCACGTTGACGAACCCTTCCCGGAACGGCTGTGCTCCGGTCTGCCGGGAATCAGAATATGCTCTCCTTTACTATCACGAAGTCGCCGGGCTTCAGTGCAATGTTCTCACTGATCTCTCCCTCTCTCATCAGGTCCTTGGTCTTTACCTTTATGGTCTCCATCTGTTCACCGTTCTTTCTGAGGACGAGGACGTCGTTCTCTTTCGCAAACTTCGTAAAACCTCCGGCCTCGAGTATGGCATCGAGTATACGTATATTCTCACGGTAGAAGACATACCTCGGTTCATTGACGGCTCCGATGACGTAAATCTTGTTGAGTTCGTTGTCGGGTATATAGATTATGTCCTCAGCCTTCAGCATTATGTCTTTCGACAGGTCACCCTTCACGAAGAGGTCATAAAAGTTCACGTCCAGTTTATTGCCGTCCCTGACTATGTATGCACGTTCGAGATCGGCGTTCTTGAAGCTGCCGAGCCTGCAGAGGAA
>JAADGG010000055.1 GCA_013152485.1 Nitrospirota bacterium | reverse complement strand
GGCTACTGGAACATGATCCTTGCCTCAAAGAGGACGGCGATCGCCGGTCTTTTCCTCGGTATAGCGAGTGGTCTGCACATGTTTGTGATCGAGGGCCTGCGCCTCAAGTTCGGTGTGGGTAACGCCGGTCAGATCCTCAAGGCCATCGGGCAGGACTATGGACTGTCGGTGAGAGGCACCGTTTTCGACCCCGGTTACTGGTACGTCACCACTCAGGAGGCACAGTGGGTCGGATGGGTGCTGCACAAATTGGGTGTTAACAACATGGACAACATATATTTCGGATTCACCAACGGTATACCAAACCCCCTGTTCAATCCTGCGGACTGGATGTCTCTTGCCCTCATAGGCGGTGCTGCCACAATGGCGCTTCTGCATAACGAGTTCAAGTTCAAGAAGCCGACCAGGGAGCTGGCGACGTGGGCGGTCATCGGTGGTTTCTTCATGGGGATAGGTTCAAGGCTCGCCCTCGGTTGTAACGTTGGTGCATTCTTTGCCAGGGTTGCAAACGGTGATCCGTCCGGCTGGCTTTTCGGATTCGGGATGATCGGTGGTGCATATATAGGTGTCAAGTTCTTCAACTGGTGGACAGAGAGGAAGATGGCAAAGGAGATGGCGGCCTTTGACCTGTAAACATAGCCAAACTCTAAACAAAATATAAGGAGGTATCAGTCATGGCAATGAAGTTTGAAAAGAAAGCTGATGGAGAGTATTTGCTTGATGTTCAGGGGTATGTGTGTCCCCATCCTCAGATCTACACGAAGAAGGCCCTTGAGAAGCTGAAGAGCGGAGACGTCCTGGAGGTGATCTTCGACAATCCGTCGTCATCCGAGTCTATCTCTTCGATGTGTGACTCCAACGGCAACGAGATCATCGAGAAGAATCAGGTTTCGGGTAAGTTCAGCTGGAAGATCAGGAAGAAATAAGGTCAGTTAAAAATTCCCCAAAGGAGGATTAGAGGACATGAAAAGCGGTCTCTGGTTTGTGTTTGTAGTTGTTGCGCTGTTTATCGGGTTTCTGCTGGGCTATAGCGTGTCGTCCTATACAGGTTATCAGAAGGTGGCCGGTTATGTTGAGGAGGTCGGCGCAGGCGGTTACGGCGGCGGTGAGGAAGCCGGCGGTTACGGTGGTGGTGCCGGCGGTTACGGCGGTGGTGCAGGTGGTTATGGTGCCGGAGCAGGCGGCTATGGTGCCGGCGGTTACCAGTAATCGATGACTTGCGGGAAAGAGCTGCTGTTTTAAGCGGGACGGCCGGCACTGAGATGGGTGTCTTGCATCATGATGTCCGGAGCGGTATGTGGGCATCCTGAGTTCGAAAGCCAGTATATTCCTGCAGCATGTTGAATGAGTGCGACCGTTTCAGCATGCTGCAGGAATAAAATAATTTTAAGGTCTTTAAAGTCTTTTGCGTGAGAGTTCCCGTGCAGGCGATCTTTAAAGACAGAGAGGGAGGGACGTAATGAGAGCTAACAAGGCAGTTATGGTAATGACCCTTGGGATAATACTGCTGTTACTTGCCGGGTATGGTCTGTCCCCAAACGGTATTGTGATCAAGAAGGCGATAGCAGCGACAGGTGATTATGACAGCGGAGACTACGGCGACAGCGGTGACTACGGTGACAGCGGTGACTACGGTGACAGCGGAGACTACGGCGACAGCGGAGACTACGGCGACAGCGGAGACTACGGTGACAGCGGTGACTACGGTGACAGCGGAGACTACGGTGACAGCGGAGACTACGGTGACAGCGGTGACTACGGTGATACAGCCGACTATAGCGGTGGGTGATAAGCCGTTTACGAGTTGCCGGGTGGCAATCCAAACGTTATTTTTAAGAACCCTAAACAAAAACTGTTCATCATGAGGTAATGAATTATGAAAATATTGGTAGCTGTAAACGAGACTAAGGGCTCTAAAAATGCTGTTGCAAAGTTTGTCGAGATGTTCACTTCCTGTCGACCGGAGTCAATACTGCTGCTGTACGTCGAAAAGTTCGATGCCAGCTTCCTGATGGATGAGATGCTCGGTGAGTCGGAGCTGGAGGCATTGAGGGAGGCCGTCCAGGGAACGGAGTACAAGGAGATGCTCGACAAGAAGGCCGAGAAGATACTGACCTACTACAAGAAGCTGCTTGAGGACAACGGGCTGTCCGGCGTTAGCACCTTGGCGAAGATAGGTCATCCCGCCGAAGAGATACTCAACACCGTCAGTGAGGAAGGCATAGAGATGATAGTCATAGGCTCGAGGGGCAAGAGATTTGAGCCGTTGCTCATGGGTAGTGTAAGCAGGGAAGTGCTTGAGAAGGCAGACATTCCGGTACTGGTGATAAAGGGGCAGAAGTTTTAGTGCCCGGGCTTTTTAAAGATTAGCATTCTATTGCTACAGGATGTTATAATATAAACATGGATCTCAAAGAAACATCCTTTGAATGTCCCCAGAAGAGAGTAGAAAAAAACAAGTTGCCACGCATCGTCTATAAGAACAGAACCAGAGGGACTACGATCCGTAGTCCCTCTGGTTTCCCGACGTCTACTTCAAGATCATTAAATCCTAAACAACAAATAAAAAGTGAGGTGCTCAATAACGTTGGATATTAACAGTAACAACAACGGGATAGTAATTCTTGGTGGAGGGCTCGCCGGACTCTCTGCCGGATATGTTTTGTCCAGGGAAGGAAAAAAGGTGCTGGTGGTCGAGGGGGATTCCACCGTAGGCGGATTGTCTAAGACGTACAAGCACAACGGGTTCATGTTCGACCTGGGGGGACACAGGTTCATCACTCACAACAGGTCATTGGAACGCTTCGTAAACGAACTCCTGAGAGGCGAATTCCTGAAAGTATTGAGAACCAGCCAGATCTACATGTTCGACAAGTATTTCGACTATCCTCTTAAACCGGCAAATGCCATGTTCGGCCTCGGTATAATGACCTCCCTGCAGATTCTGCTTGATTACTGGAAGGAAAAGGTGAAGAATGCACTGAATCCCCCGGAGATAATCTCTCTCGAGGACTGGGTGGTCAACCAGTTCGGCCGCAAGATGTTCGATCTGTACTTCAAGCAGTACAGCGAGAAGGTCTGGGGGATCGACTGCAAGAGCATCAGCCAGGAATGGGTTGCAGAGCGAATAAAAGGGCTCTCTCTCTGGGAGGCGATAAAGAACGGTTTCATAAAGGTGAGCGGAAAGAGCATAAAGACCCTTGCTGACGAATTTATCTATCCGCCGTATGGGATAGGCCAGCTGTCGGATAAATTCAAGGAAGGCATCGAAGAGGCCGGCAGCTCCGTGATAACGGACACGAAGGTGGTGAGAGTAAATCACGAGGGCTTCAACGTAAACAGCATAACCGTTGCCAACAACGGCAAGGAATACGAGATCAAGGGTGAAGACTTCATATCGAGTATTCCTCTCACACACCTTGCAAAGATGTTGCAGCCCGCGGTCCCGGACGACGTGATGGAAGCCGCTTCGAGGCTGAGGTACAGGGATATAGTGATCGTGACGATAATGCTCGACCGTGAAAAGGTGACGAACCTGACCTGGCTGTATTTCCCCGAGAAGGACATGCCGCTGGGGAGAATCCATGAGCCGAAAAACTGGAGCCCTTACATGGCCCCTGAAGGCAAGACGCACGTTGTGGCCGAGTTCTTCTGCTTCAAGGGAGACAAGATATGGAATTCCAGTGATGAGGAGCTTGCGTCTATCACGGTGAAGAATCTCGAGAAGTTGGGCTTCATCAAGGAGAGCGAGGTGATCGACAGCTGTGTCGTGAGGGCTGCAAAGGCGTATCCGCTCATGGAAGTCGGTTACAGGGAACCATATGAGAAGATCCTTCAGTATCTCAAGAACTTCAAGAACCTCCGGCCCATCGGCAGGGGCGGCCTGTTCAAGTACTACAACATGGACCGCGCAATGGAGTCCGGGATCGAGGTGGCCGAGGAGATATTGGGCAGGAAGGTGTTAGAGTGAAAAAAAACAGGTACAATGGTGAAAAAATATGAAATGTTTTCTTGTAGTACCGGCATGGTTGCCTGAGGAGATTTTTTCTGCAAAGACGGCAGGCTCGCAGATAAACTATTGGCAGCCTCTCGGCCTGCTCTATATTGCTGCTTCCGTCAGGGAAGCAGGACACGAGGTCAGATTCCTCAACGGAGCTTTCATGCGCAATGCGGAGATAATGAAGGAGATCGAGAAGGAGAGGCCGGACATCGTGGGGCTCTATTCGACGACGTTCGGCTGGAAGAAGGCGAAGGAAGCGGCCAAGGCCATAAAGGAGATAGACAGGAACATATATGTATGTGTCGGAGGTCCCTATCCCATTGCCATGCAGGAGAAGTGTCTGGAGGACTGCGAGTGGCTGGATGCTGTGGTTACGGGTGAGGGGGAGTATACACTGGTCGAGATGATGGAGAGATTGTCGGAAGGCAAGAGCATGGAGGGGGTTCTCGGTACGGTATACCGTGATGAGGCCGGCGAGATAAGAAAAAATCCTTTGAGGCCCCTCATTGAGGACCTTGACAGCCTTCCGTTCCCCGCAAGGGACCTTCTGGGTGAGGGGGCGATCAAGTATGTTCCGCCGCCTGCCACGTACAAGAGGAAGCCCGTTGCAGTAATGATAACATCGAGGGGATGCAACCGCAAATGTCTCTTCTGCTTCCAGATAGACAAGACCCGCAAGAGCGGCATCAGGTATCGCAGTGTTGAAAACGTGATGGAGGAGATAGAGCTCTGTCTCGAACAGGGATACCGGGAGATCAAGTTCATAGACGATACCCTTGCGGCAAATTACGACAGGGCGATGCGCATAGCAAAAGAGATAAAGGCGCGCAAGCTGAACTTCACTTGGTTTGCTTCAGCCTGTGTGAGCCAGGTGGACAAACCGCTGCTCGAGGCATTCAAGGAGGCGGGATGCTGGTCCATCCTGTTCGGGGCTGAGAGCGGTGTCCAGAGAAACCTCAATGCGATCCGGAAGGGTATAACGCTCGAGCAGACGCGCAGGGCCGTAAAGACGGCCAAGGAAGTCGGGCTCAAGGTGCTTACGCCCTTTCTGTTCGGCATCCCGGGTCAGACATACGAGGACGGACTCAAGACCATCGAGTTTGCCTGTGAACTGGACCCTGATGTGGCCAACTTCCACGCCCTTACACCTTTCCCGGGTTCAGAGCTGTATGACAACATAGACAAGTACGGTACGATGTCGGAAGACCCGAGCGACTACACTTATCAGGGAGCGGCCTTTGTTCCCTATACCATGACGAGGGAAGAGATCTGGAAGCTGAGGCAGCTGGCCTTCAAGAAGTTCTATTCGAGACCTAAGTATATCTGGGGAAGGATAATCAGGATGCGGACGATAGATGACCTGAAGGCCGCGCTCAAGGGCGCGAAGAGCCTCTTCTGGCTTTGGGTCAAGGGAGACATATTCCGCAAGGACAAGGGTGTTACATAGATTGGGGGCAGTCCGGAGGGGATGGATCCGGACGGTACAGTGGGGGTACCTGTAAAAAATCCTGTTTTGCCAAAAATGCGTGACAAAAACCGGCCGGATTAGGTTATAATTGTCCGGCATGCGGTTATGGTATCCTCCGGAAGACTCTAACATTCAAAAACGGCACATCACGAAGGGGAGGTGATAAGGAAAGAGATCACAGCACAGCGGAACTGAAGTAAGCGGCTCAACCTCGTACCATAAATTTTTAAGAGAAAAGGAGGCAAAGGGGAGAAATGAGTTTTCTAAAACGTAAAAAGAGTATTTCGATATCCCTGGTATCGATCCTTATGATGCTGACGGTTTCTTTGTTTTTGTATAGTTGCGCAGAAGATTACGATACTTCAGATAAGATAGCCGCTGAACGGGTGGATCCGAAAATCAACGTCCTTGTGGAGCCGAGCGAGCTCAAGAGCTGGCTTGACAATGGCTATCCCGGAGACATTTACGGCAACAACAAGATAGTCGTGCTGTTTGTGGGTACACAGGACCAGTACGATGCCGGACATATCCCGGGTTCTCAACTCGTCTCTTATGCTGATATAAAGGCCAACAGGTCTGACGGCGTAAGCATGACGATAGATATGGTCGCCACCAAGAATCAGATGGATGCGGTTATACAGCGGACAGGCATAGACGGAGCCACCTTGATCGTAATAACCGGACCAAGCGGCAATTTCTCCTTCATGAACACGGCAAGGGCCTACTACAACTTCCGCTACTGGGGATTCCCGAGGAGCAAACTGAGGGTGCTTAACGGCTTTGTGGACACTACGTGGGCCGATGCCGGATATCCTCTCGAGTTTGAAGCTGCAGAGACACCGGAACCGTCCACCTACAGCGTATGCTACCTGAAGCAGGATCCAGACAGGTTCAGGGCTCCTCTCGAGGACATGATAACCGTGGCTGCTGACAACGATCCAAAGACAGTTGTCATAGATACGAGAAGCAACGAGGAGTACAGAGGTGACAATTACAGGACTGCCGGTTCCGAGGCAGGAAAGTATGTTGCATTCGAGGGACACATCAGGGGGGCAAAGTGGCTCGAATACACGAACCTCCTCGACAGTGACGGAAAACTCCTCTCTGATACCGATCTCAAGACCGCCATGGATTCAATAGGCGTCAGCGAGAATACGACGGCATATCCGTACTGCCGCACATCCTGGAGGGCGGCGATCACATTCCTGGCGCTCGACGGGGTGCTCAACTACCCTGTAAAGCTCTATGACGGTGCATGGATAGAGTGGGGCCAGATGACGGCACAGTACGGTGCACTCGATGCCGGCTCCAGCTGGATAGTCGACAAGGAGCTGAAGGATATATCGAATGCAGTGGTCGTTGACAATACAGATACAGGATTTTCCGTGGTCGGTACCTGGAACACCTCCACAAGTGCCGGAAACGGTTCCTACTACGGTACCGACTTCAGGTACATAGCAGCCGGAACAGGCACCAATTCAGCCACATGGACTCCTTCCTTACCCGCTGCTGGTGATTATGACGTCTATGTATGGCATACGGCGAAATCAGTTTACGCGCCGGATGCCAAGTTCACGATCACACATAGCGGTACATCTGATACGGTGACCGTCGATCTGACCAAAAACGGCGGAACCTGGTACAAGCTGGGTACATACACCTTCAATGCGGGCGGCTCAGAGGATGTGACCCTGACCGATGAAGCGACTGCAGGTACATTCATTCCTGCTGACGCAGTTGCATTCGTGCCTGCAGGGACCACCTCCTGGTTGTCCGAGGCGGTCAACTACAACGCATCCAACTTCGTACAGGAGATCCTGGCGAACTCCGATGCCGAGCATGCAGACAATGTCAACAGGACGGATGCCGAGATATGCGCTATCGAGGGCCCTGGCGGCGGCGGTGGTGCCGGCGGCGGCGGTGGTGACTCAGGCGGATACTAATCAGGGTCTTAAGGAACTAAAAGCCATAACAATCTGGTAATTAAGGAGGAGTTACTCATGAGAGATATAAGTAAGAAGCTTGGGCTCTTCTCGGTGATAGCCCTGGTCTTTGTCTTTCTGATCGGCATGGCTGTGGATACGGCGCAGGCTGGTGTGAAGATAAAGGGAAAGCGGGGCTTGTCGCTCAGGATCAGCTACTTTTCACAGTTCTACGGAGTATGGCGTGACACGGGTTCAGGCCCTGACGGTACCGACGATACGGTCGATTTCTACTTCAAGAGGAACAGGTTCAACTTCACGGGCAGGCTGACGAGGAATGCCGGATTCGTGATACAGATCGAGCACAAAGGTCCCAGGCTCGTCAACGACCTCAATGTCGCCGATTCCGTATCAAACAGGCTCGATATGCTGGATGCCTTCATGAAGTTCAAGTTCTCGAAATACCTGAGGATGAGGGTGGGTCTGACCAAGGATCCCCTCACGAGGGAGAACAATGAGGGATGTTTCGATCCGCTGAGCATCGACCGTTCTCTCTTCGTCTACAACCCGTTTGCGGCATCCAGGGACGTGGGTATCGTCGCATGGGGCAACTTCGTAAACAACAGGATCCAGTACAGGATAGGTATCATGGAAGGCAGGGAGGATCCCAACACTCCGAAAAGTTCCCTCCGTTATACCGGAAGGCTGCACCTGACCTTGCTGAAACCCGAGGCCTCGCTCGTGTACTTCGGAACATACCGCGGGATGAAGAAGGTCCTGACCATCGGTGGTGGTATGCAGTATGAGCCCGACGTTATTTACGGCAACCTCGGTGCAAAGACCGACGCAAAGGACAACATAACCTGGACTGTCGACGGATTCTTCGAGTATCCCACTCCCGTCGGTGCCTTTACCCTCTCCGGCGCTTATCTCGACGTCAGCTTTGACGAGGCGTACAAGGGCTGGGATCCTGATCCGAAGGCAACAGGCATGTACGGTGAGAGAAACGGTTACTACGTGAAGGCCGGCTACCTCCTTCCCAAAAAGATCTGGGTGGGAAGGGTTCAGCTGTACGGCAGGTACGAGGTCTGGAAGTATGCCAAGCTCAACGAGCAGGAGGACCAGCAGCTGACCTGGATAGCTCCCGGCATCAACTACTACATAAAAGGTCAGAAGCTTAGGCTGAGTGCCGAGTACGCCATGAGCGACTTCAAGAAGGAAGGCACTGTGAGAAACGTGAAGACCGAAGACTTCAACACCCTGAGGGTGATGCTCCAGTTCCTGCTGTAAGGGCAGGGAGCCTCAAGGGCGAGACTTTGTTTGTGTTCTATGGGAGGCGGTGCAATCGGACGATTGCACCGCCTCTCTCTTTTCCCGCGTGAGTGAAGAGAGCGGGCTTTTACAGCGGGGCTTCTGAAAGTATATAATCCATATATGGAAAAGACAGGTGTAGTGCTGCTCAATCTCGGTGGGCCCGACACCCTCGGCGCGGTCAGGCCCTTTCTCTACAACCTCTTCTCGGACCGCGGCATTATTCCGCTCGGCCCTGCCTTCATGCAGAGACCTCTGGCGTGGCTTATATCAGTGCTCAGGGCCAAGAAGGCCCGGGATGCATATGCCAGGATCGGGGGCGGCTCTCCCCTCCTGAGAATCACCAGACAGCAGGCTGATGCCCTCATGGAGGCACTCAATGAGGAGGGGGATTTCAGGGTATACGTGGGGATGCGTTACTGGCATCCGTTTATAGAGGACGCGGTCGGCCAGGCATTGAAGGACGGGGTCAGGAGGCTTGTTGGTCTCAGCCTCTATCCTCACTACTCCAGGGCCACGACCGGATCTACGAGGGAGAGATTCGACGATGCCGTTGTGAGGGCTGGGATCGAGTCGGTCTTCGTGGATTCATGGTATGACCACCCACTCTATGTCGATGCGCTTGCGGGCACCATAGAGGAGGGATTATCCGGGTATGACGGTGACGGGGTGCACCTGCTCTTCAGTGCACACAGCCTGCCGGTGAGTTTCATCGACGACGGTGATCCCTATGTGGACGAGATCCGGGGGACCGTTGAAGCGGTGGTCGGCCGGTTGAGGGCGAAGGCCGGCATCTCCATCCCGTATCATATCGGGTATCAAAGCAGGAGCGGGCCGGTCAAGTGGCTGGAGCCGTCGACCGAGGATGTCATTGTTGAGCTTGCGGGAAAAGGAGTCGGGAGTATACTGGTGGTGCCTGTCAGCTTTGTCTCAGACCATGTAGAGACACTCTATGAGATAGACATTCTGTACAGAGGGCTTGCCGAGCAACACGGAACAGACCTCAGGAGGGTGCCGTCCTTGAACACCCGTCCGCTTTTCATATCAGCCCTGAAAGACCTTGTAACCAGGGCGACAGAGGGATTCAGGTGAAACGTAACAGGCTCGTGATCATAGGCCTCGGCCGTATCGGACGGGAACTGCTCAAGAAACTCCCCAGGGATTTCGAGATAACATGCATTGACCTCAACCCCGACCTCAAGGAGAGAGCGAGGAGGATGAAAGGGGAAGACGTCAGGTTTATAGCAGGAGACGCCACGAGCAGACTCGTTCTCGAGGATGCAGGGGTGGAGGATGCGGATGTCGTGATAATAACCACGACCAATGAGAAGGTCAATGTCGAGGTTGCGCGTCTCCTGAAAGAACATTTCAATACAAAGAGGATTATTTCCGTCGGTGTTACGCAGGAGAACGTTGAGACTCTCGAGGGCCTCGGCGTGGAGGTTGAGAACATCTACACCGCCAGTGCCACAGGTATACGGAACAGGATTGAACAGAGATCGAGGGCTGCACACGCAATCGGTCTCGGTAAGAACGAGATATTGGAGGTGGAGGTGCATCCCAACTCCAGGCTCGCCAACAAGCCGATAGGGGCGCTTGCACCGATCAGATGGCGCATAGGTATTATCTACAGGGACGGCAATATCATAATGCCGAGGAAGGACAGGGTGCTGAAACCGAGGGACAGGGTTATCATCCTCGGGGATCCGGCGGTCTTGAAGACGGTTTCCGAGATACTGACCTTCAGTTTCCAGCGTTTTCCGCTCGAGTACGGCTCTACCGCCATTGCCTACCTGGGAGGGAAGGAAGACGAGGGGTTCTTCAGGGAGCTCGAATACCTCTTCTCCGTATTCCCGCTGAACAAGATCATATTCATGTATGCAAAAAAGGCGTTGGCCCGTTCCGGCTTCAGAGAGTTGATAAACAGGGACAGCTTCAAGAACATCGAGGAGAGGGAGACGGTCCTCTCTCCATACAACGCAATAGAGAGCCTGCTGAAGGAGGAGAAGGGAGAACACGGCCTTATAGTACTGTCAAAGGATGTGCATGCCGAGTCTTTTCTCCCCGCATCTTCCGACTTGAGGAAGAGGAGCTTTCTGAACAGTCTTGCTTCGATCGCAGTATGCCCGATCCTGCTTTCCGCGGGCACCTTTCCCTATGAAAAGGTGGTCGTCCCGTGCGTTGAAGGGATAGACGTTCAGCGTGTGATGGACACGGCTTTCGAGATATCGTCGTCGCTGAATAACGAACTGACGGCCTTGCTCGTAGAGCCTTCGAGGTACATCTCCACCGAAGAAGAGGTCCGGTGGTTTGAAGAGATGAAAAAGAATATCTCCGACATGGCACTCGTATACAAATCGAGCATAAACGTCCCCCGCCTGAAGGGCAATCCTGTAAAGGCCGTAACCGGGGTGTTGAGCGAGTACAACCTGATGATCGTTGATACCGGCGGATGGAAGAAGAAGAGGTGGCTCTCGTTGATGCTGAACCCGGATGTCGTATGGTACATAGTGAGCAGATCTCCGATCTCCACACTGCTGATCCCTCCAGTGGAGGAGTCCCTGTGAGCCTCCCGGCCACGGATGCAGGGACATGTGGAGACCGGGGGCGCCCGGCCCTGAGAGGATGAATCATGGGTGAGCAACTCATGATCATGTTTGTTGTCATCGGTGGTGCCGCCACCATACCTTTCCTTGCAAGGAAGTTCATGCTTCCCTCTGCAACCCTTGAGATAATCTACGGTATCGTCCTTTTCAGCGTTTTCCTGTCGAGGAAACCCGAGTGGTTTTCTCTGCTCAAGGATATAGGCTTCATCTACCTGATGTTCATAGCCGGAATGGAGCTCGACATGAGGGGGCTCGTGAGGCAGGGAAGGTTCTTCTGGTATGTGTTCGTCTCGGCCCTCTCGCTGCTGCTCGGCCCGCTGATATTCATCCTGATGGGCTATTCCTTTTATGTCGGCGTTGCGGTATCCGTAGTCTCTGCAGGGATAATAATCCCGGTGCTCAAGGAGTTGGGGATGATGAAGTCGGAGACGGGGCGTGATATCATAGGTGTGGCCCTTACCGGAGAGCTGATGTCTATAGTGGTGCTTACGGGCATCGACATATATCACCGCCTGGGATTTACTGTTATGGCGGCCGTGGAAGGGATCAAACTCCTTTTGCTGCTCGTTGTTGCTGCTCTTTTTCTGAGGATCCTTTATGTTATTGCATGGTGGCATCCTGAGAGGATAGAGAACGTGATGGAGAGTAACGATCCTGTTGAGGAGGGGATAAGGGCCGTTATATCCATCGCCTTTGCCGGGGCTCTGATAGCTTACGGTTCAGGTGTCGAGCCGATACTCGGCTCCTTCATGGCAGGGCTGATATTCAGCTACGTCTTCAAGAGCAAGGGGCGGTTCGAAGACAAGATAAACGCTGTCGGTTTCGGATTCTTTACGCCGTTTTTTTTCATCGGCGTTGGAGCTGATTTTGACATAGGGCTGCTGAGGTCTTTCCAGTCCATCTCCTTTTCACTCTTCCTGACGTTGATGGTCTTTGTGAGCAATGCATTCCCATTGCTTCTGTCACGTTTCATGGGGCTGGGTACGCGGGAGGCATTGGGAATGTCCCTGATCCTCTCGGCACCGCTTTCGATGATCGTCGTGGCAGGCACACTTGGTGAGAAGATGGGTTTGCTGACACCCGGGATGAACGGCTCTCTTATCCTGACGGCCATAGTATCGAGCATTGTCTATCCGTCCCTCTTCAGGGTGGTCAGCAGGAAGGGGCCCTCGAGGTCCGGTCGAGAGCCCTGACGAACCTTGCAGCTTCTCCTTCGACATCGTAGCTGGAGAGTATGGCGGAGATGAGAGCCACTCCCGCGGCCCCGGCTTTCAGCAGTTCCGGTATCCTCTCCAGCCGTACTCCTCCGAGAGCGAAGACGGGTATCGATACTTTTGCGGCTGCAGCCTCAAGCCTCTCCACGCCGACGGGCGGGCCGTATGCCCTTTTCGAAGGGGTTTCATAAACCGGCCCGAACGTTATGAAGTCGGCACCATATCTTTCGGCTTCAACCGCTTCCTCGATCGAGTGCGTTGATACGCCGATGAGCAGCTTTTCCTCCGCGATCTTTCGGACGGCCCGCAGCGGAATGCTGCGGCCTCCGAGGTGAACACCGTCGGCTCCGACAGACAGCGCCACATCCACCCTGTCGTTCACGAACAGCCGTGCCCCGTACCGGGCGGTGAGATCACGCAACCTGCAGGCCGTTGAGTGGAGATCCCTCACGGTGAGGTCTTTCTCTCTCAACTGGATTGCCTTTACTCCCCCCCTGAGCGCAGCCTCGATCCCTTCGTAAAAGGGCATCTTCATCTGCCTCCTGTCGGTTATCAGATACAGGCTGAAATCCACACGCTCTGCTCTAAACAAGGGTCTCGAGCCATATGAAGAGTATGTTCTCAAAAAAGAACGTTACGGCGGTCAGTACCCAGAAGACACGCGCGATGTTCCTCGGCTTCACCTTGAGGAAGTGCAGTACTGCCGCAATCGTCAGGAACCATCCTGTAGATATCCACTTGAGGTTCCATGGAGAGACCCAGAGCACAAGGAATGATATGAAAACACCCAGACCTATGAATGGGCCCCACAGATATATCGGCCTGTGCCTCTCCGTAAACCTTGCCGCCCTGAGTGCCCCTATCATGTATACCTGCCACCAGGAGCCCATGAAGAGAAACATCACTCCGTAGCGGTCCAGACGAGCGAGGGTTGACTCCCTCAAGGGGAACGCCTTGCTCTCGATCGCCCATATGGTGAACAGGAATATGGCAGGGACGAGTGCCGTGAAGAGAAATCCGCAGAAGTCGAGAACGTAGGAGCCGAGAGGGGCCTCTCTCCTTTCCCTCCTTTCGTTTCTTGCGCTGATAAAGAATTCCATGCCAAGGAAGACAGGCACTATAAGATACGCCAGCTCCTGATATCTGTAGGGCTCCACTGCGTGTTCCTCCGGGTAGACCCGACGTTGTGCAACGATTACGATAATTATACCTGAATTCCCTTTGTTTTGGGGAGGTTGTCGATTGACTTTTTGTTCGGATTTTAAGTAAGATATAAAATAACCTTATGAAATATAAAAATATTTTCATAATCGTATCATTACTGTACAGTTTCGTGTGTACAGTTTCCCTATATGCCGAGGATTTCCAAGCCATACCGATATCACCCGTTTCCGGACCATCCCAGAAGAGCCCGTCAGAGGAAGTAAAAGAGCCGGCTCAACAATCCGTGAGTTCGGCGGTCCAGGAGGGAACGGGCGGGGGGACCGTACCGCTGCCGGCGGAGAGCCCTTCCGAGTTCGAGAACTACATTGCGGGAAAGACCTCCCTCACGGTGTCAACCAACCTCAAGCAGTTCGGCTATGATCTCTTCAACCGGCCTCCGTCGACATTTGCACCGGTGGATAACGTGCCGGTCGGGCCGGGTTATGTGCTGGGGCCCGGAGACGAGATCAAGGTATCCATCTGGGGCAGGGTGGAAGGGCAGTGGGACCTCGTGGTCGACCGGGACGGGAATATAAATATTCCCAAGGTCGGCATGCTTGGTGTTGCAGGCTTGAAGTTCAGTGAATTGAGGAGGCTTCTGCACAAACAGTTTTCCAAGTACTATACAGGCTTCGAGATGAACGTCAGCATGGGATCACTGAGGACCATCAGGGTATATGTGGTTGGCAACGCCAGGCGTCCCGGCGCCTATACGCTCTCTTCACTTTCCACCTTGATAAATGCACTGTTCGAGGCAGGAGGTCCTAGCAAGACCGGAACGATGAGGGCCATACAGATAAAGCGGAACGGCAGGACCATAGTCAGCTTCGACATGTACGACTTCCTGCTCAGGGGGGACAAGACAAAGGACATAAGGCTCATGCCTGAGGACGTGATATTCATACCGCCGGTCGGACCCCTTGTAGCAATTGCAGGCAGTGTGAACAATCCGGCCATATATGAGCTGACAGGCAAGACAACGGTGTCCCGCCTGATAGAGATGGCAGGGGGACTCAATGACGTTGCCTTCAAGGGGAGGGTTCAAATAGAGCGTATCGTTGACAACAGCCGTCAGATAGTTTTCGAGTCCGACCTCCAGGAGATACGGGACAAGGATGTCACCGTACAGGCGGGCGATGTCGTCAAGATCTTCCAGGTCGTCAAGGACGAGAGGATCGTCAGGCTCGCCGGTGCAGTCCAGAGGGAAGGCGAGTACGGGTTCAGACCCGGCATGACCGTAAGGGACCTGATCTCAATGGCAGGGGGACTCAAATACTATGCATACGACAAGGGGGCTGAACTTACGCGGATACATGTTACAGACGAAGGACCCGTGACGGAAAAGATCGTGGTCGATCTGGAGAAGGCTCTCGCAGGAGACCCCGACAGCAACATTTCCCTGCAGGAGAACGACTATCTATTCGTCCGTACCGTCCCCGAGTGGCGGCTCTATCAGACGGTTCGGATAAGGGGCGAGGTCAGGTTTCCGGGCACCTATACCATCAAGAAGGGCGAAAGGCTCTCCTCCCTGATAGAGAGGGCCGGAGGATTCACCGACAAGGCGTTCCTACGTGGAGCTGTGTTCACGAGGAAACGTGTTGAAGTCCTGCAGCAGAGACGCATTGAAGAGATGATAGACAGGCTGGAAAGGGAGATGCTGAGCACGGGGACCACACGCGTCGCATCTGCATCCTCTTCTCGAGAGGCGAGGCTGATGCAGATCGAGGCCGAACAGAAGAGGCGCTTCATTGAAAAGCTCAGGACGATAAAGGCCAAGGGAAGGGTGGCTATCCGGCTGGAACCGCCGGAGACCCTGAGGGGAACCCTCTACGACATAGAGCTTGAAGACGGTGACTCCATATATATTCCTACCGATCCGCACACCGTGCAGGTTATAGGCTCCGTATATAACCAGACGGCCTTTCTTTATGAGAAGGGACGGGACGTCGACTACTATATTTCGCTTGCGGGCGGGTATACGGAGAATGCCGACGACGATAACGTCTATATACTGAAGGCCGATGGCTCTGCACTGAAAGTCAGCAAGGGCTTCCTCGGTCTTTCCTGGAACAGCGAGTATTCGAGATGGGACGTAGGAGCAGGACAGGTGGAGTCAGGAGACACCATAGTTGTGCCCGAGAAGCTTGAAAGGATAGCGTGGATGCGTAACATAAGGGATATTACGCAGATCTTGTACCAGATTGCGGTCACATCAGGTGTACTGCTTGTGACATTCTAACTCTCTGCCGGTATCTTCCCGGACTTTATACACTTGGAGGCTTGAAAAATGAGACAGTACAATTCAGTCAAACGTATTCTTGTTACCGGTGGTGCCGGTTTCCTCGGATCTCATCTCTGCGAGAGGCTTCTGAACGAGGGGCACGAGGTGATATGCCTGGACAACTTCTACACGGGACGCAAGGAAAACATCGCCCACCTCAGGGACAACCCCTACTTTGAGATACTGCGTCACGATATATGTTTCCCGCTCTATATAGAGGTGGACCAGATTTACAACCTCGCCTGTCCCGCATCCCCGATACACTATCAGTTTGACCCTGTTCAGACGACCAAGACATCGGTCATCGGCGCCATCAACATGCTCGGCCTTGCAAAGAGGCTCAAGATAAAGATCTTACAGGCCTCGACCAGTGAGGTGTACGGCGACCCTCAGATCCATCCCCAGCCGGAAACCTACTGGGGAAACGTGAACCCGATCGGTTACAGGGCCTGTTACGACGAGGGAAAGAGGTGTGCCGAGACGCTCTTCTTCGACTATCACCGTCAGCACAAGCTGAGAATAAAGGTTGCGCGAATATTCAACACAAGCGGACCGAGGATGCATCCGAACGACGGCCGTGTTGTGAGCAACTTCATAATGCAGGCCTTGAGAGGTGAAGACCTGACAGTGTATGGTGACGGCAGTCAGACACGGAGTTTCTGCTATGTTGATGACCTGATCGACGGCCTCGTCAAGCTCATGAACAGTCCTGACGACTTCACCGGTCCGGTGAATCTCGGCAATCCTGCGGAGTTTTCCATACTCGAGCTTGCCGAGAAGGTGATCGAACTGACCGGCTCGAAGTCCAAGATCACTTTCAAGGAGCTGCCCGCCGACGACCCCAGACAGAGGCAGCCAGACATAAGCCTTGCAAGGGAGAAGCTGAACTGGGAACCATCCGTGCAGATGGAGGAAGGCCTGAGAAAGACCATCGAGTATTTCAAAAAACTCATCGAAGGAGATCCAAAGTGATACTTGTAGCCGGCGGTGCAGGATATATAGGCTCTCATATCAACAAGCTGCTGAACGAGAGGGGATACGGGACGGTCGTGTTCGACAACCTCGTGTACGGGCACAGGGAGTTCGTCAAGTGGGGAGAGTTCGTCCTTGGTGACCTGTCCGACATCGAACAGATCAGACTGGCATTCAGCAAGTATCCCGTGAAGGCGGTCATGCATTTTGCCGCGTTTGCATACGTGGGCGAGTCGGTGGAGGATCCCCAGAAGTACTACCTGAACAATGTTGCGAGTACGCTGAATATCCTGAGGGTGATGAGAGAGTTTGACGTTAAGTACTTCATATTCTCATCGACTTGTGCAACGTACGGCAACCCGGTCGAGATACCCATAACGGAAGACCACCCACAAAACCCGATAAATCCCTACGGACAGAGCAAGCTGATGGTGGAGAGGATACTGTCGGACTACAGCGCTGCATACGGACTGAAGAGTGTTGCTCTGAGGTATTTCAACGCTGCCGGTGCGGATCCCGAGGGGGAGATAGGAGAGTGGCACGACCCGGAGACCCATCTGATCCCTTTGGTGCTGGATGCGGCCATCGGCCGCAGGAAGGATATAAAGGTATTCGGAACCGACTACGATACCCCCGACAAGACATGCATCAGGGATTACATACACGTCACCGACCTGGCGGATGCACACATACTCGCCCTGGAGTATCTTCTGAATGGTGGTGAGAGCGATGTCTTCAATCTCGGAAACGGCAACGGGTTTTCCGTGAAAGACGTGATAGAGACTGCAAGGGATGTTACGGGAAGGGAGATCGTGGAGGTCGCCTCTCCCAGGAGGGCCGGTGATCCGGCCGTGCTTGTGGGGAGCTCCAAGAAGACGTCCGCGATCCTCGGATGGAAACCTCGGTACTTTGAACTGCGCAAGATAATAGAGACCGCATGGGACTGGCACCGGAAGTTGTACGGAAACGTCAGGGAAAAGGATGGAGAGGTGAAATGTATCTGATAGTGGGCTCGGGTCTGGCAGGAAGCGTTCTGGCCGAGAGGATCTCCAGCGTGTTGAAAAAGGAGGTCCTCGTGGTGGAGAGAAGGGATCATATTGCAGGCAATGTCTATGACTACAAGGATGACGAGGGAATATTCATTCACAAGTACGGCCCGCATGCATTCCATACCAATGATGAAACCGTATGGGCCTATCTCAGCAGGTTCACCGAGTGGTATCCTTACTTTCACAGGGTCAGGGCGGTGGTCGACGGCATGGAGATACCGTTGCCTTTCAACCTGAATGCGCTTTACAAGGTGTTCCCTCCCGGTCTGGCCTCCAGGCTGGAGAACAAACTGATCGATACCTTCGGGTACAACGTCAAGATTCCCATTCTGAAACTGAAAGAGTTCGGGGACAAGGACCTGCAGTTCCTGTCGAGCTACATCTATGAGAAGGTCTTTCTCGGATACACATTGAAACAATGGGGGCTGACACCGGAGAACCTCTATCCGTCCGTGACTGCACGCGTGCCCGTCTATATCAGCAGGGATGACAGGTATTTTCAGGACAAGTACCAGGGGATCCCCGAGAAGGGTTATACAAGCGTGATAGAGAAGATGCTGGACAATCCCCGCATACGGGTTGAACTGAAAACCGATTTCAGGGATGTCAAAGACTCCGTCAGGTTCGAGAAACTGATATACACCGGCTGTATAGACGAGTTCTTTGATTTCAGGTTCGGAGAGCTCTCCTACAGGAGTCTGGACTTCACTTTCAAGTCCTATGACACGGAGTTTTTTCAGGCCGTGGCACAGGTCAATTATCCCGAAAACCATGATTATACGAGGATAACCGAATATAAGCACTTTCTGAATACACGGTCGCGGAAGACAACGGTTGCATACGAATATCCCCTCGAGTACAAGAAGGGCGGCAATGATCCGTATTACCCGATTCCAAACGATGAAAACAGCAGTATTTACGCGAAGTACAGCGAGGAAGCGGGAAAACTCGATGACGTGGTCTTTATCGGGAGGCTGGCGGAGTACAAGTATTATAACATGGACCAGATCATTGCAAGGGCGCTCAAGACGTTCGAGGCCCTCTGTTGAGTGGACGAGATGGAGTGGCCCTTATTGACGATAAATATACTGGCATACAACAGGAGAGACGACCTTAGGACGACCCTGAAAGAGATTTCAGACAGCATCGATTACCCGAAAGACAGGATAGAGATTATAGTCAATGACAATGCATCGGCTGACGGGACCGCGGAGATGGTCAGTAAGGAGTTCCCGGAGGTCAAACTCATAAGGATCCCCCGCAACGTAGGCATTGCAGGCTGGAACTACGGCTTCTCCGATGGAAAAGGCGAGTATTTCCTCGTACTGGACGATGATTCGCATCCCGTGGAAGGGGTCAGGGAGGCCGTTGCCTTCATGGAGGAGAACAGGGAGGTGGGCGTCCTTGCGTGCAAGATAATCGGAGGGGCGTTTACGACCCTGAAACGCACGGATTTACAGGACTGGATAGGCTTCATAGGCGCCGGAGCGATAATACGAAAAGAAGTGGTGGAAAGGATCGGAGGGTATGCGGACTGGATGTTTCTTTATTCCCACGAGTGGGAATACGGCCTCAGGGTTTTAGACGAGGGTTTTGGAATCAAGTACTTTGAGCGCTGCGTTGTCAATCACAGGGCCTCGGCCACACACAGGAGCTTTAAAAGGCTCAGAACCTTCACCACCAGGAACGAACTGGCGATAATCTACCTGTATTTTCCAGCCAGGAGGCTTCCCGTGCTCATGTTCCGCACCTTTTTCTGGAACATGCTGAGGTTCCGGAAGGATGGCGTTTCAAGTATCGTATATGCCGTGGACGGGCTGCTCCTGTTCCTTGGACTGATGCCGAGGATTAAGAACAACAGGCGGGTGGTCGACGAAAAGGTCCAGGAGGTTTATGTCTCCACCTTCTGGTCCACCCAGCCCGTACTGCTGCGCTTGCGGAGGAAGTTGCGTTCTCTGCTGAAGAAGGCCGATTAATCAGGGGGTTGCGCGTCTCTGACGTTTGACTTTTGAGCCCTGAAACTATTATTATTTTTTATGGACTTCAAACTCATCCTAATGGTTTTTAGCCTGATTTTTCGGCATTCGTCAATATGCACAGGAATTTAAGGCTGTACCTGAACGCCCCGAAAGCCGTTAACACAAAAGCCGTCGGTCATCATAAGCGGGCTCCGCACCTTTCAGTCTTTACAAGGAGAAGAAGGATTGGACAAACATCAAACTGAACCGGTGGACGACAGCATCAGCCTTCTTGACCTTATCATCATTCCCCTGAAGCGGAAAAAGACGGTCCTGTCGATAACGGTTGTCTTTGTCGTGGTTACCGCCGTGGTGAGCCTCCTCATGCCGGAGATATACATGGCCAAGACCAGGATCCTGAGGCCGCAACAGGAGAGTTCCGCCGTTGTGTCCAAGCTCCTGAGCCAGTTTGGAGGCGCTGCTGCAACGGCAGCCGGGCTGTTCGGCTTGAACAGTCCGAATGCACTGTACATGGCGTTACTCACAAGCAGGCCCGTGATGGAGGCCGTTGTGGAGCGTTTTGACCTCGTGAAGCAATACGGGGCTGACACTGTTCTGGCCGCAAGCGAACAACTCTCCTCGAACGTCAAGGTCAGATCCAGCAGCTGGAGCGGAATAATAACCATCTCAGTCTACGACAGGGATCCCCGGCTGGCAGCCGACATAGCCAACGCCCTTGTTGAAGAGTTGAAGAACCTGACCAAGAGACTCGCCATAACCGAGGCTGCACAGCGCAGGGTGTTCTTTGGTGAACGGCTCAAGGAGACCAGAGAAGCCCTGATAAAGGCAGAGAAGGAGATGGCGGACTTCAAGGCGAAGACCGGTGTGCTGAAGCTGGATGCCCAGGCAAAGGCGGTCATATCCGCCATATCGAGCATGAGGGCCAAGATTGCCGAAAAGGAAGTACAACTGAAGGTCATGAGAACATATTCGGCCCCGAACAATCCCGATCTGCAGAAACTCGAAGAGACGCTGAAGGGGTTGAGGGCTGAATTGAGGAAGTTGGAAACGGGTGAGGGCAACGGAAACGGCTATGACTATCTGATGTCTACCGGCGGTATGCCGGAGGTAAGCATAGAGTATATAAGAAGACTCAGAGAGCTCAACTTCACAGAGGAGCTCTACAACCTGTTTCTCAAACAGTATGAAGCGGCGAGACTGGACGAAGGACGCGATGCAGTAATGATACAGGTACTGGAGAAGGCGATTCCGCCCGAGAAGAGGATAAAGCCCAAGAGGAGACGCATGGTCATGATCGCTGCCTTTGCGGGGTTTGTCTTCTCTGTACTCGTCAGCTTTCTCCTTGAGTACATGGATAAGGTTTCGAAGTCTCCCGCGTACAGGACCAAAGTGGAGACATTGAAGAAACATCTGTCTTTACGGCCGGACAGGTGAGGATCTGCGGCCGGTTCAGGTCTGTACGCGATGCCCTTGGATGAAGTGTTTTCAAGGAGAGGTGCGCCGCGGTCTTTTGGCTGCAGAAGTCACCGGTGACTACAGACAGGAATAATGTCTCTGCCGGTTCGGTGATACGCCGTGAAAAAGGGACCGGGGAGCTTCCGAACGGGGCCTGTCAGGGTTGTGAGTTGCTGTCAGGCCGGATATCCTTCCCCATGATGAAACTTCCTGTTTCCGGGATGAGGTCGAAGGCGGGTGAGCAGGCTGCTGTCACAGATGAGAACCGAATCTCTTCCGAGAGAGAGGGGGATACGGAATACCGAATGAAAGTGGATTTCCTTATAGTCGGAGCGGGTTTTGCCGGTTGCACTCTCGCCGAAAGAATAGCCGCAGAGCTCGGCAAGAAGGTGCTGGTGGTGGAAAAGCGTGACCATATCGGTGGTAACGCTTATGACTACTACAACGATGACGGGATCCTCGTCCAGAAGTACGGCCCCCATATCTTCCATACCGATTCCGAGACCGTGTGGCGGTATCTTTGTCGTTTCACCGAGTGGAACGGCTATGTCCACAGGGTGCTCGCTGTCGTAAGGGGCAAAGAGGTCTACCTGCCCATAAACCTCGATACCATGGAGCGTCTCTACGATCGCAGGTTTACGCCTGAAGAGCTGAAGGAATACTTCGAGACACACAGGGTCAAGTCCGACCGTATCAGCAATTCGAGGGACGTGGTGGTATCTCAGGTGGGTGAAGAGCTGTACGAACTCTTTTTCAAGAACTACACGAAAAAACAGTGGGGGCTTTATCCGGAGGAACTCGACCCTCAGGTCACGAAAAGGCTTCCCGTAAGGTTCAACCGGGACACCAGGTACTTCACGGACAGGTTCCAGGGGATACCGAGTGCGGGGTTTACGCGCATGTTCGAGAGGATGCTCGACAACAGAAATATCAACCCCATACTGCTGAACACGGATTACAGGGATGTCCTGGACACGGTGAAGTTTGACAAGCTTATCTATACCGGACCGATTGATTACTATTTTGACTATATGTACGGCCGATTGCCTTACAGAAGTCTCGATTTCAGGTTTGTGACCCTCGACAAGGAGAGGCATCAGAATGCAGCGGTCGTGAACTATCCGAACGAGCATGACTATACAAGGGTAACGGAGTTCAAGTACTTCTACTTTCAGAAGCACCCGAAGACGACCATATGTTATGAGTATCCAATGGCTGAGGGAGACCCGTACTATCCCGTCCCCAAACCCGAGTTCGAAGAGATTTACCTCAAGTACAAGAAGGAGGCCGACAAGCTCAAGACGGTCTACTTCATCGGAAGGCTCGCCCAGTACAAGTATCTGAACATGGATCAGGTGGTTGCCGGTGCGTTAAAATTATTCGAAGAGTTGAGTTAAAATTGTATTATGAGGGAAGAGGGAAGAGACAATGTTGCCGCCGTCATTGTAACCTATAACAGAGTGGATTCCTTGCGGGATTGTCTCGATGCCGTATTGAACCAGACCCGGCCTGCCGAGGCAGTGTATATTATAGACAACGCCTCCACCGACGGCACTCCAGGGTATCTGGTCGATGCCGGTCTCATTGACAAACCGTTGAGCCCGGTGGAGACGCCCGCGGAGAAGGTGAAGACGATCCCGTTGCCCGGCCGGAAGGCCGGGACGGTTGATGTCCATTATGTCAGGATGCACAAGAATACGGGAGGGGCAGGCGGTTTCTACGAGGGGGTCAAGCGCAGTTACGAAGCCGGCTTCGGGTGGGTATGGCTGATGGACGACGACGGCATCCCTGCAGAAGACCAGCTGGAGGAGTTGCTGGACAAGTCCACAAGACACAGCCTGCTCATCGCCGGTCCAATAGTTATAGACAAGGACGATGAGCAGATCCTCTCCTTCAGACACGGCGATGCCGGGAATGTAGAGAACCGTGTCGATACCCTCAGGTCTTATGCCGTGAATGACGTCATATACGACTGCATGTTTCCCTTCAACGGAACCTTGATATCCAGGGAGGTGATAGACAGGATCGGGAACATAAAGAAGGAGATGTTCATCTGGGGAGACGAGAAGGAGTATGTACTGAGGGCTGAGTCCAATAACATAAGGATGGGAACGGTGGCCTCGGCTTTCCACCGGCATCCTGCCAGGGTTGCAAACAGGGCCAAGGTCCTGTTCGGGCTCCTCGGGCGCGTCAGTGTCAGGACAGACCCGAAGGCTCACATTTATTATAGAAATCTCGGATATCAGCATGGAAGATACTATGATATCAGGAAGAGACTGAAGACCATGACGAAATACACCCTTTACTTCCTGATAAACTCCGGCTTCAACATCAAAGGTCTCGTGGAGTTCTACAGGTACTACATAGATGGGGCAACCGACAGGTTTGCCCTGCCTCCAGAGCGTGAGTAACTCCGGTTAAGCAACCTCTGTGTCCTTGTCTGCTGTAACATTGTGTAACATACTGTTGATAAGTTAAAATATAACATACATGGCTGAAACAGAAAGAGAAAAAGTCGCAGCGGTCATAGTGACTTTCAACAGGAAGGAGGCATTGAAGGAGTGCATTGATGCCGTTCTCAGACAGACACGCCGCCTTGATGCGATCTACATCATCGATAACGCCTCTGTCGACGGTACACCGGAGTTTCTTGTCGAGAAGGGGTTTGTCGACGAGGTTCCGCATCCCGGCAGGGAGCCCGTAGAAAGGGTGAAAACCTTGCCGTCATCAATGTCCGGAGACTCGAGCGCTGAGATCCATTATGTCAGGATGCACGAGAATACCGGGGGTGCAGGTGGTTTTTACGAAGGCATCAGGCGCAGCTACGATGCGGGGTTCGATTGGCTGTGGCTGATGGACGACGACGGCATACCGGCGGAGAACCAGCTTTTCGAGCTTTTGACCAAATCACGGCAAAAGAACCTGCTTTTCACCTGTCCCCTTGTCATAGACAAGGACAACGAGCAGGCCCTGACTTTCAGGCCCGCCCACCTGAGGAACGTCAGTAACAGTGTGGAGGCAATCAAGACAGAGGCAGAGGACGGAGTGATCTATGACTGGGTTACGCCTTTCAACGGCACCCTGGTCTCCAGGAAGGTGGTCGAAAGGATAGGAAACATAAAGAAGGAGATGTTCATATGGGGCGATGAGAGAGAGTATGTGCTGAGAACCCAGGCCAACAACATAAGGGTGGGAACGATAATCACCGCACTGCACTGGCATCCGGCACGGAAGGGAAAGAGAGAAAGGCTGCTGTTCGGCCTTCTGGGAAGGGTCATTGTCAGGCCTGCAGACAAGGCCGGCATATATTACAGGAACCTGGGCTACCTCCATTCCAGATACTATGGATTGTCGAAACATGTAAAGACCGTAATAAAACACACCGTTTATTACCTCATCAACCTGAGATGCAACATTAAAGGACTCATAGGCTTCTACAGATACTACATCGATGGAGTACGGGACAGATATTCACTGCCGCCGAGGTGTATCGGTTACGATGAACGACAGATGTAGGATTGTGCGGGCGCGGACAATCCAATTTGAGAACGCGGTGTCTTTGCTGGTGTGAAGATTGAATGATAGAGACCCAGAACGCATATATAACAAGACCCTTTGATGTTGTACCAATAACAAAAAAACTGCTCATCCTTTTCCTCTTGTTATTGCCGCTGCAACATTTGCTCAAGAGACTCTTCGTACATTACCACTTCCTCGTGAAGCTGGTTTCATATTCCGACGAGATATCCACGCTGTTCATGTTCGCTGTTCTGTTTGCCTTCGTTTCATTGAAACCGAGGGTCTACACATTCAGGATGATGGAGCTTCCAACGACTGTTCCGATAATGCTTTTTCTCGTCGTGGCGAGTTTCTCGATGGTATACAACAGGGTGCCGGTACTTCAGGGCGGTTTCGGCATGTATGACGTCCTCAAGAACATCCTCGTCTTCTATGTCTTTGCAACCCTGAGGTGGAAGAGAGAGGAACTCATGTCGTTCGTCTTCTGGATCAAGGTGATAATAATTATACTGGCGGTTACCGGGATAATAGCCGAGATCCTTGCGGTCGCAGGTATCGATCCGAAGCTCAACCCGCTCGTGAGGATGTACGGTGAACACAAGAAGAGGCTCGGACTGGACAGGGTCATATCAATAACAGGATCTGGAGGGGTGAACTATCTCGGGATGTATTCACTGCTGGGACTGTTTTTGATATACGCAACCACGAAAGACAGGCTGAGGAGGTTTCTGGGCATGTTTTCAACCCTGGGGCTGATATTCCTCACGTTCTCGAGGCAGACGTGGATGGGGTTGTTCGCCATGATGGTGTTGACGAAGAGGCGGTTGATATGGCCAGGCCTGCTGATCATCGCAGGTATCGCCGCCATGACGCTGCCATCGATAGATCGGCTGACCCCGCAGTTGTATTACAGGAGCTTCACGTACTTCGAAGCGATAAGGATATTTCTGGAACATCCCGTCCTGGGGGCAGGACCCGGAATGTTCGGAGGGCTTGCGTCGGTACTCTTCAGGTCTCCATACTACAACGACTGGCCGACTTTCTACAGGAACATGATTTACAATCTGGGCAGTCTGGATGCATTCTGGCCTTCGATATTCGCGGAACTGGGCATCGTGGGGTTCCTGGCCTACTTCTATATCTGGATCTCCCTCTACAGGAGGCTGTCCGCGATATCGCTGTGGTTCAAGTCCAGGGCCGACCTTGATCTGCACAGGATAGGGAGCGTGTTGAAAAACTATGTCATTGCATTGATTATAATGTGTTTCTTCACCGGGCTGAACAAGCCGTTCGTGATTTACACGTTCTTCGCCCTTTGCGGCATGTACATGTCGCTGTACTACAGGAGCAGAGAGGATGTTGGCGTTGCTCCGGGAGAGCAGGCTTTCAGGGGATAGGCAGTATCCCTGAAACATACAAAAAACGACATACAAGGAGGCTGCCTTGAAAGCGGTGATTCTTGCAGCAGGAGCGGGTACCAGGATAGGTAATCAGTTGCCGAAGTGCTTGATGGAACTGCCCTCGGGCAAGACCATAATAGGAAATCAGATAGATATACTGCATGAGAGGAACATCAGAGAGATAGTGGTGGTGGTGGGTTTCAAGAAGGATATCATCATGGAGAAGTATCCGGGTGTGCTCTACAAGTATAATCCGTTCTATCACATGACCAATACCTCGAAAAGCCTCATGATGGCGCTGCAGAGTGTCGACGTCGGAGACACGGTTTGGCTGAACGGAGACGTTTTTCTCGAACCAGAGGTGCTCGAGAGGGTCTTGTCCAGGGAGGGAAACGTCATAGCCGTCAACAGGTCGAAGTGTGACGATGAAGAGGTGAAGTACAGAACCGACAGTCAGGGCAGGATCGTGGAGATATCCAAGGCCGTAGAGCAGGCAGAGGGAGAATCCGTCGGAGTAAACAAGATCTCGGCGGCTGACTTTCCCCGGTTTTTGGAAGGCCTGAACAGGTGCAGTGACAGTGACTACTTTGAGAAGGGCATAGAGATTTGCATCTCCGAGGGAATGGAGTTCTACCCGGTTGACATCTCGAACTGCAAGTGCATAGAGGTCGATTTCAAGGAGGACTTCGAAAGGGTCAAGGATTTTTTCAAGTGAACACGATTGAACTGCTGTGTTGCAGCGGATACCGCCGAGGCGGGGAGCAAACAGGTCTGTATGGTCGTAATTAACAGGATAAAGGCGAAGTTGCGGGAAGAGCTGTTCTTCAGTCCGGTTGTGCGCCGCATATCGAACACCGCGTACAGGGCGCTGTCGGTAAAAGAGGGCAGGAGCGTCAAGGAGTACTGCAGGAGGCACGGTTCCAGGTCTTTGGTTGCCTTTCCGGTTTTTCAGCTGTACACACTTGAACACATCAGGGATCTCGTGGATGCCCTGAAGAGCAACGACGGGATGCAGCCGATACTTTTTACAACGACGAAAAAGATCCCCATGACCAGGGACAAGAAGAAGGAGATATTCAGATTCCTGTCATCGAGGTACAACATCGTTTACGGTGAAAACATCTTTGCTTATCCGTGGCTTAAATCGGTGAACATAGATCTGTTCTTCGAGCTCAGCGTAACCTCTTACGGTGCCGAGGTCAGGTGTCCCAGGGTGCTCTATACTCATGGAATGGCAGGTCTGAACTTTTCAAAGGATTTCAGGCATGTGAGGCTGCTCGGAAGGTATGATGCCGTTTTCCTGAACGGTCCGCTGCATAAACGGGCCCTGCTCGTTGCCAGCAAGCATTATGGTTGCGAGTTGCCGCAGATGTACGAGGTCGGTTACCTGAGGGGCGACCGGCTTATCAGAATGGCTGAGACCTTCGACAGAGGGGCCTTTCTTGAATCCATCGGGCTCCAGGACCTGCCGACGGTTATGTATGCACCTACATGGGGGGACTTTTCATCGACTGCTGCGTGGATTGACCGTGTCGTCGGTGTGTGTGGAGACATGGGGGTGAACCTGTTGCTCCGGTTACACCCCATCGTCATGACCGGAAGGGCGAAGTGGAAGACGGGAGGGATCGACTGGCACCGGAAACTCCCTGACATCGAAAGGAAGAACCCCCATGTAAGGGTTGCGATGAGTCACGACATAGACGATATAATGCTTGCTTCGGATGTCATGATTACCGATGTGAGCGGAATGGCCCTTGAGTTCTTGGCGATCGACAAGCCGGTTGTCTTCCTGCCGGCACCGAGGTATTTTGAAATATACGGAACGGAGAGACCCGAAAAATGGTGCAGGCCGGAGTATGAGATAGAGGATGCGGCCGGGTTGAGGCATGAGTTGAGAAGCGCAATCGATGGGACCGGTTTCAAATTCCCTGTCGACGAACTGGTGTATAATAGAGGTGAGGTTCTGGATGTAATGACGGGCAGGATTGAAAGTATGATTCACGGGAAGAAATAGAGGCGTCGGTGGAGAGACTTTCTTGCAAACGTCCGGCTTCAGAGCGCTCTGGAGGCCGGCTGATCCGTAAAGAGACGGAGACGAGGGACAGAAATCCATGAAGAATCACGTGGTGTGGCATGACGGATACGTAAAGAGGGCGGACCGAAACCGCCAGAACAATCACAAGAGCGGGCTTGTCTGGTTCACCGGACTATCGGCCTCGGGCAAATCCACCATTGTGCACAATGTCGAGAAGGTACTCTTCGGACAGGGCGTGAGGACTTATGTGCTCGACGGGGACAACATCCGTCACGGCCTCAATGCCAACCTCGGCTTCAGCCGCGAGGACCGCAGGGAGAACCTGCGCAGGGTGGTCGAGGTCTCGAAGCTTTTTGCCGATGCCGGCATACTCGTGCTTGCAGCCTTCATATCCCCTTACAGGGAAGACCGGGAGTATATCAGGCAACGATTCAAGGATGACAACTTCTTCGAGATATACGTGAAGTGCTCTGTAGAGGAGTGCGAAAGGAGGGATCCCAAGGGACAGTATAAGAAGGCGAGGGCGGGGATTATAAAAAACTATACCGGAATATCGGCTCCATACGAAGAACCGGAGAATCCCGACATGGTTATAGATACGGAGGTCTTGGACCTGGAGAGTTCGGTCAGGAAGGTTGTCGAGTTTCTGGAAGAGAGCAGTCTCCTCTCCATCGAGTAGTACTGTATCGGCTGTCGACTGCAGAGATTAACAGGGATTTCGTCTGCCTCTGTTATTCCCGTTTTCCGCCTCCGGCGGAGTGGATCCGGGTATGCCGGAGCATATGCCTTCTGCAAGGAGCGTTACTTGAATAGTTTGAATAAAAACGGCGACAACATCAGAGGTCCTGTCTTCATCGTGGGAAACAGCCGCAGCGGAACCACGATGATGGGGCATATATTGCGCAATCATCCCGATATTTTCACCCTGCATCATGAACTGCACTTTTTTGAACAGTTGTGTGCGTCGCGTGACTACGGCCGCATTCTTGGCTTTGACGAAGCGGTCGGCCTGGCTGCAAGGCTTTTGTGCATCAATCACGACAGTTACTGGAGACAGGGGGATCCGTCACGCTTTACGGAGGAAGCCAAGACCATTGTGCTGTCGATCCAGGACAATCCGATGACCCCGGTAGTCGTGTTCGAACGGTTCTTGAGATATGTCGCCATGCTGAACGGTAAACCGATTCCTTGTGATCAGACACCGCGATATATCCTCTATATTGCAGATATACTCAGGCTGTATCCTGATGCACGTGTCATCAACATGATCCGTGATCCCCGGCCGGTCCTGCTTTCCCAGAAGTATAAGTGGAGACGGCGGTGGATGGGATACAAAAACTTCCCCCTGAAGGAGTCGATCAGGACCAAGATAAACTATCATCCGGTCACCATGAGCCTGATCTGGAAGGCATCGGTACGTGCCGCGGGCCGTTTTGCCGACCATCCGAGGGTGCTGCTGGTGAAGTACGAGGATGTCCTGTCTGATCCTGAAAGAGAAGTGGGCAGAATCTGCAGTTTTCTCGGAGTCGACTTTCACAGGGAGATGCTCGATATCCCCCAGGGAGGTTCATCGTTGAAGGCCTTCACCACGAAGAAAGGCATAGACAGCAGCAGGGTAGAGGCATGGAGAAAGGAAGGCGGACTCAATCAGACCGAGATATACCTGTGTCAGAAGATAACCGGCCCGTTGATGAAGCAATACGGTTATGAGCCTGTATCGGTCAGGGTAAACCCCTTCATGTTGCTGTGGTACCTCGTGTTGCTTCCCGTAAAGCTGTCCATGTCATTCGTTGTCAACCTCAACAGGATGAAGAGTATCCCTGAGGCGATAAGGAGGAGACTCCGGTGACTGCAGGACGGTTCTCTCGGCCGACTCTCGTGTCGGTCGTCATCGGGGATTCCCCGGGACATGAAAGCATTAACCTGTACGGGGTGGTGACGTGAATGGCTAAGATAGTGGTCGTTACGACAGACGAGCCCTTTTATCTGCCGCTGACGATACAGAAGTTGCTCGAGACAGCGGTCGGGAAAGACGTCAAGAGGATCATTCTGCTGCCTCCGACGGCGAGGAAAAGGACCTGGAAGACCCTTATCGAGGAGCAGATGGGGTTCGGCTACATATACTTTGTATACAGAAGCCTTCAGTATGCCACGTTCAAAGCGCTGTCGAAGTTGAACGTGAGGCTCGGAGGCCGGTACTTCTCGGTCGATGCGGTTGCAAGGGCATATGGAGTTCCTCTGTCGAGAGTCGACAACATAAACTCCGTTGAGGCTGTGGAGAAGATCGGGGCTGAGGAGCCCGACCTGATAGTCTCGCTGTCGGCGAGCCAGATATTTTCAAAGAGGGTGATACGCCTTGCGAGGTGGGCGACGATCAATGTCCACAATGCACCGCTGCCCAGGTATCAGGGAATGCTTCCCAGTTTCTGGGTTCTCTACCATGGTGAAAAGGAGACCGCCACGACCGTTCACCTGATGGACGAGACCATCGACACCGGTGACATCGTGGTACAGAAGAGGGTGCCGATCTCTGAGGATGAAACCCTCGATTCCCTGATCAAGAAGACCAAGCTCCTGACCGTGGATGCGCTGCTCGAGGCATTCAGTCTGTTTTCCGAACACGGGGGAAATCCGCCAACGAAGCCCAACCTGCCTCAGGAGGCGACCTATTTCAGTTTTCCAAAGAAGGAGGATATTAAGAGGTTCAGGGACTCGGGAAGAAAGGTTTTATGGAAAGGCATATACTGACTGTTGACGTGGAGGACAACTTCACATTTGACGAGCTCGCGGACAAGAGCGACTGGCCTAAGTACGAGGGGCAGGTAGTCGAGAACACCCTCAGGATTCTCTCTCTGCTGAGGCGGTACAATGCAGGAGCCACTTTCTTCGTCGTGGGCAAGCTGGCTGAAAGGCATCCCGAGATCGTGAAGTACATAATGGACGAAGGTCACGAGATAGCATCGCACAGCTATCTCCACAAGTCTCTCAGGGACGTGCCGGTTGATGAACTGGAAGCGGACATAAGGAAGTCGTCGGAGATACTCTCTTCCCTTACGGGCGGGCGGGTTCTCGGCTTCAGGGCGATGGGATATACAATTCCGAGAGACGAAGCGACCTTCTACCGCCTGCTCGAACGATACGGATACAAGTATGATTCGAGCAAGAAGAGGAACAGCGGCGGTGATCTCAGGACGATACAGAGAGATCGCATATATCGCGTCTTCCCTTCCTCGGTCAGCCTTCTTGGACTGAGGACGGTCTTTTCCGGCGGAACGTACCTGAGGCTGCTGCCCGAGTTCATTATAAACAAGGGCTTTTCCCAGTACAGGACCTCCGGGCAGCCCGTAATGCTCTACGTGCACCCGTGGGAGTTCAACAAGGACCAGCCCAAGAGGAACGTGCGACTCAAGTATAAGATACTGCAGTCTCCGCTGACTTTCAGCACGGAGAGAAAACTTGACAGTCTGCTCAGGAAGTATGAATTCGTCTCCATCAGGAAATACATCGGGGTTTAAGAAGATAGACATCTTACAAGTCAACAACTATCACTATGTCAGGGGAGGCGCGGAACGGTATTATTTCGAGCTTGCCCGGCTGCTCGAAGAACACGGCCACAGGGTGCATTATTTCTCGGTGAAGCATGAAGAGAACCTGCCGTCGCCTTACACCTCCTACTTCGGAAGGCCCATGAGCTTTGATACCGGGCAGGGTGTGCTGAGGAAACTGGAAACCGCGTTCAGGATGCTCTATTCGTTTGAGAACAACAGGTTGATGGGCAGGCTGCTGGCAGACCACAGGGTCGATATCGCCCATGCCCACAACATTTATCACAGGGTTTGCCCGTCGGTGTTCGACGTGCTGAGAAGGCATGATGTGCCCGTCGTCATGACCCTTCACGACTATAAGCTCGGCTGCTCGACCTATAGTTTCTACAGGAACGGTCATATATGTACGGAATGTCTCTCGGACGGCAAGGTCAGGGTGATAAGGAACCGGTGCACGAAAGGGTCCTTGACACTGAGCCTGTTTCACTTCCTCGAGGCCGAGATTCACGGCATGCTCGATATATACGGCCGGAATGTCTCGTTTTTTATATGTCCCAGCATGTTCTCCCTGAGAAAACATGCAGAGATCGGTGTGGCCGAGGAGAAGCTGGTCCACATTCCCAACTTCATAAATATTTCCGCATATGAGCCGGACTATGAAGGGCAAGACTATATCCTGTTCGCCGGCCGGCTGTCGCAGGAGAAAGGCGTACGTACGCTGCTGGATGCCGTAGAAGGTTTGGACGTGGAGCTGAGGATAGTCGGAGACGGACCGATGAGGCAAGAGTATATGGCATACGCAGGGGAGAAGGGGCTGAACAATGTCTTGTTCGAGGGATACAAGACGGGCAAGGAGCTCGAGGCCCTTTTCAGGGGGGCGGCATTCCTGGTGCTTCCTTCCGAGTGGTATGAGAATGCGCCGATGACAGTGCTCGAGGCGTTTGCCTACGGAAAATGCGTCGTAGGTTCCGATATAGGAGGTATTCCCGAGCTCGTGCTGGACGGACGTACGGGGCTGCTCTTCAGGGCCGGAGATCACGAGGATTTGAGAGAGAAGATAACCGACCTTGTTTCCAACCGGTCGACGGCTGCAATGATGGGCAGGGAGGCGAGAAGGAGGGCCGAGGAGGAATACAATGAAGAGGTTCATTATCATAGGTTGATGGGGGTTTATGAGAGGGCCGCGGGGAAGAGCAGCTTATGAAGATCGCATACATCGTTCTGAAAGGGATGCCGCTTGGCGGCGGGATCGAAAAGTATACGGAAGAGCTCGGTTCGAGGCTTGCAAGCCGGGGGCACGAGATCATCGTCTACACAATGAGGCACTACGGGGCCAGCAACGGCCTGTACAAGGGGATGACGATAAAGACCGTCCCTACTGTAAAGACGAGGAGCCTCGAGAAGCTTACGGCCTCGTTTAATGCATCTCTGCGGCAGTGCTTTGAGAAGGATGTGGACATCGTCCATTTCCACGCATTCGGTCCCGCAATGTTCTGTTGTATCCCTCGACTGTTTGGAAGGAAGGTTGTCGTGCAAGGACACGGGCTTGAATGGAAGCGGTCGCGGTTCGGCAAGGCCGGCAGGTTTTTCCTGAGGCTGGCGGAGTTTCCGTCCGTCAAGCTTCCGGATATTGTAACCGTTGTATCCAGAACCCAGAAGAAATACCTGCTGGATACGTACGGGATAGACGCTGTCTACATTCCGCCAGGAGTCAACCCGCCTTGCCCGAGGGAGCCCGTCCTCATAAGAGAGTATGGACTTCATGGAAACGATTACATCCTCTTCATGGCGAGACTCGTGAGGGAGAAGGGAGCCCACTACCTGATAGAGGCTTACAATCGGCTCGAGACGGATATGAAGCTTGTGATCGCGGGGGATGCCAAACATGAAGACCTCTACAAGTCCGAGCTTTACAGCCTTGCAGAGGGAAACAGGAACATAGTGTTTACGTCGTTTGTGAGTGGAAGGATGCTCGAAGAGCTCCTTTCAAACAGCTACCTCTTTGTTCTGCCGTCGGAGATGGAGGGATTGCCGATCGTGCTCCTTGAGGCGATGGGTTACGGCAACTGCTGTCTTGTCAGCGATATTCCCGAGAATCTCGACGTGATAGATGATTTCGGTTACAAGTTCAGGAGCAGGGATGTAGATGACCTGACGGCGAAGCTGCGATATCTGACCGGAGACGGCAGGGCTGTCGAGACGGTCAAGGCGGGGGCGAGGAATCATGTGCTCAGCACCTATCTGTGGGACAGGATTACGGACCAGTTCGAGGCGCTTTACGGGAAGCTCCTCTGACCCTGGGCCGGTCGAACGAGTCTCCTGCTGCTGTGGACGTTCCGTCCGGCCTTTTCGTAATGCAATAAGCGGCTCAAGACACCGCACGTCCTGAAAGCGTATCGCGGACAAGAGGCCTTTCCACGCCGTGCCTGGGAACAATGAACTGCCGCCGTGTCGGTTCAGACAGGATCATGCGGTCCGGACTGCTGTGTCCGTTTGAGTGCCTTTTCCACCGTCCTTATGGCACAGAACTCTCCGCACATGCTGCAGACCTCTGTCTCCGTGGGTGGGGCCTCGGAACGGTAACGCCTCACTTTTTCGGGATCAAGGCTCAGTTCCATCTGTCCGTCCCAGTCCAGTGCCTTTCTCCTGCGCGCCATCTCCATGTTGCGCTCGAGCGCGCCCGGAATTCCCTTGGCTATATCCGCTGCGTGTGCAGCGATCCTTGAAGCGATTACTCCTTCCCTCACGTCGTCGATCGAGGGGAGCCTGATGTGTTCCGCAGGAGTGACATAGCAGAGAAAGTCAGCCCCTGCCGCCGCCGCCACTGCACCTCCGATTGCAGCGGTAATATGGTCGTAACCCATCGCTATATCCGTTACAAGCGGACCGAGTACATAGAACGGGGCACCGTTACAGAGCTCTTTTTCCATCCGTATGTTCAGCTCGACCTGATTCAGTGGGACATGTCCGGGTCCCTCTATCATGCTCTGAACGCCTGCATCCCTTGCCCGCTGATGCAGCTCTCCGAGGGTAATGAGCTCCTGTACCTGAGCCCTGTCCGTGGCATCGGCTATGCAGCCCGGTCTCATGCCGTCACCGAGGCTGAGGGTCATGTCATACTTTCTGGCGATGTCGAGCAGCCTGTCGTAATACTCATACAGGGGGTTTTCACGCTCGTTGTAAATCATCCACTCGACCAGGAAAGCCCCCCCGCGGCTGACAACATCGAGAATCCTGTTCTCGGTGCGAAGGTGTTTTACGGTCTCGAGCGTGAGCCCTGAGTGGACGGTAATGAAATCGACCCCCTCCTTGCCGTGGTCTTCTATCACGGCGAACAGGTCTTCCACCGTCATCTTCGCCATCGAGCCATGTGCCTCTACCGCCCTTACAACAGCCTCATAAACGGGTACGGTCCCCACCGGGAGCGGAGACTTCCTGAGCATCAACAGCCTCATGTCCTTTATGGGGCCTCCGGTCGACAGATCCATCACTGCATCCGCCCCGTACTTGACGAGTATGTCCAGTTTTTCCATCTCCTCCTCAAAGGAGATCCGGTCCTTCGAGGTGCCGATGTTCGCATTGATCTTCGTTCTGAGTCCCTTGCCAACTGCGACAGGTTCGATGTTGTGGGTATTGTTCCGGAGGATTACGGTCACTCCATCTGCTATGTCCCTGCTCAGTGCTTCCGGCGCAATACCTTCGAGCTCAGCACATATCCTTACTTCTTCGGTTATTTCTCCTCTTCTTGCCGTCTCCATCCGCGTCATGATGTCAACCTCTTGGTCTTTGATTGTTTACAGAAGCATCCCTTCAAGGGGACTGCTTGCGGTTGCATAAAGCTTCTTCGGAATCCTCCCGGCCTTGTAGGCGAGTCTTCCGGCGATGACGGCATGTTTCATCGCTGCAGCCATTGCAACGGGTTCCTTTGCTCCTGCAATGCCGGTGTTTATAAGTACCGCATCACAGCCCAGCTCCATGGCTGTTGCAGCGTCAGAGGCGGTTCCGACACCGGCATCTACTATCACTGGTGAATCTACGGTCTCGAGTATTATTTTAATGTTGTACGGGTTTCTTATGCCGAGCCCGGAGCCTATGGGCGCGCCGAGCGGCATTACCGCGGCAGCCCCTGCATCCACGAGTCTCTTTGCAACGATTGGGTCATCGTTTGTGTACGGGAAGACGATGAATCCTTCCTTGGCCAGTATCTCGGTGGCCTTGAGAAGCCCGCAGACATCGGGAAAGAGGGTCTTCTCATCGCCGATGACCTCGAGCTTGACCATGTCGGATACCCCTGCCTCCCTTGCGAGGCGCGAATATCTCAGCGCATCCTCTACCGTGTAACAACCTGCCGTGTTGGGAAGGATCTTGTACTTCCTGGGGTCGATGTAGTCGAGCAGGTTGGGTGACTTCCGGTCAAGGATGTTCACCCTTCTGACAGCAACAGTCACAACGTCCGTACCGGACTCTTCGACCGCCTTGGCCGTTTCCTCGAAGTCCCTGTATTTTCCGGTTCCGACCCAGAGCCTTGATTTGAACTCTATTCCCTGTACTACAAACCTGTCTTCCATGCGACTTCTCCTTAGTCTATATGGTATGTGTCCTCATGCATAAAGATGAAGTCATCCCCCACCGACAAAACTCACAACCTCGACGGTATCCCCTTCGTTCAACATGAAGCCGCCGTAATCGGACTTGCTGACAATCTTGAGGTTCACCTCCACAGCCACCCTTACGGGATCTATGCCGAGCTCTCTCAGGAGGTCTCCTACGCTCTTTGCCTCCTTCGTGATGTATTCCTCTCCGTTCAACAGTATTTTCATGATACAACCCGAGAACTTAAGCCGTGAGACACTTCCGTCAGGGCCGTGCCTCGCCCGGCTCCGGAATAATTAAGACATCTCACCGGAAGCCCCGGCTGATCCTCCGTGCCCGCGTTGAGGCATCTGTCAGCCGGCCCGGCGTTACGGCGAATGTATTCAGGGACAAAAAAACCGTATCCCTGGATGGAATACGGCTTCCATCCCATTCCCTACGCCGGCATGACCCGGATCAGGTTCAAGGGGTCCCCTGCACTGACTTTGCAGGGCTCTCAGGCTTCCGCCTCCCCCAGGGACATCGCGGTCTTGGTTTCAAGCTGTTCTTTAAATAAAGTATAGTTAATACAGGAAACAAATGTCAAACAGCACAGCCTACATAAGGGAGCGGCTGTTCCGGTCCGGAGGCTGACGGATATCGGGTCCGAGCCGTTATGCTTGACAGGCACGACGGAGTGTGATATAAGAGAAGCATGATTATGTGCCCGAATATCAGGGCGGTGGAAACCGGGGCAGGAATCGTGTTTCTTTCAAGGAGGGAGGTGGGTCATGAAGAGGATTTTTTGTTCAGGGAGTTCTTTTTTGGCACTGGTGCTCGTCCTGTTGATATCGGGGGGAACGGGGCCTGGTGTTGCCGAGGCCGCCGGAGAGACGACGGTTCCGGCGGTGCCGGTGCCGGAGTCGAATCCGCTTACTCCCGAGAAGATCCAGCTCGGCAAGAGGCTGTTCATGGACCGGAACCTCTCCGACCCGGATGCCGGCAGGACCAGGGTTGCGTGCGTCTCGTGCCACAGTCCGATGTTCGGTTTTTCCGACGGCAGGGTCCGGTCCACGGGTGTTTACAACCGCCTGGGAAAGCGCAACTCACCCACGGTGTTCAATGCGGCCTTCCAGCACAGCCAGTTCTGGGACGGCAGGGCGCAGTTCCTGACAGATCCCCTGACCGGCGATATGCTGCCCGGCACCAGTCTCGAGGCCCAGGCGCTCGGTCCCATACAGGACCCCCTCGAGATGAACAATACTCCGGAAAACGTGGTCTCCTACGTGCTCTACAGGTACGAGGACGCCCTGCTGCAGGCCTTCCCGGAAATCGAGCAGTACATAGGCACGCCCTATGAGGTCCCCGTGGTCTTCCAGGCAGTGGGGAAGGCGATCGCCTCCTACGAGAGGACCTTACTCGCATTTGATTCACCTTATGATGCCTTTGCGGCAGGAGACACCGGGGCGCTTTCGGATGCACAGGTGAGGGGCTTGGCCCTGTTCGAGGGCAAGGGCAACTGCACGGCGTGCCATCCTGCCCCGCTGTTTACGGATGTCACTTACGCAGATGCACCGGAGGGGGGCTTTCACAACATCGGTGTCTTCCGCCAGGGATACGAGACGGGCACGAACGACGCCACCGGCGAGCCGCTTTTCCCCAATCCCGGTATGCCGGAATACGAAGGGTACGACCTGGGGCGTTACTATGTTACAGGCTCTACAGCCGATATCGGCAAGTTCAAGACACCGACCCTGAGGCAGCTGCTCTGCACCTATCCCTACATGCACAACGGCAAGTACGGCAGCATTCGTGATGCAGTGGAATTCGTCGTAAGGGGAACGGTGACGGGTTTCGATGATCCCTACGAGGGTGATTTCGTAGGTACGGTGTCACCGGTGATCACGGAGATAAGAAGTAAGACCTGGACCGATGCCGAAATAGACGACTTGGCTGCATTCCTGGAGTCTCTGTCCGGGGGCCGCATGTGCGGCGGGCACGGTATGGGTATGTGAGCGCAGAGCCTGAGGAGGGCTGGTCTCAATCGCTTTTTCGTGGAGAAAGGCGTTCGTAAAGAATCCCTCGGAAGTTTTCCCCACGGTCACGGAGACGAAAGTTATCGAACAGGAAACAGCAGGTCGGTGGCGTCCTGACCTGCTGCTTCCGTCCGGTACTGAACCTACGCGGCGCAGATCCCGTATTTCGGCAGCACGTCGTGGAGTATGTCGAAACGGTGTGCCTGCAGCGCGTCATGGAAGTATTTCCAGTTGGACGACAGGAAGGACTTCTTGAACTTGAAGACCTCCCTCCCTGTATCAGAAGCTGCCAGCTGCCCGATGGCCCTGTGCTTCCAGGAGCCCTGTCCTTTCGCCTTGTATTCTATCACGGCCGGGCCGAAGGAGAACCGTCCTTTTCCGATCTCCTCTATCCATCTCGCATGACGTTTCTCACCGTTCTTGTCGCGGTTGGACTTGATGAGAGAGAGGATCTTCCTGGCATCCTTTTCAGGCAGTCCGGGCGCCGACTCGATGTTCATGTCGAGGTCCAGCTTGCGGAAACACTGCATGGCCCTGCACATCTTGTCCACAGCTTCCATGAAGAGCTCGGGGTTGTTCCTCGGGACTTTCTCGTCCATGCCGTTGCGATACTCCCACTCGAGAAACGGCAGGTCGGGATAGCTGAGCGCGGCACCATGCCCCAGGGGGAAAGACTCGCTGATAAAGAAGTTTGCGATCTTGTTCAGGAAGTTTCTGTCCATGGACTTGTTGTTGCTCCTGAGGTCATCGACCTCGTTGATCTCGTGGTTTACTCCTGCAAAGCCCTGGTGCGACCAGCTGTCGGCATATACGTGCATGGTTATGCCGAGCCTGTGCAATGCGTATGGCTTTTCATGGTCCCTGACACATGCACGGAGCATGTCCCTGGCCACGTGGCTGTCAGGGTGGCAGACGAGCTTCCTGATGAAAGTGCCTTCCGGATTCTCTCCGGCGGGTTTTCCGCCGTTGCCGGGCAGAAAGTGAAAAGGCACCCAAACCCTGTGGTTTGCCAGTTCATCTGCATTACGGTAGTCGAGCGTCTTGTGTGCAGACGATATCCTGCTGTACATCGCTCCGTTCCGGAAACAGATTACGCCCGAATTGGTTGCATCGTCGACATACTGGGCGCTGTAGGCGATTATGGATGCCTGACGGTGTCCGTAGCCTGCCAGGCGTGCCGCAACATAGGTCATCGTGTGGTGGCCGTCGATCTGCATCGTCTCCTCCTGTAGCTGGTTTTGTTTGTCTGATTTTGTTTGCCGAAAAATCCCCGGTATTTCCGCACTCCCTTTCTCAGGAAAGCGGGCCTGTCCTCTGACTGATAGTAATAATACTTTATCACATTAGTGTCCGGTAAAAACACGGGAACCATCAATAAGGACAGGGGATGTTAATTTTGAACGGTTTTGATTTCGCAGCAAATTCCCTCGGAGTCCCGGCCGGCCGCCGGAGCGAGCCGGACGCCGGGACGACTGGGAGATGAAAAATCAACATCCCCTGTCCTGTAGGGACTTCCTCTGTTTATCGGACAGTAGTGACTTTATCATATTTTTCAGGCACGGGCAACTTTAATCCCCTCGTTTGCACGTATGGCTCGGGCGGCAATTTCGAGAAGGGCGGATACGGATGTTCCGGGGACGGGACTATCTTATCACGACACTGTAGCCGTTCAGTGCATCAACCGTTCCGAGCCGTTCACTCAATCCAGAGCCGTCAAACCGTCCGTATACGTAAGACGCACCGCCCAGTACAAGTCTCTTCTCTCCGTCGTCCATCTCCCAGTGACCCCCTCCGATTACCTTCCAGCCCGGGTGTTCGATTACGAACCTCTCCATCTTGTCCCCTGTATATCTTCCGCGTATTCCGTTTGCCAGGCAGAACCGCTCGATGATATTGGCGTGGAAGGGAGAGAGCTGTATCGGTGAGAGGACGATGTGCTCCGTGTTCTCATTGCGCAGCTGAACGAACTTCCCCTTTCTCTTGCCTGGTTTGGTCTCCCTCGAGATTGTGCCGTAGTATACGTCTGAAAAATCGGTGAACTCGATCTTCATGACAGAGTGTGTCCTTGCCGTTTTTTCCCGCTTTCTCGAAACACGTGACTTCTCGACAGTCCTACATCACCCTGAATGGCACGGGTATGAACGTCAGGACGAATATGGCGATGGCGATCCATCCGATGTATTTTCTGCTCCGCTCAAGCGGGTTTTCCCAGTAGATGACCGGCGGATGGTTCAGGCCGAGTATGAAAAGCAGCAGCGCCCATATGGCCCACCCTTCCCAGAGCATGTTCTTGAGCCCCGAGATCAGGGGTAAGGCAGGAAGGCCGTATGAGAGGTATATGCCTGACAGGCCGGCCACTGCAAGCATGGTTGTCAGCGCGAACGACAGCCGCCTGTGATTCTTGCCCCCCAGCAGGGCGTATGCAATATGTCCCCCGTCGAGCTGACCGATGGGGAGCAGATTCATCGAGGTGACGAACAGACCGATCCAGCCTGCAAAAGCCACGGGGTTCAGCAGTATGTCCTTTCCCTCGGGAGGTATGCCGAGGATCAGCCTCG
>JAADGG010000038.1 GCA_013152485.1 Nitrospirota bacterium | reverse complement strand
GCTACTACGGAGCCATCAGCAGGCAGGAATACAGTGACGGCTCCTATGCCTACGTGGTCGACGACGCACTCTGTATAGGCTGCGGCTTCTGCGCGGGCATATGCCCCTGCGGTGTCTGGGAGATGGAAGAAAACATCTGAACCAGCCACCCGGAGGGCCGCGCACCCGCGGTGCGATCCATGCCGACGGGGGCACGTCATGGCAGCCGCCTGGAAAAGAGATCGTGAGGGCGCGCAATCCGATCATCACAGCGGCCCCTCGATCGGGCTTGCAGCGGCTCCGGCGACCTGCCTGAAACGCTTGACTATTTTGTCTCTATGAGGATTAAATAACCTGATGAAGAAAAGACTCTTTCCCCTGCTTCTGCTCGTGTCGGCGCTCTCTTTCCTGCTGCTCTCCTGTGCCGCGGAGAAGTCCGTCAAGCACGAAACCTTCGATCCGAAGGCGATGCTCCGGCAGGCCAGCAGCTTCATAGACGTGGACGAATACGAAGAGGCGCGAAAGCTGCTCTTCGAAGTGAAGAACCGGGACCTCTCGAAAAAATACGCCCCGCTTGCGCAACTGAAGATAGCTGAGTCCTACGTGAAGGAAGGACAACCCGAACTCGCGGTAGAGGAATACAGGAGGTTTCTCCAGATCTATCCAGACCATCCGCGCGCCCCTTACGCCCAGTACCAGATCGCCCTCGTATACTTCAGGCAGATAGAGGGGCCCGAGAGGGGCGCCGGCGGGGCGAGAAAGGCACTGGAGGAATTCCAGAAGCTGCTCAGGCTCTATCCAAGGAACCCCTACAGGGAGGCCGTGGAGCTCAAGATAAGAAAATGCCGCAATCTCATCGCCGAATACGAGTTCCGTGTCGGCACGTTCTACTACAAGAAGGGGGCATACAGTGCCGCCGTGGGAAGGTTCATCGGCCTGCTGAAGGAGTTCCCGGACTACAGGAAGGCGCCGGAGGTCCTTTATCTCACCGGCATCGCCTACAGGAAACTGAACCGGCCTGAAGAGTCCATCGAGTATCTCGGGGAACTGATGAGACGTTTCCCCGACAGTGAATTCGCTGAAAAGGCGAAAAAGATCATGGCCGGAGACGCACGGTGAGATACTATCCTGTTTTTCTGGATCTCCGGGGCAGAAGGTGCATCGTGATCGGCGGCGGCGATGTGGCCGAGAGAAAGGTACTCGCCCTGCTCGATGCAGGGGCTGAGGTGACCGTGATCAGTCCCGAGCTCACAGCAGGACTCGACGGCCTGAAGAGGGCCGGCCGGATCGAGCATGCAGAGAGGAGGTATCAGGACGGTGACCTCGAGGGTGCCTTCATCGTCATAGCCGCAACGTCCGACATGGAGGTGAACCGGAAGGTCTCGAGGGATGCGGGAAACATACCGGTCAACGTAGTGGACGTACCGGACCTCTGTACGTTCATCGTGCCCTCGGTCGTAAGAAGGGGGGACCTCACCATAGCGGTCTCGACCTCCGGTGCAAGTCCGGCCCTCTCGAGGAGCATCAGGGAGGAGATGGAAGGCCTCTATACAGAGGATTTCAGCATCCTTGTCCGGCATCTCGCCAGGATCAGGAAGGCGCTGACAGGGACGGACATGCCCCCGGAGAGAAGGACGCACGTCCTCAAGAGGCTCGGCAGCAGAGAGGTCCTGAGGATCCTCAGGACGGAAGGCCCGGAGGCGGCCCTGAGGCATGTCGAGGACACCCTCCGGTCACTCGGGCTGGAATCTCTCCTCTAGCTTCTTCATCAACTGGGGCATCGTCGTGTACTCGAGGTCATCGAGCCCCAGCCTGTGGGGTTCAAAGGGGCCGTGAGCCCTCATGTAGTCGCTGACCTCGTTGCACTGCCTCCTTGTTCTGTCGAACGCCGGATCATCAAAGAGGTCTCTCGGGCCCACGAGACGTCCGTTGCTGATCTGGAATCCGGCGGCTATCACCCTCGGAGGACCATCAAACCGGGAGGGGTTGGCCTCGTAAAACGGCACCGGCATCAACGGACCGTGATGGGAGCCGCGCATCCAGCCCTCCACCAGATGTGGAAAGGAGAAAGGTTCGAGCACCTCGCCTACAGCAGGCATACCCGACTGGCACCTGACGATCAGTACCGGATCGTCTTTCCCCACATACCTGCCTGCAATCAGGCTCAGCTTCTGCGTGGAGGCTGCGGCACATATCTCTCCGTCCTTCCTGTATACCCTCCTTATCAGGTACCTCCTCATTGCTCCGATAAACATCAAGAGGTCGTACATCTCCTCGGGACAGGAAAGCGTTATGGACTTGTGTCCGTATACATCGACCACCTCGAACCTGAATCCCTCGTGCATGGTGGGATCGATAACGAGCCCGGCGGTATTGAACGGATCGGCGAAGACCTTGTACAGGGGGAGGTTCCAGGCCCCCGGGGACGTCTTGTCAGCCATGAAGACGATGACGGGCTCGGATTTCCTCTCGACAAACTCCATCTCCGCCACACCAGGGCCCATGCCCCTCACATTGCCGGAGAACGCATCGCTCAGAAGGTCCTGGCCTGCACCGTAGAGCTTGAGCCTCTTGGCCTCCTCGGTTGCAGCGACAAAGGTGTCCCAGGCAAGCTGGTGAATCTCCTCGTTGTCCACGCCCCGCGTATGGGTCATGATGAGCTCGATGTCGTCGCCGACCCGCGTGACGTGAAAGTCTGTAAGGTCCCCCCTCTCCTTTGCCTTGCCGAGCCTCTCACGGGCAATCTCAACAAGGTTCTGGTGGATGCTTGAATGACCGACATAACCGCCGACATCGGCCTTGATGACACTGAGGGTAATCTTGTCAGACATCTCAACCTCCTACTTTTTGAGTTTCCTGCCGAGCCTCTTCTCTACGGATTTCACCTTCAGTTCAAGTCTGTTCGGTTTTCCCTTCCGGTCATCGATCGATATGTTTATCACGGCCCTGTCCGCCTTCTTCATCACTGCCGAGTGGCACTTCCTGATGAGGCCCATCACCTCCGTCCACTCCCCCTCCACGCAGGTTCCCATGGGATTGACCTTGTAAGGCAGTCCGCTTTCGTCAACGATCCTCAGCACATCGGCAAGGTAGTCTCCTATGCTGCTGCCGACACCCAAGGGGATTATGCTGAATTCTGCTAACATTGGTCTCCTCCTTGTAATCATGTTGACCGACAATGTCGAAAACTCAACTGATCTCAGAGTCTGACCTCTCGACAGGAGTTGCCGTAATACTGAAAAACCTGAAAAGCGGACGGGGGATGGAAGAAACCCATCCCCCGGGATAAAAACGAGTTATTTGATTGCATCCTTCAGGCCCTTGCCTGGAATGAACTTCGGGACCTTGGCAGCGGCTATCTTGATCTCTTCGCCTGTTCTCGGGTTACGGCCCTTTCTGGCCTTTCTCTTCGTGACCGAGAAGGTGCCGAAGCCCACGAGCGTCACCTTCTGGTTCTTCTTGAGAGACTTCTTGATGTTATCCAGAACAGCATCCAGTGCCTTGCTCGCATCTGCCTTGCTCAACCCGGCATCTGAAGCAACCTTGTCAATAAGATCAGACTTTGTCATTTAATCTTCTTCCCCCCTTTCCTTAATGAGATTTTCTTGTTTTTTTGATTGAACCATTCAGAGGCTTGACACTGCTGCCTACGGCCTCCTGTTACAAGCCTCCACGACATTGTTTCAGTTGCCACCAGGTGTCTGATTTTCAGACAAAAAAGGCCCTCTGAGCCAAGGAACCGGGATTATTGATTTCAGTGGGTTTTACGGTCTTTATTAAGGTTCTTGAATAACAGTAGCAAGAAAAAAATTTTTTGTCAAGAAAAAAAATCAACCGACCGCTTCTCTGACGGCCTGCACGAGGAGCTTCACCTCTGAATCCATTATGGTCCTTGCATCGAGGACGACTTTTCCGGCCTTTATCCTTGCAATCACTCCGACCTCGCCTTTTCTCAGGCGCCTCTCCAAGAGCTGTGCGGACACCCCCCTCACCTTCAGGGTCAACACATACGTAGGCAGATACACGCCCGGCAAGGCCCCTCCTCCGGCCTGGGACTCATCCTTCTCAACGGTCACTTCCACGTTCTCGACCCCCCTCTTTATGAGCAGCGAGATCCTCCTTGCGCGCCTCCTTATCACTTCCTCCTCCTGCAGCAGGATCCTGAGCACCGGAATCCTCTCCCTCGCCTTCTCGGGATCTGCATGACAGAACAACGTCGACTCCAGAGCAGCGAGGGTCAGCTTGTCGATCCTTACGGCCCTCGTGAGCGGATGCGCGGCTATCCGGCCGATCAAGTCCTTCCTGCCGACGATTATTCCGGCCTGCGGCCCGCCGAGGAGCTTGTCTCCGCTGAACGTCACGATGTCCACTCCTTCACGTACCACATCATGGACGAGGGGCTCGTCATGTATTCCGTACGGCCTGAGGTCGGTGAGGCATCCGCTGCCGAGGTCGAACATGACCGGAACCCCCTTTCTCCTGCCGAGCCCGACGAGTTCTCCGATCGATACATCACCGGCAAACCCGATCACCCTGTAGTTGGACTGGTGTATCTTCAACAGGAGGCCCGTCTGCTCGCCCACGGCGCCTTCATAGTCTCCAAGGTGCGTCTTGTTCGTGGTGCCGACCTCCTTCAGGACCGCGCCGCTCTGGAGCATGACGTCGGGTATCCTGAACGCACCTCCGATCTCTACAAGCTCGCCCCTCGAGACTATGACCTCCCTGCCTGCCGCAAGCGCACTCAGACAGAGCAGCACGGCCGCTGCGTTATTGTTCACGACGACGGCGTCTTCAGCGGCCGTGATCTCCTTCAGGATCCATCTTACGTGATCATACCGCTCGCCCCTTCCGCCGGCTTCGATATCATATTCGAGGTTCGAGTATCCCCTGGCGACATCCACGACATTGCTCAGCACGTCTGGAGGCAGGGGGGCACGGCCGAGATTGGTATGGATCACCACACCCGTGGCATTTATGACCGGCCGAAGCCTCTTCGCAGTGAGTCTCTCCACCCTTATCCCTATATCCGTTGCAATGGCGTCGAGGCTCACATCAGGCGTATAGCCTTCCAGGATCTCTCCCCTCTTGAAGTCTATGATCTCCCTGACGGCACGCAGGACGTATCTTCTCGGGTAGGCATCGAGCCACCCGAGTCCGTAAGGGCTCCTCAGCACCTCATCCACTGAGGGAAGTCTTCTCAGAAGTTCCTTCTGGTCCATGGTGTTCGGTTCTTCAGACACTTCCCGGCCCGCAAAAAACACCCGACAACTGCAGTTGTGATCCTGAAGACGGCGCAGGGATGCTCACGATCGTCCGGAGACGGCTACCAGGAATTATATCAGATCGAAGAACAACTGACAAGCCGGGCCCTGCCTCCCTCCTCCCTGAGGTACCTGCCTGTATAGGACTCCCTGCAGTCCACGAGCCTGTCGGGCGGCCCCTCGAACACGATGCTGCCTCCCCCGGGCCCTCCCTCGGGGCCGAGGTCGACGACCCAGTCCGCCACGCTCACCACGTCGAGATTGTGCTCGATCACGACCACGGTGTTGCCCTCGTCGACGAGCCGCCTCAGCACACCCAGCAGCGCAAGGACATCCCTGTAGTGCAACCCCACGGTCGGCTCGTCGAGTATGTACAGGAGTCCCTTTCTCCTTGCGCTGCCGGCGAGTTCAGCGCATATCTTGAGCCTCTGGGCCTCTCCTCCCGACAGGGTCGTAGCCGACTGGCCCAGCCTGAGGTACCCGAGGGCTATCTCCTGCATCACGGAGAGCCTCGAGCGTATATGCTCCTCGGAGGAGAAGAACTGCAGGGCCTCCTCCACCGTCATCTCGAGGACGTCGTGGATGTTCTTTCCGCGGTAAGTGACCCTGAGGGCCTCGGGCCCGTAGCGCCTGCCGTCGCACTCCTCGCACCTGACGAAGAGGTCCTCGAAAAAGTACATCTCGAGTCTCTCGAACCCTTCCCCCTTGCACCGCTCGCACCTGCCCCCGGGCACATTGAACGAGAAGAATCCCGGGGTATATCCATGGGCCCGCGAGTACGGCTGCTCGGAATACAGCCTCCTTATGTGGTCAAAGACCTTCAGATAGGTGACCGGGTTCGAACGGGGGGTCTTCCCGATCGGGCTCTGGTCGATAAGGCGCACCCCCCTCAGGTGCTCGACGCCGTTGATCGAGTCGAAGGGGAGGGGATGCTCGTTGGAGTGCCTGAAGTGACGTGCCAGAGCCCTGTAGAGAGTCTCCACGACGAGGGAGCTCTTGCCCGAGCCGGAGACACCGGTCACGACGGTGAGGCTGCATGCAGGAATCCTCAGGTCCATGCCCTTGAGGTTGTTCCCCCGCGCACCCTTGAGGGTAAGGAGCCGCCTGCCCCTGAGAGATCTCAGCCCTCCCCTCCAGAGGGCCTGAAGGCCCTCCCTGTCGAGCCCCTTCAGGTACCTCGCGGTCACGGTGCCGGTATCGAGAAACCCGTCCCTCGGTCCTGAATATACAACCTCGCCACCCTTGTGTCCCCCTCCGGGGCCGAGCTCAACCACCCAGTCGGCAGAACCGATGACCTTCCTGTCGTGCTCCACCACTATCACCGTGTTGCCCAGCGAGGTTATCTCCCTGATGATCCTGATGATCCTGTCCGTATCCCTTGCGTGGAGGCCGACGGTCGGCTCGTCAAGTACATAGAGCGTCCCCGTAAGATATGCCGCTATCTGGTTTGCGAGGTTCACCCTCTGGTACTCTCCTCCGGAAAGAGTCTTGCCCAGCCTGTTCAGGGTGAGATAGTCGAGCCCCACCCGACTCAGAAACTCCAGCTTCATCCGTATCTGCCTGAGCACCTCCTTGGAGACGTCCTGTTCATATGGAGTGAGACCGAGGTCGTCGAAGAAAGAGACGAGGTCTCCCACCGGAATCTCTCCGAGTGCGGCGATGTCATGCCCGGCTATCCTGTAAGCCAGTGAATCCTTTCTAAGCCGCTTGCCCTTGCAGGCGGGACAGGTCTCGGGCGAGCGGTACCGGCTGAGGAAGACCCGGACATGGAGCTTGTAACGCTTGTTCTCGAGGTCCTCGAAGAAGTCATCCGTGCCGTAGAAGTGCCTGCATCCCCTGAAGACCTTCTCCCTCTCCTCCTCCGTCAGCTCCGAGAACGGCTTGTCGATATCCAGGCCCTCCTTTTCTGCACCCCTGACAAGCTGCTCCTTCCACCACCTCGCCGCGGGCTTCTCCCATGGCTCTACTGCGCCCTCTGCAATCGACAGGGACGGGTCGGGCACGATGAGAGACTCGTCGTACTTCAGGATATTGCCGAACCCCTTACATTCGGGACAGGCGCCCACCGGGTGGTTGAATGAAAAGAGCAGGGGAGTCGGCTCCGGCACCCTCGTGCCGCAGGAATCACAGGCGGCCTCACAGGAGAACCTCAGGGGAACGACGGTGAGTACACCCCTGTCCTCCCTGAAGACGTATACGGTGACACTGCCGTTGCCCTCCCTGTAGGCAAGCTCGAGGGAGTCGGCCAGCCTCGGACTGTCCTTTATGATCAGGCGGTCTACAACCACCTCGAGGGCCCGGCCTGCCGCCTTCGGGCCGCCCGGCCCGAGCGTCTCGAGGTCCGTCACCTCCCGGCCGTTCCATATTCGAGTGAACCCCTTTCTCAGAAGTTCTTCCGGGAGGTCGGAAGTCTCGAAGACAATCATCGCCCTATCATTGTTGTGATGCCCCAGCAGCTCCGTGATGATCTCATCTACGCTCCACCTCCTCACCTCCCTGCCGCACTCCGGGCAATAGGGCCTTCCGACCCTCGCGTAGAGGACACGGAAGAGGTCGTATACCTCCGTGAGCGTCCCGACTGTCGAGCGGGCGCCCTTGACCGGATTCTTCTGTTCCAGGGCGATTGCAGGCCTGATGTTCTGTACGGAGTCGACCTCGGGACGGTCGAGCTTCTCGAGAAAGAGGCGCGCATAGGTGGAGAGCGACTCGATGAACCTCCACTGCCCCTCGGCAAACACGGTGTCGAAGGCGAGCGATGACTTTCCCGAGCCGGAAAGCCCTGTTACAGCGATGATACTGTTGTGTGGCAGTCGGAGGGATATGTTCTTGAGGTTGTTCTGCCTCGCTCCTTCTATTATCAGGTAACGCATGTATTACAGTAGCTCATCGATCTTTTTCCTGACCTCCGGGGACGTCCAGTCGTATTCGCCGAGAAACTTCTCGACTATCCTGCCCTTCTTGTCGATCAGGAAAGTGGTGGGGATCGAGAATACATTGTACTTGCGCGACACCTTTATGCCTTCGTCGTGAAGCACAACAAAGGAGACGGGATGCTTCTTGATGAACTTCTTCACAGCCGACAGTGACCTGTCGGTCGAAACGGCTATGATCTCGAAGTCCTTGCCGGCATAGGCCTCTCTGAGCTCGTTGAGCCTTGGTATCTCTGAAATGCACGGTGGACACCATGTGGCCCAGAAGTTCAGGAGAACAACCTTCCCGCGGAAATCCAACAGGTTCACCTGCCGTCCGCCCAGGTCTTTGAGGGTGAATGGTGATGCCTCCTTTTCCACCATCTCGTCTATCGCCCAGGGGTTCGAAAAACCCTTACCTGAGAGGGTTAACAGGAAAAATATCACCATGGCAGTAGTCCTGACAGCCTGCCGTCTCATGATCACCTCCTTTGTGACTTGTACCGCAACTCCGGGCCGTTCCCTTTACTCCCGGACGGAAAGCTCCGGCGTTGACGAGTGAGCGGATGGTGCCGGAGGCGGGATTTGAACCCGCACGGGCCGAAGCCCAGTGGATTTTGAGTCCACCGCGTCTGCCATTCCACCACTCCGGCATATCCGTTCTCACTATGGTCGGGAGACACACTATCCCCGTGACTGAAGGGGCGAGAGTTGAAACCCGGGAAACCTAACTGGTTCTCATTCCCATGGCCTGGACCATGCTGATGAAGTTACCTACAGAGCGGTCGTAACTCCTCTCGTAAGAGTCGTGAAAGAAGCAGGCCGGCAGCTCCCCGTGCCGCCTGTGATACAGCAGGCATTCACAACACTTGCCCTTTCTCGAGCATGATCCGTAGGAACAATTGCAGTGCTTGAGGTTAGCCGTCTTGATGCATTCCATCATTATCTCCCCTCTTTTTTCCAAAATTATTCTATTATACAAAAAACCGTGATCGTTTCGTAAAGGAGAATCCCGGGACACCGCGGCCTCCCAGGCCTCCGGCCCGATTTGGACAAAGCCCGTCAAAAGATTATATTATTAATTATGGCTACGAGCACGAAGAGTCACAAGCTGATAACACTGAACGAGCTGACGGAGAAGATACTCTCCTATGCGCCGGATGCGGACATAGCCCTGCTCCGGAAGGCCTACTACTTCTCGCACGAGGCGCACTGCAGCCAGAAAAGGAAGGAAGGCACACCCTACATAGGACACCCCCTCTCCGTTGCATCCATGCTTGCGGACATGCACCTGGACGTCATGACGATCATCGCCGGCCTGCTTCACGACACGGTGGAGGACACCGAGACCAAGCTTCAGGACATAAAGGAGATATTCGGCGACGAGGTGGCGTTCCTCGTCGGTTCGCTCACGAAGCTCTCGAAGATACAGTTCCAGACGAGGGAGGATGCACAGGCGGAGAACTTCAGGAGGATGTTCCTCGCCATGGCTGAAGACATAAGGGTGATCCTCATAAAGTTCGCAGACCGTCTGCACAACATAAAGACCCTGCAGCACCTGCCGCCGAGCAGGCAGAGAAGGATCGCCCAGGAGACCCTCGACATCTATGCCCCGCTGGCCAACAGGCTCGGTATCGGGTGGATGAGGATAGAGTTCGAAGACACGAGCTTCAAGTACCTGATGCCCGCCGTCTACAGGGACCTCCTGAAGAAGGTTGCGAAGAGACGGGAGGCCCAGGAGGGCTACATAAACGAAGTCGCGCGGCAGATAAAGGAGAAACTCGCTTCGTACGACATTCCAGCCGAGGTCTCCGGCCGGGTGAAGCACCTGTACGGCATTTACAGAAAGATGCAGATCCAGCAGATCCCGTTCGAACAGCTCTATGACGTCCTCGGACTGAGAATAATAACGGATACCCAGAACCACTGTTACGAGATACTGGGCATCATCCACTCGCTCTGGACCCCGATCCCCGGCAGGTTCAAGGACTACATAGCCCTGCCGAAGTCCAACATGTACCAGTCACTCCACACATCCGTGATAGGGCCGAAAGGCGAGAGGGTGGAGTTTCAGGTGAGGACCCGGGAGATGCACAGGATAGCCGAAGAGGGTATCGCCGCGCACTGGATGTACAAGGAAGAGGGCCGGGTGCTCCAGAAGGATGCAAAGTACATCAAGTGGCTCAGGGAGCTGATCCAGTCGCAGAAGGACCTCCACGATGCAAAGGAGTTTCTCGATGTGGTCAAGGGAGAGGTCGTACCCGAGGTGGTCTACGTCTTCACTCCCGGCGGAGAGATAAAGGAACTCCCTTCAGGGTCGACGCCCGTGGACTTTGCATACGGCATCCATACCGAGGTGGGCCACAAGTGTGTGGGCGCGAAGGTGAACGGAAGGATAGTGCCCCTGAGATACCAGCTGCAGAGCGGAGACACCGTCGAGATAATAACGTCACCCTCGCACGGCCCGAGCAGGGACTGGCTGAAGTTCGTAGTGACCCAGAGGGCCAAAAGCAGGATAAAGCAGTGGATAAAGGCGGAGGAAAGAAAGCAGAGCCTGGAGCTCGGACACAAGATACTCGAGACCGCCTTCAGAAAGCGGGGACTCAGCCCCTCCATCATCAAGTCTCCGGAAATGGACGAGGTGGCGGCGGCCTTCAGCATGAGGAGCCGGGAAGACCTCATAGTCTCCATCGGCTACGGCAAGGTCTCGGCACAGCAGGTGGCCAACAGGTTTCAGCCCGAGAAAAAGGAGGAGGCGGCCGCAGAGGAAGTCCTGCTGAAGAAACCGCTCAAGAAGACCAAGGATATCGGCGGCATAACGATAAAGGGAGTGGACAACATCCTCTACCATACGGCCCACTGCTGTTATCCGGTGCCGGGTGACAGGCTGGTCGGGTTTGTGACACGCGGCAAGGGCGTGACCATCCACCGCCACGACTGCCCCAACCTCGAACGGCTGGCCGTTGACGACACGAGGCTCGTGAAGGTCGACTGGACTCCCACCGGCGACCGTACGTCGATAACGAAACTGAACGTGGAGACCATGGACCGGCCGGGAATGCTTGCAAAGCTGAGCGCCCTCTTCTCTTCGATGAACGTCAACATAACCCATCTCGAGGCGACATCGACTCAGGACGGCAGGGCCCGCTTCACGTTCTTCATTCAGGCCAAGGACAAGGCCCAGCTGCTGAAACTCACTCAGAAGATAGCATCCACCGAAGGGGTCTTCCGGGTGAGGAGATAGGCCCTCCGCTCACTTCCCCTTCTTGGAAAACAGGCCCGCGCTCAGGTATCTATCACCCCTGTCGGGGAGTATTACGACGACCTTCTTGCCGCGGCCGAGCCTCCGGGCGACCTGAAGCGCCGCCCACATGGCTGCACCGGAAGAGGCGCCGACGAGCAGCCCCTCCTTGAGCGCCAGCTGCCTCGACGTCTCGAAGGCGTCCTCGTCTGTTACTGCCATGACCTCGTCGTATATCTTCGGGTTGAGCACGGGGGAGTAGAAGCCGGCACCGATTCCGTCGATCCTGTGCGGCCCGGGCTCTCCTCCTGAAAGGACCGCGGAGGCCGCCGGCTCGACCGCCGTGACGTGACAGCCGTCGTAGTGCCCTTTGAGCACCTCGCCGACCCCGGTTATGGTTCCCCCTGTGCCTATGCCCGCGACAAAGGCATCCGGGGCCCTGCCGAGGTCCCTGATTATCTCCGGCCCGGTGGTCTTTCTGTGGGCATCGGGATTCGCCGGGTTTTCAAACTGCTGGGGCATGAAATAACTGTCGCGGTTCTCGAGATACAGCTCCTCCGCCTTCTCCACCGCCCCCATCATCCCCTTCGAGCCCTCCGTCAGTATCAGCTCAGCTCCGAAGGCCTCGAGGAGCTGCCTACGCTCGAGAGTCATGTCCTCGGACATCGTGAGTATCAGCCTGTAGCCCTTTACCGCGGCCACCATAGCAAGGCCTATCCCCGTGTTGCCGCTTGTGGGCTCTATTATGGTTCCGCCCGGCTTCAGCCTGCCTTCCCTCTCGGCCTCCTCGATCATGTTCAGCGCAATCCTGTCCTTCACCGATCCGCCGGGATTGAAACCCTCGAGCTTCGCGTATATCTCTGCATCCTCCCCGCCCGCAAGCCTGTTGATCCTCACGAGCGGGGTGTTGCCTACAAGGGCCAGTATGTCTCTGTGGACAGGCATCGTTTGCCGCTTCTGGCATCGTTTGCCGCTTCTCTCCTCCTGTTGCAGGGATCTGCAGACGTCTACTTTAAATGAAAGCGGCGCCTTTGTCAACTCCGCGCATCAGATCACAAAAAACGTCCGCGAACAACACTGTTAGATAAAGAGAGCAGGTCATGGCAGGACAGTATAGGCTTACAGAATTTAATTGCCGAATCCTGCAACAATGATGGTTGTTGG
>JAADGG010000016.1 GCA_013152485.1 Nitrospirota bacterium | reverse complement strand
AAGGAGTACGAGTCGGTTTTTTAGTCTTACATATTATAACACAAAAAAGCCATCGGGCAGGCCGGGATATCGTAGGCACGGTCACGGCGCCGGAAACCGGGGTCGTTGTGCATCTCTTTTTCTATACGTATATAATGATATATGGTATGATGTCTCGGGAACGTCTTTACCGGCATCCACGTCTGTGCATACCGGGTGTCGCCTGAGGAAGGAGGATCATGGAAGTCCCTGTCAGAGACGTGCTGGTCTGGTTCGGGCTCTGCCTTGTGGCTGGTTACTACGGCGGAGTCATGGCGAACAGGTTGAGGCTGCCCAGGGTGAGCGGCTATATATTTGCAGGCATACTCATGAGCCCTTCCGTCTTTCATGTTCTTCCGGAGTGGTTCATGAAGAGCTCGGAGCCGGTGGTGAACTTCTCCCTTGCAATCATAACCTGTCTTATAGGCGGAAGTCTCAAGTGGAACAACATAAAGTCTCTCGGCAGGAGCATACTCAGCATCACATTGGGAGAGGCGGAGCTCGCCTTCATATTGATGGTGACCGGCATATATTTCATGTTGCCGTACCTGCTGGATGTCTCGGTCTTTCAGGCCGGTTCACCCATTATCATTGCCCTCCTCTTCGGTGCTCTGGCCTCACCCACGGACCCTACGGCAACCCTTGCCGTGGTGCACGAGTACCGTACAAAGGGGCGGCTTACGACGACGGTGCTGGCCGTGGCCGCCCTTGACGACGCCCTCGGAATCATCAATTTCGGTGTTGCCATGTCCGTGGTCCTCTTCCTGATCTCTCCCGCGAGGACGGAAGTGAACATGGCTGCAATGGTGATCGACCCGCTGCTGAAGATAGGATTTTCCATAGGACTCGGTTTTCTCGGCGGATGCCTGCTCAACCTCATGTTGAAGAGGGCCGAGAGGCCCGGCGCGATAATCGCGCTGACCACGGGGACGCTCCTTTTGACATTTTCAATCGCCGGGGCCCTCGGCATAGACGAGCTGCTCTCGACCATGTCTCTCGGGGTGATGCTGACGAACGTCTCTCCACAGGCTGAAAAGATCTTCTCGATCATTGAAACCTATATCGAAGAGGTGATCTTCATCGCATTCTTCGTCATATCGGGCGCCCATGTCGACTTCTCCGTACTCTTCAGCTCCTGGCTGCTCGTTGTCGTATACATAGGAATCAGGTTCGCCGGTAAGTACACCGGGGCGATGGCAGGCGGATTGCTTTCGAAGGCCCCTTCATCGATAACAAGAAACATCGGGTTCGCCCTTGTTCCGCAGGGCGGCATAGTGGTGGGGCTTGCGCTCATGATGTACCAGACGCCGGGGCTCGAGGATGTCGGGAACATAATACTCAATGTAACGATCGGGGCGACGGCGATCCACGAGATTATAGGTCCGCCCATCGCAAAGTTCTCCCTGAGAAGGGCGGGTGAGCTCAAAGGAGGTCGGTCATGAAAAGTGTGGAGGACGTGCTTGGATTGATCAAGGGTATAAGGCCCATAACCGTTGACGAAGATGCAACCATCGACGAGGTCGTGGAGAAGATGCTCTCTTTTCAGCGTGACAGGGCCGTGTACGTGGTCGACAAAGACGGCAGGCTCGCCGGGATAATCTCTCTCGGCGACATCTCGAGACATCTCCTCTCAGAGGGGATATACCACGGAGAAAGCCACATCCCCGGAAGGTCCATTCTCTCGGGGTTCATGGCCGAGAAGGCCGCTGACATCATGACGCGGTCCGTCATAACCGCCCTTCCGGACGAGGAGCTCAACAGCATGATCAAGAAGATGATAGATCACAGGCTGAAGGTCATACCGGTCGTCGACGGCAGCGGGAAGCTCATCGCCTCGATAAACCTGCTCGATATATTCGAGCTGAAGGCACACGAGAAGATATGACCCGTGGATGCCGCTAATCCCCCTTTGCCAGGTCAAAGGCGTCGTGCAGCACCCTTACTGCAAGCTCCGTGTACTTGGAGTCTATAACACAGGAGACCTTTATCTCCGATGTGCTTATCATCTTTATGTTTATGCCCTGTTCTGCAAACGTCTCGAACATCTTTGCAGCCACTCCCGAGTGTGTCTTCATCCCCACTCCGACGATCGAGACCTTGGCGATGTTGTTGTCGACGGATATGCCTCTTGCGCCGAGGTCCTGGACCACCTCTTCCGTGATTCTCACCGCCTTCTGTATGTCGGGCCTCGGCACGGTAAAGGAGATGTCCGTGGATTTTCCGTCACTGCTTACGTTCTGAACGATCATGTCCACCACTATGCCTGCATCCGCGATCGACTTGAAGAGCCGGGCCGCAATGCCGGGCTTGTCAGGCACTCCAAGGATCGTTATCTTCGACTGGTTCTTGTCGTAAGCGACTCCCGATACCAAAACCTTTTCCATGTCTTTATCCTCCATGACCACAAGGGTCCCAGGTTTGTCCGAAAAACTCGATCTCACTACCAGGGGGACATTGTATTTCATGGCAAACTCCACCGAACGCGTCTGCAGTACCTTTGCCCCGAGGCTTGCCAGTTCGAGCATCTCCTCGTATGATATCTTGTCGAGCTTTCTCGCCTCGGGCACGATGCCGGGATCCGTAGTGAATACGCCCTCGACATCGGTGTATATCTCGCAAAGGTCTGCACCCAATGCAGCGGCCACTGCAACCGCGGTGAGGTCCGATCCGCCCCTTCCGAGGGTCGTGACCTCAGCCGTTTCGGTCGTGCCCTGAAACCCGGCGATTACAGGCACATAGCCCTCGCTTATCGCTTTTTTCACCTGTGTGGCGGTGATCTTCTCTATCCGCGCCCTTGTGTGGGCCGTGTCGGTGACGATGCCGACCTGCCTGCCGGTAAAAGACCTCGCCTTGATGCCGAGCTCGTTGAGCGCGATGGCAGTGAGCGCGGCGCTTATGCGTTCTCCGGATGACAGAAGCAGGTCCATCTCCCTCTCCGGCGGGGAATCGGAGATCTCCCCGGCAAGCCTTATGAGCTTGTCCGTCTCCCCGGCCATTGCAGAGACTACAACGACGACGTCGTTGCCTTCCCGCCTCGTCCTCGCAACACGGTCTGCAACCGCCTTTATCCTCTCTGTGCTGCCCACGGACGTGCCGCCGTATTTCTGAACAATGAGCATAGAACCGGAACCTCCATCCATAGAAATCGAGCCGCGGATTCACGCGGACCGGCGTGCCTGTGCGAACGCTCGACCCAGGGTTGCAGTCTGTCGTCAAGAGACCCGGGCCTCCTGACGCGGAGACCCGCGCAGACCAGCGGCTTGAATTCAGTCTTCTGTTCTCACAATGCACCCTTTATGAAATAATCCATCAACCTGTGTCCCTCCTCTATCACCACTATGCCGTCCCTCTCGGTGATGGACTCGTCGAATGCAACACCGGCGTTGTCCCTGGTGTCGCTGCTGTCGTATATGACGAAAGGCACCGGGTCCGGGGTATGGGTGCGCACCTCTATGGGCGTAGGGTGGTCGGGCATGAGGAGAATCCTGTATTGCTCGAACGACCTCGCCCCCCGCATGACTGTTCCCACGACAAGGGCGTCGAAGTCCTCTATGGCCCTGATCTTGTCCCTGAAATTACCGCCGTGCCCTGCCTCGTCCGGGGCCTCCACGTGGATGTAGACGAAGTCGTGCCTGTCGAGGGCCTTCAGGGCATACTCCGCCTTTCCCATGTAGTTGGTGTCAAGGTAGCCGGTGACGCCCGGTACCTTGAGTATCTCGAATCCCGCATATATCCCGAGTCCCTTGGTCAGATCGACCGCGCTCACCAGAGCACCAGAGATGCCGTACTTGTCCTGAAAAGTCGATATGTCCGGTCTCCTGCCCTGTCCCCACAACCAGATGCTGTTTGCAGGAAGCTTTCCTTCGGAAACCCTCTTCTTGTTGACGGGATGGCCCTCGAGTACCGACACGGACATGGACATCAGGTTGCGTATGAGGTCCTCTCCCTTACCGACGGGAAGATAGCCGGTTATCTCTTTTCCGATTATGTCGTGCGGGGGGATACACTCTATATCGTCTTCGCCGTTTTTCCACAGCATCAGGTGGCGGTAACTCGTGCCCCTGTAGAAGGTTATCTCGTCGTCCCCCAGTTCCTTGTTCAGGGCATCGATCAGTTCGGCGGCCTCCTCCGTGCTGATGTGTCCCGCACTGTAGTCCTCCATTATGGCCTTGTCCCGCTTCCTGCTGTACTTCAGTGTGACGAGGTTGCACCTGAAGGCTACATCCTGGTCGTCGAGCCGAACACCCATGCTGACGGCCTCGAGCGGGGCCCTGCCCGGGTAGTATCGGGCCGGATCGTAGCCTAGTATGCTGAGGTTGGCGACATCGGAGCCGGGGCTGAACCCCTCCGGTATCGTCCTCACCCTGCCGAGGATTCCCGTGCCTGCAAGCCTGTCCATGTTGGGTGTGAACGCAGCCTGTAGCGGCGTCTTCCCGCCGAGCTCGTCTATGGGTCTGTCAGCCATTCCGTCGCCTATGATGACTATGTATTTCATTTCACCCTCTCAAAACTCCAGCACGCTGTTCAAGGCCTCTTCCACGGCTTTGACCGTCGCCTTCGTCCGTTTAGGTTCCCTGGAGACCCTGAATACGGTGTCAGGATCCTTCAGACCGTTACCCGTGAGAGTGCATACCACGGTCTCGCCGCCACTGAAATATCCCTGTCTGTAGAGCTTTATAACCCCTGACAGGGACGCCGCAGAGGCCGGTTCACAGAATATCCCCTCGGTCGAGGCTATGAGGCTGTATGCATCGAGTATCTCCTCGTCGGTTACGGCCTCGATCAGGCCGCCTGACTCGTCCCTCGCAGCCTCGGCGAACTTCCAGCTTGCCGGGTTCCCGATCCGTATCGCCGTTGCAACGGTTTCAGGTTTTTCTACTGGCCTGCCGAGCACGATCGGTGCAGCTCCTGCGGCCTGAAACCCGAGCATCCTCGGCAGAGAGCCGATCAGTCCCTCCCTGTGGTAGTCGTTGTATCCCCGCCAGTATGCGGTGATGTTACCGGCGTTTCCCACGGGCAGGGCATGGAAGTCAGGCGCCCCGCCCAGCTGGTCGCAAACCTCGTAGGCGGCGCTCTTCTGACCTTCGAGCCTGTAGGGGTTCAAGGAGTTGACCATCGTTATCGGATACTTCTCCACCATCTCTCTCACTATTGTGAGGGCACGGTCGAAGTTGTCCTCGATCTGTATCACCTCTGCGCCGTGTATCATGGCCTGAACGAGCTTTCCAAGCGCTATCTTCCCCTCTGGAATGATGACGATCGCCTTGAGTCCCGCCCTCGCCGCATAGGCTGCAGCCGATGCAGAGGTGTTGCCCGTAGAGGCGCATATGACGGCCCTTGAACTCTCCTCGACCGCCTTTGATATGGCCATTGTCATTCCACGATCCTTGAAGGAACCAGTAGGGTTTGCGCCATCGAACTTAAAGTAAAGCTTTAGGTTTATGCCGACTCTGTCGCATAGATTGACCGCCCTGACGAGCGGTGTGTTTCCTTCATGAAGGGTTATGATGGGAGTCTTCTCGGTTACCGGCAGGAACCTCCTGTATGTATGCAGGATCCCCCTCCATCTGCTGCACATTTGGTCGTCCTCTTCGGATGAGACCGGCATTCGGGGTTCGCTCTTAGACATCGAGATAAAACCTCCTTACATTATATGAGAAAGTATTTTTTTTCAGCGTGTAATGCAGTGACACGGCACAGCGGTGAACCATAGTCGTCACTCGATAATGTCTCCCTCGACAAGTTCGACCTTCACGCCTTGTGCGGTCAGTGACTGAAGACCATCGTCGAGGTTCTTCTCCTCGCCTTCCAGCTCCAGGATCATCTCCCCGACGGTCTCGGTCACGCGCGCCCTTCTTATGTTCGGCATGACATCGAACTTCTTGGCCATCGTAAAGAGTACCGGCTCTTTTATCAGGTGCGGTGGAAAGGTCAACTTAACTCTCCGTTTCATAGGTTCCCCCTTCCGCCTGCTATCGCGGGCACAATGGAGACCTCGTCGCCGTCCTTTGCCTCGGTCTCTTCGGCGTTCAGAAACCTGATGTCTTCCTCATTCAGGTAGATGTTTACAAACCGTCTGATCTTGCCACCCTCGGAGACCCTTTCCGCCAGCCCGGGGTAGCGGGTGTCGAGATCCATGATCATATCTATTATCTTTCCCGGTTTCCCCTCCACCACTTCCTGTCCGTCCGTAAGTCTTTGAAGGGGTGTCGGGATTCTCACTTTTACTGCCATGATTACCTCCTTTCGTGATTTTACTGGTTTCAAAGTTTCTTCAATATCTCTTCGAACGACGCAAGGTTGGGTTTTATGTGATGGGGGCCGGCGACCTTTCCCTGGAGTGCCTCCTGGGTCTTCATTCCGTTGCCCGTCACACATATGACCGTCACTCCGTCTTTGTCTATGCGTCCCTGCTCGATCAGCTTTCTCGTGACCGCCACGGTCACACCGCCTGCAGTCTCTGCAAAGATCCCTTCGGTCCTGGCCAGGAGCTTTATGCCCTCGATGATCTCGTCGTCGGTGACCTCTTCTCCGTACCCGCCGGACTCCTTCACGGCCTTGCACGCATAGAAGCCGTCCGCGGGGTTACCGATGGCGAGTGACTTCGCCACCGTGTCCGGTTTCATCGGCCGTATGACGTCGGTGTCGTTCTTGATAGCCGTGACTATGGGGTTGCAGCCCATTGCCTGGGCGGCGAATATCTTCGGATCGGCCTCGTCCAGGATCCCCACCTCCTTGAACTCCTTGAAGGCCTTCCATATCTTTGTCAGGAGCGAGCCGCTTGCACAGGGGACCACGACATTGTCAGGCACCCGCCAGCCGAGCTGCTCTGCTATCTCGAAGCCTATGGTCTTTGACCCCTCGGCATAGAACGGACGGATGTTGATGTTTACGAACGCCCAGTTGTACTTGTTAGCGATCTCGCTGCAGAGCCTGTTGACGTCGTCGTAATTGCCGTCGACAGCCACGAGATTCGGCTCGAAGACGAGTGAGGCGACGATCTTGGTGGCCTCGAGTGTGGCCGGTATGAAGATGAACCTGTTCAGTCCCGCCTTTGCCCCGTGGGCTGAGACGGAATGGGCGAGATTGCCTGTTGATGCACATGCTACCGTATCAAAGCCGAACTCCTTGGCCTTCGTGAGGGCGACCGCCACGACCCGGTCCTTGAAGGAGAGGGTGGGGTGTGCCACGGTGTCGTCCTTTATGTAGAGCTCTCTGACACCGAAGAGGCGCGCGAGGTTTTCGGCCTTTATCAGCGGCGTGAAACCAGAGCTCAGTCCCACCTGCGGCTCACCGTCGATCGGCATCAGCTCCTTGTATCTCCAGAGGTTTTCCTCTCTCGCCTCTATCATCTCCCTCGAGACCGCCTTCTTTATCTCCTGGTAGTCATAGACGACCTCGAGGGGTCCGAAGCAGAACTCACAAACGTAGATGGGCTCTATGCTGTATTTCCTGCCGCATTCCCTGCACTGCAGTCCTGTTACAAATCCCACTTTCTGCCTCCTTTCGTGAAGTTCCCAGGGTTATACAATACAATAAAAGTATTCTATTCTACAGGATTATAAGCGGAAAATTAAAGTTTTTTTACACGGCCGGTTGCAGCAGCCCCTGCTCTGCCGCATGTCTGTATACCCTTCTTTTTTGTTATGCTATAATTTCCGTTATGAGAATCATCATCATAGGTGCGGGTGAGGTGGGATACCATATAGCCAAGTTCCTGTCCAGGGAGGAGGCTGTCGAGGTAGTGGTGGTCGACACGAACAAGGAACACCTCAAGAGGATAAGCGAGGAGCTCGATATTGCGGTGGTGGAAGGTGAGGGGGGCTCTCCCGCGGTTCTGAAGGAGGCCGGTGCCGACAAGGCGTCCATTCTGCTTGCAGTGACCAGCAGTGACGAGACGAACATGATCTCCTGTCTCGTGGCAAAGGCCCTCTTCAACATACCGAGGAAGATCGCGCGGATAAGGAACGACGAGTACTATGCCAACAGGATCCTGCTTGCAAGTGACAACCTCGACATAGACCCTGCCATAAACCCGGAACTCGAGTCTGCAAGGGCCATTCTCAGGATAATCGACGCGCCTTTTGCCACAGATGTCGAAGAGTTCGAGGGCGGGATGATAAAGGTCATCGGGTTCAGGGTCCGGAAGGACTCCATCCTTGCAGGGAAGACCCTTCAGGAGTTCAGGGAGAGGATCAGGGAGAAGGTCCTGATAGGTATCATCCAGCGTGAAAACACCGCGATAATCCCGTCGGGGAAGGACAGGATAGAGGAGAATGACATCGTGTATCTTCCTGTTCCGGGAGACCAGGTCTACAGGACCGCCGCACTGATCAGCGGTGCCCTGAAACCCGTAAGAAACATGATCATTGTCGGAGGCGGCAGGATAGGTTTTCACGTGGCAAGGGAGATGGAGAAGAAGGATGTGACCGTCAAGATCATAGAGAAGAATCCCGACAGGTGCAAGTTCCTCATAAAGAACCTCCGGCGTACCGTGGTGCTGATCGGTGACGGTGCCGACAGGGGCCTGCTCGACGAGGAGAACATCAGTTCAATGGACGTCTTTGCAGCGATCTCCAACAACGAAGAGCTCAACATAATGTCCTCCCTGCTTGCCAAAAGGCTTGGAGTGAGGAAGGTTATAACAGTGGTCAACCGTACGGACTACCTGCCCCTGGCTCACAGTCTCGGCATCGAGGTGGTGATAAGCCCGAGGCTCATCACGGCGAGTTCCATACTGAGGTATGTCAGGCGCGGGGAGATACTGAGCCTTACAGCTATTGCCGAGGACATGGCCGAGATCATCGAGGCCGGAGTCGGTGAAAAATCGAACTTCATCGACAAGAGGCTCAAGGATGCCAGGATTCCGGTCTCTGCACTGATAGGCGCGATAATCCGAAACGGCGAAGTGATCATACCCGGCGGCGACGATGTGATCAGAAGGGGAGACAGGCTGATCATATTCGCACTGAGAGAGTCCATAAGGCAGATAGAAAACCTCTTGCTATGAACTGGAAGACCATTGTAAACCTCACCGGAGTTGTGGTGCTCATCGTCTCGTTTTTCATGCTCCTCTCCCTTGCGGTATCAGTATACTACGAGGGAAGCGACCTGAGGGCCCTCGGCTACTCTTTCGGCGTTACCTTCTGTTCGGGGATGGCGTTGTTTCTCTTCACGAGGAACGCGAAGAAGGAGGACCTCAGGCACAGGGACGGCTTCATAGCGGTCACGTTCAGCTGGGTGGTGGTCACGTTTTTCGGCTCCCTGCCGTTTCTCTTTTCACAGACATTCGCGTCCTTCACGGATGCATACTTTGAGGCCATGGCCGGTTTCACCACGACAGGGGCCTCTGTGCTTGACGACATAGAGGGGCTTCAGAAGGGGGTCCTTTTCTGGAGGAGCCTCACACAGTGGCTCGGCGGCATGGGCATTGTGCTCTTCTCTCTCGCCGTGCTGCCGATGATCGGCGGCGGGGGCATGCAGTTGTTCAAGGCCGAGGTCCCGGAGATCACGGTTGACAAGCTGAGGCCGAGGATAGTGGACACTGCGAAGGCGCTCTGGTATATCTATGCATCCCTTACCGCCCTGGCTGCAATCCTCTACGTGCTCGGCGGCATGAGCGTATACGACGGCATCAATCACTCTTTTACCACGCTTGCAACCGGCGGGTTCTCCACAAGGAACACGAGTATCGCATACTACGACAGCCCTTTCATTGACGCAGTCTCCACCGTCTTCATGTTTCTTGCCGGTATAAACTACACGCTCTACTTCTATGCATTCAAGGGCGACATTTCGAGGTTTGCAAGGAGTGACGAATTCAGGTTCTACCTGAGGGTGACCGTCATAGCGATAGCCCTTCTGGCGCTCGACCTCTGGGGACGGGACTACGACTCCCTGCTGAGCGCCGTCAGGTATGCATCGTTCCAGGTGGTCTCTATCATGACCACTACCGGGTATGCCACGGCTGATTATGAGAAGTGGACCTACTTTGCCCAGCTGCTCCTCGTCATCCTGATGTTCTTCGGCGGGATGATCGGCTCGACCGGCGGCGGCATGAAGCAGGTGAGGATACTGCTGATGTTCAAGCAGGCGTACAGGGAGCTCTATCAGCTCATCCATCCGAGGGCGGTGACGGTGCTGAAGCTCGAGGACAAGTTCATACCCAAGGAGGTCCTCGGCAGCATATGGGGGTTCCTCTTTCTGTTCCTCATAATATGGGTTGGTGGAACACTCGTGATGGCACTGCTCGGGACCGACATCATTACCGCGGCTTCAACCGTCGTCTCTGCCCTGTGCAACGTGGGTCCTGCGCTGGGAGGGGCGGGGCCTGCAGAGAACTATGCTGCGCTGCCCCAGGCGGCGAAGTGGGTCCTCGTCTTCTGCATGCTCGTGGGAAGGCTCGAGGTCTACACAGTGATCATACTCTTCATACCTCATTTCTGGAAAAAATAAGGAGGACAACCGTGAATACGATCGACGTATACAAGAGGCTGCCGAAGACCAACTGCGGTGAGTGTCCGGAGAGGACCTGCATGGCGTTTGCACTCGCAATCGTAAAGGGAGGAACCGAGGTGGAGAACTGTCCGCACCTCGATCCCTCGGTCGCCGGGGAGCTGAGGAATGCCAAGGGGACCGACTGGCGGGAGAGCCTGATAGCGGGTCTCAGGGAAGAGGTGAGCAGGCTCGACTTTTCCCGGTGCGCAGGCGGCCTCGGGGCTGAGCTCGTCGACGGGGCGATGAAGATCCGCTGCCTCGGTATGGACTTTCTGGTCGGCCCCGACGGAGAGATAACCACAAGGGGATACATCAATCCCTGGATCAAGATTCTGCTTCTGCACTACATAAGGAGCGGCGGCAGGGGAGAGCCCTCCGGCAGGTGGGTCTCGTTTTCGGAGCTCAAGGCCGGTCTCGTGAAGGCGTCATCCTTTCAGAGGGACTGCGAAGAGCCGCTCGGCCGGTTGCTGGATGATGACTTTGCAGCGACCACCGCCATGCTCTCCCGTCTCGGTGCCGAGGAAACGGCCTCTGAGTCGGCAGACCACGCCTGGAGGCTCCTGGCGTTACCGAAAGTGCCGGTGCTCATACTCTACTGGAAGGAGGAAGAGGAACTGGATGTCATGGGTTCTTCATCGTGCAGGATACTCTTCGACGCAACGGCGGACAGGTTTCTGGACGTGGAGTCACTCGTGTTTCTCGTCGAAGGCCTTGTAAACATAATCGGTCACGCGCTGCGGCGTTGAAGACCGGTGCTTCCGGCGTATGGCGGAGAGGGAGGGATTCGAACCCTCGGTGGAGTGTTAGCCCCACAACCGCTTAGCAGGCGGCTGCCTTCAACCTCTCGGCCACCTCTCCTTTACCGTCCACGTACAACGTTGCAGCTGAATCCGTAACCCGACTCTATACTGACCGTCGGGCATCTTTATATCAATAGTTCCCGTGTTTTCAGCGGACACTGAAGAAGTCAGTTATTTTAACAGAAACGGTACAGGGCATGCAAAACGCCTTGCCGTGTTTTCATCACTGGGTCTTGTGTCTCTGCCTGTAGTCCTCTATCGCCTTTCTCAGCGCATCCGCACCGAGGTTGGAGCAGTGCATCTTCTGCGGGGGCAGTCCACCGAGAGCGCTTGCCACCTGCTCCTTCGAGATGGACATGGCTTCCTCGAGGGTCTTGCCCTTCACCATCTCGGTTATCATGCTGCTTACGGCTATGGCGGCGCCGCAGCCGAACGTCTGAAACTTGGCATCCTCTATCCGGTTGTCCTTCACCTTGATGAAGAGCTTCATCATGTCGCCGCAGACAGGATTGCCCTCTGTGCCAACGCCGTCTGCATCGGGCATTTCACCGACATTCCTCGGATTCATGAAATGGTCCATCACTTCTTTGGAATACATGTTCCTCCCTCCTCTATGTTTCCCCACCCCTTGGAAAAGGGTGAGAGCTCTCTGAGTCTCTTGATTACCCCGGGAAATTCCTCGAGGGCGTAATCCACCTGTTCTTCCGTATTGTCGGGGCCGAGCGTGAAGACCACGGAACCATGCGCCACGTGGGTGGGTATCCCCATCGACAGCAGCACGGGCGACGACTTCAGTGCCTTCGACGTGCAGGCCGATCCGCTTGCAACATAGATACCTTTCGCAGCAAGCATAAGGAGCATGCCCTCGCCCTCGATATACTCGACGCAGAAACTGGCATGACCGGGCAGCCTCGTCTCCGGGTGACCGGTAAAGTGGATGTCCTCTATCTCCATGATACCCTTGATGAGCCTGTCCCTGAGGAGCCTCACGTCACCGACCCTCTGCGGCAGCTCGGCCTTTGCGATCTCCGCTGCCTTGCCCATGCCGACGATCGCGGGGACATTTTCGGTTCCGGCCCTCCTCCCTCCTTCCTGGATGCCGCCGAAGATCAGGGGGATGATCCTCTGTCCTTCCCTGAGATAGAGCGCTCCGGCCCCTTTGGGACCGTTGAACTGGTGGGCCGACATGCTGAGGAGGTCTGCACCGAGCTCCTTGACATCAACGGGTATATTGCCGACCGAGGCTACGGCATCGGTATGGAAGGTTATGTTTCTCTCTCTTG
>JAADGG010000042.1 GCA_013152485.1 Nitrospirota bacterium | reverse complement strand
CAAAGGCCTTCCGGGCCTCCTCAAGGGCTGATTGCATATATTCCATGTCTTTCATCCACTAACCGGTTTACAATCAACTATTATGCAAAAAAAGGACTAAACACATAAAGTATACACCCTTTCACAAAGAAAAAACTCTCATCCCTTCCAACAACCTTTCATCTCTGAATCCGCTGCGTTATATTTTATCGCTTTAATAAATTCTTTCGGCTACTCTGCTTAATCCAAACAGCTGAACAATCACTCGATTCAGGCAACGACGATGTTCACCAGCCTCCCCTTCACGACTATCACCTTCCTGACCGTCCTGCCATCTATGAATTTCTTTATCTTCGGCTCACCGAGGGCCATCTCCTTTATGGTCCGGTCATCAAGGCCGGCAGGCGCCGTGGTCTTCGCCCTCACCTTGCCGTTGACCTGGATGACCAACTCTATCTCATCCTCCATTGCAGCCTTCTCGTCCCATCGAGGCCACTGCTGCTGCAGAATACTCCGTTTCTCTCCGATCACCTCCCAGAGCTCTTCGGCAAGGTGGGGCGTGAAGGGGCTGAGCATCAGGAGCATGTTCATTATACTGAACCTGAGGACCGCCCAGTCATCATCGGTCTCCGGCACGAAGGCCGAGACCTCGTTGAAGAGCTCCATCATCGCGGCTATGGCTGTGTTGAACTGGAGCCTCCTGTCTATGTCGGTCGTCACCTTCTTGATCGTCTGGTGGGTCTTCCTGTACAGCTTCGCGGCAGGTGACCGGCGGTTGTCCGCGCCAGGGCCCGTACCGAGCCCCCTGGCAGCCCTGAGCCTGTCGGCGTTTCTGTTTACGAGCGCCCAGATCCTGCCGAGGAACCTGTGGGCACCCTCTATGCCCTTGTCCGACCACTCGAGGTCCTTGTCCGGAGGAGCGGCAAAGAGGATGAAGAGCCTCGAAGTGTCGGCACCGTATCTTTCTATGAGGTAGTCGGGATCCACGACGTTCTTCTTCGACTTCGACATCTTTTCCACCCTGCCCCGTGCAACCTGCCGGCCGCACTTCGTGCACCTGCCGTCACTGACCTCGTCGGGAAACAACCATCCGTGCTCGGGACACTTCAAGGTCTCCTTGCAGACCATCCCCTGGGTCAGGAGGTTGGTGAAAGGCTCGTCAACCGTGACAATGCCTGAATCCCTCAGGACCCTCGTGAAAAACCTGGAGTAGAGGAGGTGCAGAACGGCATGCTCCACACCCCCGATATACTGGTCGACCGGCATCCAGTAAGAGATCTTTTCCCTGTCGAGCGGGGACTCGTCCTTTCCAGAGCAATACCTGAGGAAATACCAGGATGAATCGACAAACGTATCCATGGTGTCCGTCTCCCGCCTGGCGGCTGCACCACATGCAGGACATTCGGTCCTCACGAACGCCTCCGAAGACTGGAGCGGAGAAACACCACCGGCGGTCAAGTTCACGTCCTCAGGCAGAACAACGGGAAGGTCGTCCTCAGGCACGGGAACGACACCGCAGCTTTCACAGTAAACGATCGGAATGGGCGTACCCCAGTATCGCTGTCTCGATATTCCCCAGTCGCGCAGGCGGTAGTTTACGACCATCCTGCCGAGCCCCTTCTCCTCAATGTATCTTGATATCTCCTTTTTGGCCTCCCGGCTGTCCATGCCCGTGAAGCGCCCGGAGTTCACGAGGACCCCTTCACCTTCATATGCCTGCTGCAGGGGTTCCTCGAGTCTCCCGCCGCGCGGGACTATGACGACCCTGACCGGAAGGCCGTATTGACGGGCGAACTCGAAGTCCCTCTGATCGTGGGCAGGCACCGACATTATTGCGCCGGTACCGTACTCCATGAGCACGAAGTTGGCTATGTATATTGGAATGCGCTCGCCGTTCATCGGGTTCACGGCATAGCGGCCGGTGAAGAGACCGTGTTTTTCCTCCATCACGCCGTATTTCGACCGTATCGAATCAAGGCCTTCACTGTCACCCGCGAGTCTTCCGGCAAGTGGATGCGTCGGTGCGAGGCATACGAACGTTGCACCCCAGAGGGTGTCAGGCCTCGTCGTATATATCCTTATTGCGCCATCACCGTCGGCAAGGGGGAAATCCATCTCGACCCCCTCGCTCCTTCCTATCCAGTTACGCTGCATCGCCAGGACATGCTCGGGCCATCCAGCGGCGAGTTCATCACAGCCATCGAGCAGTTCATCGGCATAGGCGGTAATCCGGAAAAACCACTGCTCGAGCTCCTTCTGCACCACCTCGCAGTCGCATCTCCAGCACCTGTTATCGATAACCTGCTCGTTTGCCAGCACCGTCGCACACGAAGGGCACCAGTTGACGAAGGACGCCTTCCTGTAGGCCAGCCCCTTCTCGTACATCTTGAGGAAGAACCACTGGTTCCACCTGTAGTATTCAGGACTGCACGTGGCCAGTTCCCGGGACCAGTCATAGCTGAATCCCATCCTTTTTATCTGGGTCTTCATGTACTCGATGTTCTCGTACGTCCACTTCGCGGGATGTACACCGTTGGTTATAGCGGCGTTCTCCGCCGGCAGGCCGAAGGCGTCCCACCCCATGGGGTGAAGCACGTTGAACCCGTTCATGCGTTTGTACCTTGCAATGACATCGCCGATTGCATAGTTCCTCACATGCCCCATGTGGATCCGGCCCGAGGGATACGGAAACATCTCGAGACAGTAGAACTTCTTCTTTCCATCGGCAAAAGAGCTGAAGACGTCGTTATCCTCCCAGTAGGACTGCCACTTGAGTTCGATCTCCCGAGGTTCGTACTTTAGCAAATCCATCCTCCTGAATGTAGAGTAGTGTCTATAATATCATAAAGGTCGCGGCTACGAGAACAGAGCCCCTCTCCAGGCACGGGGGCCCGGCTGAAGGCATGAAGTCCGCGGTTACCCTGTTTGTGGCCCGTTCGTTGACAGGTTGTCCGGGTTTCTGCTATTTTTAGTAATGAAGAAGATAACCCCCCTGATCATCCTTCTTTCGGTCATTACGGTTGTAACCCCTTCGGCTGCCTTTGAGACAAAGGGATTTCAGCCTGTGCAGCCCTACGGCACGTTCTCAACGCTGAGTGCTTATACGATAGAGAAAGACAAGCCGGGCATCATGTTTTCCCTCGAGAGGTCGATCGAGCCGAACTTCTACAGGCTCTTCATAAACGCATCCTATGGCCTGACGGAGAAGATAGAGATCCTCACGAGCATACCCTTCATATTCGATTATCGGGGCACGGGCGGCATCGGCGACACCAGTATCGGATACAAGTACAATATCGTCTCGGAGAAACGGCTCGGACCCTCGATATCTTACCTGATAGGGTTCTCGATCCCCGGAGACGAGACCTTCTCAACGCGGGGACGTGTCGGAGGCGCACTGCTTGTGAGCAAGCGCGTCGGGCCGTTCAGGGGCCACGGCAACCTCTTCTACTTCAAGTCCACCAGTTCCGCCCTCGAGGACGAGGTCGAGCTGAGACTCGGTCTTGACCTTGCCGCCGCCCATAGTTTTAACATATTGAGTGAACTCATCGTGAAGAAGAGTCATTTTTCGGAACGCCTGGATCTGGTCGAGGGAAAGGTGGGCTACAGGGTCAAGATATCCTCAAATTCATACGCCGCACTGGGAGTCGGTTATGACTTCAAGAACAGGACTCCGGAGCTGAGGATATTCCTGACACTGAGCCTGTTTCCGCTGGATCAGGTGAAGGTGAAACGCGTCTACGAAGAGGAAACATCATGAAGAGAAGATTCTGTCTTGTCCTGGCTTCGATGGTGATACTGCTTTACACCCAGGGTGCAGCCCTTGCGTCAGCGGCCCCCGAAACCTTCTCCGGCATCGTGAAGCTGAGGGCGAAAAGCGTGGTGAACATAAGCACCACCCAGGTGATAAAGGAGAAGGTCAGGCCTTTTCCGTTCCTGCCCGACATGCCTTACCGTGACGAAGAGAAGAAACTGAGGAGGCAGTCTCTCGGCTCCGGTTTCATCATAGACGAGAACGGCTACATACTGACGAACAATCACGTCATAGACAAGGCAGAGGACATACGGGTAAGGCTCTGGGACGAGACCGAGTACAAGGCGACCGTTGTGGGCAGGGACCAGAAGACCGACATAGCCCTCATAAAGGTCGAGGCCGACAGGCCGCTTCCTGTCGCCCCGCTTGGGGATTCGGACGCCCTCGAGGTGGGCGACTGGATCATCGCCATAGGGAATCCTTTCGGCCTCGGACACACGGTGACCGCGGGCATCGTGAGCGCCAAGGGCAGGGTGCTCGGGTCCGGTCCGTACGATGACTTCATACAGACCGATGCGGCAATCAACCCCGGCAACTCCGGGGGCCCCCTGTTCAACCTCAACGGCGAGGTCGTGGGCATAAGCACGGCGATATTCTCGACATCGGGCGGCAACATAGGGATCGGCTTTGCAATCCCCATCAACCTCGCAAAGGACATCCTGACCTCCCTCAAGGAGAAAGGGTTTGTGGAAAGGGGCTGGCTCGGTGTTACGATCCAGAAAGTCACACCCGAGATCGCCGAGAGTTTCGGCCTCAAGGACAGGCGCGGCGCCCTTGTTACGGACGTCACCAGGGATTCACCCGCCGACAGGGCCGGCATACAGAGGGGAGACATCATAGTGGGGTATAACGGAAAAACCATAGAAGACATGCACGAGCTTCCGAGGCTTGTGGCCTCAACACCCGTCGGCAAAAGCGTCACCCTGCGAATATTCCGGGAAGGCAGGGAGTTGGAGCTGAGCGTAGTCATCGAAAAGCTGGGCAAGGGAATAGAGACCCCCGAACTCGTCATCGAGAAGATCCTCGGCCTGAGGACCAAAACCATGCATCCGGCCATTGCAGAACAGCTCGGAATAAGGGACGGAGGTGCCGTACTCGTGCTCGGCATCGCGGACAACAGCCCGGCGGAGAGACAGAACATCCGGAAGGGCGACGTAATTCTCGAAGTAAACCGTAAAAGGGTCACGTCAACAGAGGAGATGGCATCCGTAATCAAGGATCTCGACAGCGGTGACAACGTCCTGTTGCTCATGAAGAGGGACAGAGGCTACATATACGTCAGTATACGATTGGAGTAGGAAAATGTTCGATCTGGGAATGCAGGAGCTTATCGTAATCTTCGCGGTCGTCCTGATAGTCTTCGGACCGCAGAAACTGCCGGAACTCGCTCGCTCGCTCGGCAAGGGTGTTGCTGAGCTCAGGAAGGCGCTTCAGGGAGTCAAAGACCAGATAGATACAGAGGTGAAGGAGGTCAGCGACCCGATACACAAGGGACTCTCTGAAACGTTTGAGCGTGTCGACTTCCCGGCGAAGATTTCCGAAAAAGACCTGCAACCCCTGAAGGGGGAGGCGGTAAACAGAGCGGCCGGGGAGGCTTCAGCAGATGAAGGGGCGGAGACGGGGAGGAAGCCGGAGTAGATGACAGAGGAGAAACTCCCCTTTACCGAACACCTTTCAGAGCTGAGACAGCGGCTGATAAAATCCCTTATCGCCGTGCTCGTCGGCTTCGGGATAGCCTTCAACTTTTCAGAGAATCTCTTCAGCTTTCTCACGCTCCCGCTGAGGGCGGACCTGCGCCTGATGACCGTCTCTCCATATATAGAGTTCATCCCCAAGGAGTCACCGCTCCAGAAACTCGTCTTCCTTGCACCTGCAGAGGCGTTCTGGATGCACATAAAGGTATCGATGGTCGCCGGCGTCATACTGGCACTGCCGGTGGTCCTTTATCAGTTCTGGAAGTTTATCGCTCCTGGACTCATGCCGTCTGAAAAAAAGTACGTGGGGCCGTTTGTCGTGACAGGGACCATGCTCTTTCTCATCGGGGACGTCTTCTGCTTCGCCGTCATACTGCCGTTCGCCATGGGCTTCCTCCTGACTTACAAGACCGCGTCGCTGACTCCGATGATCTCCGTCGGCAGCTATGTCGATTTCTGCCTGAAGTTCCTCATATCGTTCGGTGCCATCTTCGAGTTGCCCATAGTCATCCTGTTTCTTACGAGGGCCGGCGTGGTGACCCCGAAGGCCCTTGCAAAAAACAGGAAGTATGCCGTTCTACTGGCGTTTGTCCTGGCAGCCATACTGACTCCCACGCCGGATGCATTCAACCAGACGCTCATGGCCGTACCCATCATTCTTCTCTACGAGACCGGCATAATAATCTCAAAAATCTTCTCGAAAAAGAAGGCTCCGGATGAAGGGAATTAGAGGCAAGAGCATAAAGGCCATCACATGGGACATAGCCGAAGGCTATGTAACCGTGAACCCGATCTTTCTCAAACCCCTCGAGATGGAGCTCATCAAGGAGCTCTACCAGGAGATTCAACACATGCAGACGGAGATACGGGGTGAGAAGTTCCCCTTCAACGACATCCAGGCGATAAGGCAGAGGAACATGAGACTCCAGAGGCTCAACAGCGCCCAGGTAATCATCAGGAACTACCTCAAAGAGCGCAAGCAGCTGTTCATCTGACGGTCATGACACTCGTACAGGACGTAAAAGAGATCATCCAGGGGATCGTCAAGGCGAAGAAGAATCTGAGAATCTACCCTGAAAACAATCCCATCTATGCCAAGACGATCGACGATATCCACTCCAGGATGACCTCGATTCTCGATTACTCCGACTCGCTCTCCCTCAAGATCAGACAGCACGATATATTCCTTGACGGCGAGACCGTGTACCACGCCAACGGGAAGGAAGAGAACCTCGCGCTCTTCTTCTTCAAGGACGGCATAAGGGAGCTGACTTTCGACAAGGGGCTTCCGAGGAACGAGATGGAGGACTTTCTCAGGATACTCGCCGTAGACTTCGACAGGGAGGCCCTCGACGACGACATCGTAACCCTGATGTGGGAGAAGGATTTCCGCTTCATCCACTACATCGTGGACGATTCCATCCTGCTGGAAGACGAAACCTATGAAGAGAGGGCCACGGAAGAAGCGAAAAAGGCGGCCGCCAACAACGAGGGGATACTGAGTGCATACAGGGATGCGTTCAAGGTCGAGAAGACACCCGAGGTAAACATAGTCCCCATTACGGACGAAGACCTCGAACACATGATCCGGGAGATCGAGAACGACCCGGCCGACAAGAGCATCAAGCTGATACACCTGCTGTTCGAGATGCTCTACTATGTCGAGGGCCTGGAAGAATGCAGGGAACTGACAGGCTTCATAAGCTCCGCTCTCGACTATGCGATCAGGCTTGGAAACCTGGAAGCAGCGGTTTATACATTGCAGAAGATCGGGAATGAGAGTGAGGTGGCGACGTATGAAGAGGACGTACGAGCCTGCCTTGAAGACCTGAAGGGCTTCATCGGTTCGGACGGCTTCGTAAACCGGATCTCGGAGGTCCTGGACCGGGGTGCTGAATTCGATGAAGAACTCCTGCGCAAGTTTGCATCCCTGCTCGACAAGAACGCCATTCCAACATTCATACAGATCCTCGGAGAGCTGAAAAGGGCGCAGGCACGGAAGGCCGTCATAAGCATACTGTCTGAACTCGGGAAAAAAGACATACCCTCGATAGCTAAAGGCCTGCAGGACAGGAGGTGGTATGTAGTCAGGAATATCATCTGCATCCTCCGGCAGATCGGCGATGCATCCGCACTCGAGCATCTCGTCCGGGTCGTCAGGCATCCCGACAAGAGGGTCAAGAAAGAGGCGATACGCACTCTGGGAGTCATGGGAACGGGAGACGTCCTTCAGGTACTGAACGACTGCATGTCTGACGAGGATGAACGTGTACGGCTTACCGCTGTCAGGGCGATAGGACTGATCGGAACGCCTGTATCCAAAAAGATACTCATGGAGAGAGTCACCGACAGGAGCTTCAGGGACAAAAGCTTCAACGAGAAGAAGGAATTCTTCGAGGTGCTGGCCAAGTGGAAGGACGACGATGTCGTTTCTCTGATGATAAAGACTCTCAAGAGAAGAACGTTTTTCAAGCGCGCAAAAAACCTCGAGACGAGGGCTGCTGCGGCACACGGACTCGGGACGTCAGGGTCCGCAGAGGCCCTGGAGCCGCTTGCGAAGCTCGGGAACACGAAAAACAGGCTTCTGCGCGAAAACGTCCAGGCGGCCATAAAGAGGATCAAGGGTGAAAAGAATGGAAGCTGACCTGAGGCTTGCGGGCAAGACCATAATAAACCAGCTCGGCGTTGTCCTGAGGACCGGATACTTCCACGACATCGACAATGTCGCCGTGATGGACGCCATAGAGAAGTTTCTAAACCTCGTGAATCCCCTGACGGAGACCGAGGGAAGCCTGAAGATCGATATCATCGGGGAATTCTTCTACATAAACGACTCCCGTGTACGATACCCCCTCGAGTACATGCTGAACTTCGACTACCTGTTACGGGAATTTCAGAGAAGGGAGCTCGGCACGGTCATCTTTGAATCCAGGCTCGGAACCGATGATATCAAGACCTTCCTGAAGGTCTTCATCAGCTCGGCATTCTCCAGCACCCCCTACGAGGCCATGAAGGCCTCACTCGAGGAATGCACCAACATCAGGATCGACAAGCTGAAGAAGATAAAGGAAGACGGGGATATAGACCAGAGGAAGATCGTAAAGAAGACATATTTCAACGCTGTATCCTTTACAGAGGGAGTGATGGGCAAACTGAAGGCCGGAGAGAAGGTCAACATGAAGGTTGCAAAGAGGGTCGTGGAGTCGATGGTGGACCTGATACTCTCCGAGGAACAGCTCCTCGTCGGGATGACAGCCATAAAGGACTACGACGAGTATACCTACCACCACTCGGTCAACGTGAGCGTGCTCTCGATAGCCATCGGACAGAAGATCGGACTGAGCCGGAAGGCGCTTACGGAACTGGGACTCGTCGCCCTTTTTCACGATATCGGCAAGATGGAGATACCGAAGGAGATACTGAACAAGCCCACCGCGTTCAATGAAGAGGAATGGAGGATCATCAGGCGTCATCCGTACCTGGGAGCACGTACACTGCTCAAGCTCAAGGGGTTCGACAAGACCTCCATCCGGAGCGCGGTGGTCGCCTTTGAACATCACCTGCACTACGACTATTCCGGTTATCCGAAGATACGAAACCCGATGGGGCTCGATTTCTATTCGAGGATCATCACCATAGCGGATCAGTACGATGCGATGACCTCGTCAAGGGTATACGCGAGGGTCCCACTTGCACCCGACAGGGCTTTGAGCATCATAATGGAACGTTCGGGCAGCCAGCTCGACCCGGTACTGTGCAAGTTCTTCGTCAACATGATCGGGATCTATCCCGTCGGCTCTCTCGTACTGCTCGACACCGATGAGATGGGACTCGTGTATGAGTGCAATCCCCTGTTTGCGGACCGACCCAGGGTCATGATAATAGTCGACAGCACAGGACGAAAGACCGGAGGCTCCATTGCAGACCTCACCGAAAGGGCCCCGTCAGGCAAATACCTCCGGAGCATAGCGAAGACCCTCGACCCCAACAAGTACAGGCTCAACCTTGCAGAGTACCTGCTGTGAGAAGTCCCCGCGCGCTCTTCTCACACGGCGCCGTACCAACCGGCCTGTTCTAATATCTGAAGTAGCTCTCGGGTATCTGTGTAGAGATGAAGTTGACGGCCTTCTCCACCATGACCCTGACGGCCTTTTCCATCGGCGTATTCTTGTATGCACTCAGACCTGCACCGAGTATGCCGACGCCTCCCCATCCTATCCCGAGCCCCCCAACCCTGAAAGACGAGGCCTTACCGTCGACAGTGGTGGTGTTTATGATCCTCCTCGTCCTTACGTCTATGATCCTCAGGTCCATCGATATGTACGCGTCGTTCTTGCCGAACCTGACACCTCCCAAAACACCCGGCAACAATCCCCCTGCTCCGACCCCTACGCCTCCGGCCTTGGGTTCAAATGCCGTTACAGAGCCCAGGATTATGATATCGGCGGATTCCCATCCACCGGCCTCGGGAGCCCCTTCCTCCTTCACATAACCGCTCTGGGCAAGGTCTATCTCCTCTTTTATCTCCTTGAGTTCTTCCCTGCCGCCGAGGACGACAAACCTGTTGGTCCTGAAGAGTCCGCTGATGAGCATGTCCCTGAGGCCCTCGCCTATTGCACCTGCACACCTGGCGGCCTTGCACTTTATCCGTGCGACGGTTATCCGCGCCTTCGGACCGCTGTAGGCGACGGCCTGCTGAACCGTCGGGGCGCCGGGCTGCTGCCGCACCTCTGCGGTGGTAGAGACGCAGGAGCATATGAAGAGTGCGAGGATGACGATACAAAGCGGTCTTTTCTTGTCCGAGCTCATGTTCCGACCTCCCTGACGAAGTTGTGAATACTGCAACAGCTCAGTCCCGCAAGTCCACTGCTCACCAGGGGCTTGCAAGTTCGTCTGCAGTGATGGTTCTGATGGTTATGCTTCTCTTCTTGAGAGGTTTCTTGTCCTGCTCTATCAAGACTGCCTCTATCTCGTGCAGGTACAGACTCTTCAGACCGGAAACATCGTCCTCATAGACGAGCCTGACACCGGCTGTCTGTCCGTACCGGTCGACGACGATGTCGATTCTCCTCAGGTCCCTTATCCTGTTCCGCCCTATCTCCGTAAAGACGATCCTTCCATCGGACATGCCGGTGAGACCGGGGTTGTCGGCAGCAATCACGGTAACCTTTTTCGCATACACCTGTGCCTCGTTGAAGACCATTGCATGCGCTGCTGCACAGGGCAGAAACAGCAGTACAGCTGCAGCAATGAATCCCTTCATCACCCTCACGGTCTCTTTCTCCTCAAAGCCGGGTGCCTCACGGAGTTTCAGCAGCGACAAACTCTTCCATGGAATGGTCGATCTCGAATATTATGCGGCCGGTCTTCAGTGCCTGCATGGAGAGCGGATTGGAGTCCCTGACCATGTTCCTGAACGAATCGATTCCGTAACTGAAGAAGTTCAGCATTCCCGAGGGGTCATGCTCCCTCAGGAAGAGATTGTCTTCAAGGAAGTCCACCGGATTCCTGTACAGCACCAGTACGTCGACCGGCGGCGACGTTGGGGGCACGTCCTCCCCCTCCGGACTGAACACAGCGACGGCCAGGGTGTCGGCCCCCCTGTCTTCGTGAAGGCGCAGGATGAAGTCCGAAAGCGGCTCAAAGAAGAACTCGTCAACCCAGCTCTGTCTCAACAAATCCCATGATAGCCTTTGCACTGTCGATCGCCTCCTTTGCGGTCTCCTCGTCGAAGTAGTCCTTTGGGGCCCCCTTCTCGAAACAGTACGGATATCTTGACGGAATGAAGAAGGTGTCAAGAAGACGCGCCTTGTGCAGCAACTGCTTTGTTGCCGTCTCCACCTTGGTCAAAAGGAAATAGACCGATGAACCCGTTGAAACAACCCCCTTGGCGGTCAGAAGTCCGGTGACACCAAGCATGGCTGCGTGGTGAGACAGGAAGCAGGCATCCTCGTAAAAACCACCGCTCATCGAATGCTCTGCCGATGATATAGTCCTTCTTGCCTGGTCTATCCAGTCCGTAACCCTCATTTTCAACACCTCGATCAGTAGTTAGCTTCACGGATACTCTATACCAGAACGGTCCGCTCCATCAACTCCTCGGTTTTGCCAGTATCTCGAGCACCCTGAGGTCAAGAAACCTCTTTGATGCGGCTGACTTGACGATCATCACCGTATCAGCCCCCCTGCCTGTACCCGCCACCGTCAGGACCTCTGCACCTTCTGGGACGAGTCCTGCGTCCACAGCCATCATGGCCATCTCGCAGCAGACCTTCGGTCCCTCGCCGAACCTCCTGAGAGACTGGGCAACGATCAGCGTGGGATACAGGCCGCTGAACTTGGAGGAGAGGGAGGTCTCGAGGGAATGGGTGATCATGGTACCGGTATACACCCTGGCTCCGTTGGCCTCTATCTTCTCGACCGCCTCGTCCGGTATCTCTATGGTGTTGGGTTCCCTGAACCCCTGTGAATGCGTCACGACCACTATATTGAGATCCTTGTCCTTCAGCGCCTCGGTAAAGCGGATGCCCGTATCCCCGGTCGTCGAGGCGATCACGAGATCACGTATTCCGCCCTCTTCCACAACGTCCCGGACTATCCTGAGGCAGTCCTCCGTGTTGTCACGGCCGGGTTTTTCGAAATAGAGTACGCGTCTTTCCATCATCTCCCCCCTTATAGAATAATTTATACCACGACACACGGGATAAAGACAAGCAAAAAAACAAGGCAGTGAATGATCACATCTTCAGCATTTCCCCAATCGTAATAGAGACGGAGTCTCCGAGCGCCGCAAGGTCGTATCCGCCTTCGAGGGTGAAGACGGCCGGGATGTCACCCGATGCCGCCAATATGCCCCTTACGATATTGCGTATTCCCTCATCCGTCACCTGCATGCCGGCGAGCGGATCCCTTGCATGGATGTCGTAACCGGCTGATACCAGGATCATGTCAGGGCCGAACGATGAAACGAGGTCCTCGAGCAGATCCGTATAGATGCGGGTGTACTCTTCATCACCAGTGCCCGAGGGTAAGGGCATGTTATACGTAAACCCCTCTCCCCTGCCGGCGCCCCTCTCCTGCCCGCCACCGGTCCCCGGATAGTGCGGATACTGGTGGGTACTGAAGTAGAAAACGGTGTCGTCTTCATAGAAGATATGCTCTGTGCCGTTGCCGTGATGGACATCGAAATCGATTATGAAGACCCTCTTGTATCCCGA
>JAADGG010000025.1 GCA_013152485.1 Nitrospirota bacterium | reverse complement strand
GCCGCCCTGCTCACAAGGGCTGGACGGGGCGCCCGTCCTTCAGCAGGATCGTCTCCGAGGAATCGCGGTATGTCAGCACCACGGTCGGCCTGAAGAAGACGAAGTCCTGATGGAAAGGGGTCTTCACCTCACCCCCGAACGAGCTGTTGTCACCGAGCGCTATATGTACTGTACCGAGAATCTTCTCGGACTCGAGAATGTTGTCCGGCCTTGCGGCCCTGTCGTTCGTTCCTATGCCGACCTCGGCGATGTTTGCATTCTCCCTCCGCTCGGCAAGGCGCTCCCTGAGGGTAAGGGCGAACTCGTCCTCACCCTCCACCTTTTCAACATACCCGGCCCTTACCGTGAGCCTCAGCGGCGAGGAGAGCCGCCTCGTCGGGGCCCATTCGAGGACGAGGGTCCCCTCAGCCGTACCCTCACGCGGGGCGAAGTATACCTCTCCTGCAGGCAGGTTGCCGAAAGAGCCGGGCCTTCTGAGGTCTCCCGTGTCTGCAAACGCCTTCCGTCCCTTCTTCGAGAGCCTGATGTCCGTTCCGTTCGGTGTGGTTACACGCACCTCCACCGCCTTGCCGACCATGCCTGCGATAGCCTTTGTCCGTTTTCTGAGGGCCTTCCAGTCGACATCCATCGCCCCCTCGAACATCCCGGCGTCAAAGAGCGGCATGCTCGCATACCGTGCACCGCAGACCCTGGTCAGCAGGTCCCTGAACCTCGTATGGCTCGTTGAGTAGTTCGACAGTGCTATCACCACGTCAACCGCCTCTGCACAGTGTCTCCTGATTATCTCTTCGGCTTCCGCGGTCTTCTCGGGTGAAGCCTTTTTCCGGATCAGGGCACTGAGGAGCCTCTTCTCCTTGAGCGAGTCCACGGCCCTCTCACCGAAGGCCGCCCTCCAGAGACCCTCGGGAGGCTCGACACCGTGCCCGCCCCTCGAGGGATAGCAGTAGAAGACGACTTCGCGCGCGAACCCCCTTCCCGTCTCGGCCGTCAGCATCGCGACATCCTTCAGCCTCGACCACCTCTGCAGGTCCTCATCCGGGACCACGTCTCTCTTCGTGGGCCTGTCGGTAAAGACAAGCACCCTCTCCGTACCCTTCACTGCAAGATTGGTACGGAAGATCTCCCTTACAGCCCCTGTCAACATGACTACCTCCTTGAGTGTATGGTTTTCTCTCTTACTCCCGATATCAGCAGACATCCAAGCAGTGCAAGCACCCCGCCCGTTGCAAACGCATAAGCGTGTCCCCACTTCTGCCAGATGAGACCGAAGATGAGGCTTGCCGGCAGTGATGCAATCCCGACGGCACCGTTGTAGTAACCGAAGGCCCTTCCGGTCAGTCGCGGAGGGACGAGGGAGGCGACCCATGCCCTCTCGACCGGTTCCGTCAGGCCGAAATACACCCCGTAGAGCAGGAACGTCGTGATGAGCGCCCCTCTTGTTTCAAGCAGGGCGAACAGCAGGTAGACGACGGCGTAGTAAATCCATCCGGCCACTATCATCGGCTTCCGTCCGAGCCGGTCCGAGACCCTGCCTCCGGCCAGCGTTGAAACGACCTTTACGAGGTGAAATCCCGACCACAAGAGCGCAATGCCCGTGCCGTCGACGCCGGCGCTGCTGAGTCTCAGAAGGAGAAAGGCATCGGTCGAGTTGCCGAGGGTGAAAACGACAACGGCTGACATGAAGAGCCTGAAATCGCGCATGTTCCCGGCATCGGGGCTCTCCCGCCGGGAAGTGCACCCCCCTTCCGCGCCCTTGCCGGAACTGCCACGCGCCGCAGGTCCTCCCTCCCGGACATACATCAGCACTATCAACACAACCAGCGCGGCCGGCAGTGCCGACCAGAGGAAGACGGACCTCAGCGAGGCGTCGAACCACCTGAGCAGGACGACCGCCACGATGGGCCCTGCTATGGCCCCGGCATGATCCATTGCCCTGTGGAACCCGTACGCCCATCCCCTGAACCTCAAGTCCGTCACGTCGGCGATCAGGGCATCCCTCGGGGACGTCCTGATCCCCTTTCCGACCCTGTCGACGAACCTCAGCACGAGCACCAGGGGCCATAGCCTGACAAGCCCTATGAGGGGCCGCGCCGTCGATGACAGAGTATAGCCCCATACCACATAGGGCCTCCTCGTGCCGGTCCTGTCAGTTAGATAACCCGAGACGATCTTGAAGACCGATGCGGTCATCTCTGCGACCCCCTCGATGAGCCCGATGGCAAACGCCCCCGCCCCGAGGACCGAAGACAGGAACACGGGCAGGAGCGGATAGATCATCTCGCTCGAGAGATCGGTCAGGAAGCTTACGGCTCCGAGAGCGACAACAGTGGGGGATATATTGCCGAGTATGGATCTGTTCACAGGCCCCTGCACCCGAAATCACCGGCAGACCGCCTCTGCAAGCACGTCGCGGGACACCTCCGGTTATTGTTAAGAATTTCCCTTTTATGTTAAGCTTTTTTACCGACTACTATAACATTATAACCCGACGGTCCGGTTATTACACCAAAGTCACGGAGGCCCTGACCCATGGTCAAGAACGACAGATGGATAGAGGAGATGGCAAGGCAGGGGATGATCGAACCCCTCGGCAAGAGCAGTCCCGGTGACGGCGCGGTCTCTTTCGGCATAAGCTCCTATGGATACGACATGAGGATATCCGACGAGTTCAAGATCTTCACGAACATAAACACCACCGTCATCGACCCCAAGGCCTTCGACCCGGAAAGCTTCGTCGACCACAGGGGACCGGAGTGCATCATCCCCCCGAACTCCTTCGTGCTCGGCAGGTCGGTGGAGTATTTCAGGATTCCGAGGGACATCCTCGTCATCTGTCTCGGCAAGTCCACTTATGCACGGTGCGGCCTGGTGGTGAACGTAACCCCGCTCGAGCCCGAGTGGGAAGGGCACGTCACCATAGAGATCTCGAATACCACCCCGCTTCCGGCAAAGATATACGCAAACGAGGGGATAGCACAGCTGATATTCCTCGGGGCCGCGGAACCCTGCGGCATCTCGTACAAGGACAAGACTGGCAAGTACCAGGCCCAGAAGGGAATCACTCTGCCGAGGATATAGCGGTAAGGGAAGGGCATCCGGCCGACCGTAAATTGTACGCAAATGCACAGGACCGCTCAAGGCCTGCCGCGGCGGCAGGCCCTGAGCGGATAGGGAGGTCCCTTGTCAGCAAAGGACAGACTGATACTCGCACTCGACGTCAACGACCCTGAAGATGCGATTGCGATCGTGGAGAGATTCGGTGAGTGGGTCTCCACCTTCAAGGTCGGGCTCGAACTCTTCACCTCGGCCGGACCCGACATCGTGAGAGACATCCACGCCAGGGGAGGAAAGGTCTTTCTCGACCTGAAGTTCCACGACATACCGAACACCGTTGTAAGGGCAGCTACAGTGGTGACCAGGCTCGGTGTCTCGATGTTCAACCTGCATGCCTCCGGCGGGTTTGAGATGATGAAGAGGACGAGCGAGGCAGTTGTCGAGACATGCCTCAGGGAGAACCTGCCCAAGCCCAAGATAGTCGCCGTCACCGTGCTGACGAGCATATCACAGGAGGAGTTCAAGAAGGACATGGGCTACCAGCACGGCATAAGGACCCATGTGAAACACCTCTCCGCCATGGCACACCGGGCCGGGCTTGACGGGGTCGTGGCCTCAGGACACGAGGTCTCGGCAATAAGAAACTCCATCGGCAGCGGTTTCATCATCGTCACCCCCGGCATACGGCCTTCGTGGTCACCCCCGGATGACCAGAAGCGCACCATGACGCCCAGGGAGGCCGTCCACAACGGAGCAGACTACCTGGTTGTCGGCCGTGCCGTGCTTTCACAGAAAGAGCCTGAAAAGGCATTGGAACTGATCCTCCTGGAGCTCCTCTCATCCTGACGGGACGCATGTTCAGAATGAAGGTGATATGACCATCAAGATACGCCAGGAAAACAAGGCCCGTCCGGATTCCATGACCGAGGGATCCCTGCTCCCCCTCTACGTCGAGCTGACCTACAAGTCCCCCGCAGCCGTGTACGAACGGTTCAGGACGGCAAAGACCATGCTGCTCGAGAGCGTCAAGGGCTCTGAAACCATAGGCCGGTACTCGTTCATAGCCTTTGATCCTTACATGGAGTTCAGGGTGAAGGACTCTGTCATGGAGATCTCCTGCGCGGATACGGAAAGTCGAGGCGGCCTGAAGGTGATCGACAAGAAACCGCTTTCACGGCTCAGGCGCCTCCTGCTCTCATACCCGCAGAAGAAGGATCCGCGCCTGCCGCCTTTCCAGGGCGGCGCAGCCGGGCTCATCAGTTACGACTTCGTGCATTACCTCGAAAACCTGCCGAGGACCGCACGTGATGAACTGCAGATACCCGACGCCCACTTCTTTCTCTTTGACAGACTGTTTGCGTTCGACCACAGGGAGAGGAAGGCCTACGCCGTCGTCTGCCCCGGGGCAAGGCGGGCAGGGATGGAGCTGCTGAAGATGTGGAGAGACGGAGGAGATGCGCCCTGCAGCGCAACCGGCGTCCACCATTATCCCGGCATGTACGACGAGGCCGGGGACTGCCTCTGCCGCATGGTGGAGGAATACAACCGGGCAGGAGACGTGCACGACACCGCAGTCCCCGAGCGGCACGGCCGTGCGGACATCGTCTACGAGATGACGAAGAGGGACTACATGGACATGGTGGTCAGGGCCAAGGAATACATCCGGGCAGGAGACATCTTTCAGGCGAACCTCTCCCAGCGCCTGTCCGCTCCGACAGGGAGAGAGCCCTGGACCCTCTATTCGGTCCTGAGGCTCATAAACCCCTCTCCATTCTCCGCATTCGTGGATTTCGGGGACTACCAGATAGTAAGCTCCTCCCCCGAAAGGCTGATAAGGCTGAAGGACGGCATCGCAGAGACGAGACCCATAGCCGGCACGAGGCCGCGCGGCACCACGGCGGTCGAGGACGAGAGGCTGCGGGCGGACCTCCTGCTGAACGAAAAAGAACGGGCCGAGCACATAATGCTCATAGACCTCGAGAGAAACGACCTCGGCAGGGTCTGCAGCTACGGCACCGTCGTGGTGGACGAGCTCATGATCACGGAAGACTACTCGCACGTGATACACATAGTATCGAATGTGAGGGGAGTGCTCTCACCCGGAAGGGACGCCTTCAGCCTCCTGAGGGCGACGTTCCCCGGCGGCACGATCACAGGCGTGCCGAAGGTCAGGTGCATGGAGATCATAGACGAACTCGAACCCGTTGTCAGGGGACCCTACACAGGCTCCCTCGGCTACGTCGCCTTCAACGGCGACATGGACATGAACATCGTCATAAGGACATTCGTGATCAAGAACGGCAGGGCGTATGTCCAGGCCGGCGCCGGCATAGTGGCGGATTCGGTGCCCGAGAGGGAATACTACGAAAGCCTCAAGAAGGCCGAGGCCCTGCTGTCGACGATCGAGAGGCTCTAACCGAAGAAGAACCAGCGTTTCTTCGTCTTTGCGTTATCTATGGAGGCCTTCACCTCCTGGAGCATGGAGAAGAGTTTTTCCTGTCTCTTCTGTATATCGGTAATGGCCTTGTCGAACTTCTGGATGACGAGATCGTATCTCGCCTTGTCCTTCTGCGAATCCCGGTCGTCCACCGCCTTCTCTACCCGGGAGATCTGATCCCTGAGCTCGCTGAGGGCTGAGGTGATCTCCTCCATGAAGGGTGTTACGTCAGGCACTGCAGGCTCTGCCGCCTGCAAGGGAGCGGCCGTGGCATATGCATGGTCCTGCGGCTGGTCGAAAACCGGTGCGGCCACGGGATCCGCCATAATGTCGGCCAGCGGATCGGCTGCAGGCTCTGCAACCGGCTCTGCAATCGGCTCCGGCTCTGCAACCGGAGGTGACGGCGGCGGTGGTGGTGGCGGGGAGACGGCCTGCTCGGCCTTCTCCGCCATCTTGACGTCTATCCTGTGCTTCCTGGAGATGTACTTGAGTATGAGCCTCGTCACGGCATCGAAGGTCTCCCTGACGCCGCGGCCCTCGACTGCAACGGCCTCGAAATAGGGAGCCGAGCCGGGGTTGAGGTCACGGTTCAGCTCGTCCACCGACATGATGTCGTCGAGGTCCCTCTTGTTGTACTGAAAGACGACGGGTATGTCTGCAGGGTCGAGGTTGTTGGCTATCAGGTTCTCGCGCATGTTCGCAAGGCTCTCGCTGTTCTGCTCCCTCATCAGTCTCTGCGAGTCTGCAACGAAGACCACTCCGTCGGCACCCTTCAGCACCAGCTTTCTCGTTGCGTTGTACCTGACCTGGCCCGGCACGGTATAGAGCTGAAACCTGATCGAGAAATCCTTTATCTTTCCGAGTTCCACAGGCATGAAATCGAAAAAGAGCGTCCTGTCCGCCTCGGTTGCGAGAGAGAGGAGCTTGCCCCTCCTGTCAGGGTTCAGCACGGAATGGAGGTGCTGGAGATTCGTGGTCTTGCCGCTGAGTCCGGGACCGTAATAGACGACCTTAAGGGTTATCTCTTTTGTAGCGTAGTTAAAGAGTGCCATTGTCCCCCATCATCGAAAAAAACATGTTCATAGCCTGAAAATCATACCTGTATCCGTCTCCACGAGGAGCAACCCGCGGTCTATTTTAGATTATAGCATAAACCCCGTCTCTTGTCTGGTATTTCACGTTATACATCGCCTCGTCTGCAAGCCGCATCAGATCCTCCTTGGAACCCGCGGTTTCGGGATACGAGGCGACTCCGAAGCTTGCGGTGAGCCTGATGCTGTACCCCTCCTTCTTGAGGAAGACCGTGGAAGAGATGGTCTTTCTCAGCCGCTCGGCGATCCGGGTTGCGTACTTTGGAAACGTCTGGGGCAGGACTATCACGAACTCGTCGCCCCCGTAACGCGCCACGATATCAACCGACCGGAGCTTACTGAGCAGGAGCTGCCCGACCTCCACGAGCACCTTGCTGCCCACGAGGTGACCGTACCGGTCGTTTATGTTCTTGAAGTAGTCGATATCCATGAATATCAGGGAGACCGAGGTCTTGTAGCGTTTGCACCTCTCGACCTCCATGTCGAGGGTCCTCTGTAGGTACCTCGAATTGAACAGCTTCGTGAGGTCGTCGGTTATGGCGAGCTCCGCCATCTTCTGATGTATGGACGTGAGGTTGATCGCCGTCGCCACAAGGCCTGACAGCCTCGTGACGAGACTCAGGTCGTCATCGGTAAACCCGCCGGCAGCGCGTTTGTTGATCAGCTCGATAACACCGAGCATCCGCTCTTTGTCACCGACAGGGACGGTCAGGACGGACTTCGTGTCGACCCCGGGATATCCGTCCATCCCTGCAAGGAACCTTCCGTCCTCTCTGACGTCATTGACTATCACCGGCTTTCCCTTCTCAACGACCCAGCCTGCAATCCCGGCACCTATCTTCAGCCTGCCTCTCCGGGAGCGCTTGGACCTCTTGGCGGAGGCCTGCATGAGATACAACTCATTACTCGTATCGTCCCTCAACAGTATGGCCCAGCCCCGTGCACCGACAGCAGACTTTATCCTGTTCATTATCCTTGAGACTATATCGTCCAAATCATCCGAATTCATTAACATGCGGCTGATCTCGTCGAACAGCTCGGTCAGCCTGCAGAGGGCGGCCCCCTCTTTCCTCAGGGAGAGGTTCTCGGCCAGCAGCCTCTTCTCGTACTGCAGCCTCTTTATGGACTCCATCAGCTCCTCACACTCGGGATTCACCAGCAGGTCTGACAGGGGCCTCTCCCTCACAAAGGAAAGCCTCTTGTTTTCCTTTGCCGAAAGGACCACCTTCGGCACCGCGGGGAATGCCTTGTCGAGCTGCTGGAGGCCCTTTCTGGTTGTAAGGCCCTCGTTGAGGATTATTATGTCCGGGGGCAGCTCCTGGCTCTCCCCTTTGGCCGGAAGGTCTCTCTTCAGGGTCAGGTCGCTGAAGCCGCAGTCATGGAGTATGGGGGTCGGGTCCTTGGAGGGAGGGGCTATAACGAGTATTTTAGGCATTTACTCCACAGCATTTCTTGTATTTCCTTCCGCTGCCGCAGGGACACGGCGCATTGCGGCCGACCTTCTTCGATCTCTTTACGGGCTGCTGCGACTCGGAGCCGTTGCCGCGGTTGTAGACAAGTCGTAACTGCTGCTGCCGAGAAACCCGCGAGGCCTCCTCCTCGGACCTGACCTGCACCCTGTAAAGCCTCGTAAGGGCCTCGGTCCTTATACGATCCGTCATCTCCGAGAACATGTCGAATGCCTCGCGTTTATACTCCACGAGGGGATCCTTCTGGCCGTAACCCCTAAGCCCGATACCCTCCTTGAGGTAGTCCATGGCGAGGAGGTGATCCTTCCACTGGTTGTCCACCACCTGGAGCATTATGATCTTCTCGAGATAGCGCATCAGGTCACTGCCTATCTCCTCTTCCTTCTTCTCGTAATAGGCCTTCAGTTCCTCGACGACAGTCTGCCTCAGGGCCTCGATCCCCTGTATTTCGGATGCCTTCTCAGACCTGAGACCGAAGAGGCCGTAAAGCGAGTCGTTCAGTTCCTTGATGTCCCAGTATTCGGGGTGGCGGTCTTCGGGGCAGTAGACGGCCAGCAGGGAGTCGACCGTCTCCTCGATCAGTTCCTCTATCTTCTCCTTGAGGGATTCGGACTCGAGTATCTCCCTCCTGAAGGCATAGATCTCGGTCCTCTGCTTGTTCATCACGTCGTCGTACTCTATGAGATGCTTTCTTATGTCGAAGTTGTGGGCCTCGACGCGCCTCTGCGCATTCTCGATCGCCTTGGAGACGATCCTGTTCTCGATCGGGATGCTCTCGTCCATCCCGAGCCGGCCCATCAGTCCCGAGATCCTGTCCGAGGCGAATATGCGCATGAGGTCGTCTTCGAGCGAGAGGTAAAACCTCGATGAACCGGAGTCTCCCTGACGGCCCGACCGGCCCCTCAGCTGGTTGTCTATCCTCCGCGCCTCGTGCCTCTCGGTGCCGAGTATGTGGAGCCCGCCGGCCTGTACGACCTTCTCACGGTCCTCTCGGCACATGGCCTCCGCACGCTTGAGGGCCTCCTGCTTCTCCTCTTCGGTGGGGTCCTTCTTGTTCTTCAGGAGTTCGGCCACGATACCCTCGGGGTTGCCTCCGAGGACTATGTCAGTGCCCCTGCCCGCCATGTTGGTTGCAATGGTGACGGCGCCGGGCCTGCCGGCCTGTGAGATTATCTGCGCCTCCTTCTCGTGATACTTTGCATTCAGGACGGAGTGGGGGATTCCCCTCTTCTTGAGCATCTTGCTGAGCAGTTCGGACTTCTCGATCGATATCGTTCCGACGAGCACGGGCTGCCCCCTCTTGTAGCAGTCCTCTATCTCGTTCAGGACCGCATTGAACTTGGCACGTTCGGTCTTGTATATCATGTCCGGATAGTCCTTGCGGACCATGGGCTTGTTGGTCGGTATGACCACCACGTCGAGGTCGTAGATCTTGGCGAACTCTTCGGCCTCTGTATCGGCGGTGCCCGTCATGCCGGCAAGCTTGTTGTACATGCGGAAATAGTTCTGGAATGTTATGGTTGCGAGGGTCTGGTTTTCACTCTCGATCTTCACACCTTCCTTGGCCTCGATCGCCTGATGAAGGCCGTCCGACCAGCGCCTTCCCGGCATCAGCCTGCCGGTGAATTCATCCACGATGATGATCTGCCCGTCCTTGACGACATAGTCGACGTCGCGCTTGAAGAGGTGGTGGGCCTTTAGCGCCTGCAGCACGTGATGGACGAGCTCTATGTTGACGGGGTCGAAGAGGTTCTCCACACCGAGGAGCTGCTCGGCCTTTATGCTTCCTTCCTCGGTAAGTATCACCGTCTTCGCCTTCTCGTCTATCGTGAAGTCGACATCCTTCTTGAGCCTCGGGATTATCCTGTCGATCTTGTAGTACTTGTCGGTCGACTCCTCCGAGGGCCCCGATATTATGAGCGGAGTCCGCGCCTCGTCTATAAGGATGCTGTCGACCTCGTCCACTATCGCGTAGTTGAGCTCCCTCTGGCAGTAGTCGTTGATGTCGTACTTCATGTTGTCCCGCAGGTAGTCAAAGCCGAACTCGTTGTTCGTCCCGTAGGTTATGTCGGCAGCGTAGGCCTCCTTTCTGGAGCACGGCCTGAGGCGGTCGTGCTGCTTGTCGTCGGAGCGGAACTCCGGGTCGTAGAGAAAGGATGCATCATGCTGTATGACGCCGACGGAGAGGCCGAGGTGGTGGTATATGGGACTCATCCACTGGGCATCCCTCTTTGCAAGGTAGTCGTTGACGGTCACGACATGGACGCCCTTGCCTTCGATGGCGTTCAGGTACACGGGCATGGTCGCAACAAGGGTCTTGCCCTCGCCCGTCTTCATCTCTGCGATCTTGCCCTCGTGAAGGACGATGGCGCCGATGACCTGGACATCGAAGTGTCTCATCTTCAGGAGCCGCTTCGATGTCTCCCTGACGAGAGCAAACGCCTCATAAAGGAGCTCATCGAGGGTCTCCCCCTTTTCGAGACGCCGCTTGAACTCGTCCGTCTTGTCCCTGAGGCGGGCATCCGACAGGGAAGACATCTCTGCCTCGAGACCGTTGACACGTTCGACCATGGGCCAGAGCCTCTTGATCTCCCGGTCGTTCTTTGTCCCGAAAATCTTTTTTATAATGGATACCATCTTACTTATAATCTTAAATAATCAGCACGGTTTTATGCAATAAGCGGGGCTGTCCGCGGTGTGGGCGCAGGGGGTCACAGCCGCCGGGCCTCAACCAGCCCCTCTTTCATCACGAGCACGAAGACCACCGTAAGGCCGGTAAGGGCTCCGAAGACGTTTATGAGCCCGAGGTACAGCAGCGCCGCAAGTACAATGAAGACGATCAGGAGGCGGAACATGCTGAAGAAGAGGAGCTTCCCGGTCGCCCCCCGGACGGCCTCGGGACTCGTCAGGCCGACCACTCCCCATTGAATACCCTTCAGGTTGACGAGGGCCAAAGCCCCTCCGGTCAGTATGCTCAGGGGCAGCCTCTTCCAGTCAAAGAAGGCCGACAACAGAGACAGCGGGATCAGTATGTAAGCCGCCTGTCTATTTATCCTTCTTATCATCTTCACGTTCCATTCTCCTTGCGTACCTGAAGAGTTCCCTGAAGCCTGCAATTATGCCCATGATGAAGAAGAAGACCGTGAGATACGGAGAGGTCCCGAAGAGACTGTCGAGACCGTACCCGATGGCAAACCCCACGAAGGTTGCGGCCACGAGGTTCAGCGGGAGGACGCTCGCATCCATCAGCTGACGCCACAGTTCCTTCCTCTTGTTGTTTCTCCCCACCCCGTCACCCGCTCAAAAGCAGACCGGCGAGAGTATACGGGGGCTTGGCAGGCATCTCCTTCTTCGGGAAGGGCGGGTCGAGCTTCCTGCAGCAGGCCGGCGGAATCCTATTACGGTAACACCGTGACACAGACTGATTTTAAAACAAATACGGACAAAAAATCTCCAGGCGGCGGGACGTCCCCGCCGCCTGGAATACAGGTCGGCGTGTCTACTTGTGGTACTTCAGAGACGGAATGAACTTGTTTATGACCCAGAAGAGGGCGAAGGGCATCAACCCTATGGTGAGTGCGCCGAAAAAGCCCTCCTTGTAAGTTTCTATGTTCTCAGGGATGAACGGCAGCTTGTAGTGCATGTATCCGGCAAACGATAGAGAAAACGCCTGTCCGCCGATAACGACGTTCCACCTCATCATGAAGACACCGAAGATGACCAGGACAAGGGCGATCGCGGTCCGCCTTATCGTGAGACCGGGCAGGACGAGCATTATGAAGGGAAGGAGGTTTCCGAACCCGTACTGCAGGATGAATATGTCGACGAAGTCCTTCCCGTATATGACGGAACGGAGTATCTCCCAGGATTTCACGGCCGTGTATCCCCTGAAGACGAGGTCGAGTATCTCGAGCGTTATTGCGGCTATCATGAAACCGATGAGATACCTCGAGGTCTTCCTTATGAGATCGACCTCGGCACCACCGACCTCGGCAGCCGTCACGTCCCACGACTTCCTGGAGGTCTTGATCCTGAACTTCTTCCACTCCATTATCACTATGTAGGTGAGCATACAGAGGGCGATACCCGAGACGATGGCCGACATTATGAATATGACGGGCATAAGCGGCGTCATCCACAGGGCGTTCGCCTTGACCGAACCGAAAATGAAGCCTGCATAGCCGTGGAGGAAGCAGGCGACGGGTATACCGATTCCTGCGAGGATCTTTACCGCCTTTTCGTCCTTGTGCAGTGCCTTTTCACTTATGTCGTATGCCCCGAGCGTAAGGAGAGAGTACAGCTTCTGCTTGAGGCTGTTGCCGAGCCCCTCCTTGCCTTTCAGGGCGATGGCCTGTTCGACGAAAAACTTCCGGTATACGAACCATATCTCCGTGGCCACGACTATCGAGTACGAGAAGAAGACTATACCGAAAGCGGAGATCGCGGATGTGAAGTGCGGTGTGAAGAAGACCTCCATGCCTCTCAGCGGCTGCTGCAGGTGAAACATGAGCGGCATCGGCGCCACCAGGAGCAGGGCGAAAGAGAAGACGAGAGAGAACTTCGCCATATCCTTCAGGTCCTTCAGTCCGAAGACATGGTACAGGGACGACAGGACGAACGCTCCTGCAACCAGTCCAGTCATCAACGGGTACATGACGATCTGGACACTCCAGTAGATGTATTCGTTCGGGTAGACAAAAAGATCTTTAACCGTCCATAAGGCTTCAGGATACGACCATGCTTCTGTCATTTTCATCACCTCACATTTTCATCCAGGCCGATGTAGTAGACCTGGGGTTTTGTTCCATATTCATCTTTCAGGACAGCAACCCTCTCAGTCATGATCGTCTTTGTAACAGGGTCGTTGGGGTCCTTCAGGTTCCCTATCTGCCTCGCTCCGAACGGACAGGCCCCCACACAGGCCGTCTTCATGCCCTTGTTGATGCGGTGATAGCAGAAGGTGCATTTCTCCGCCACCTTGTACACGGGGTGGAAGAACCTCACGCCGTAGGGACACGCCATTATGCAGTAACCGCATCCGATGCACCACGTCCTGTCGACAAGCACAACACCGTCAGCCGTCTGGTAGGTCGCACCGACGGGACACACCTGAACGCAGGGCGGATTTTCACACTGGTTGCAGAGCTTGGGAACGAAGAAGGCCTTCGAGACATCCTTGGGCTCTACTATCTCCTCCTGTATCTCGAGCTTGGTGAATCCGTCCCTCCCGCCGAGGGGTGTATCAGCCACCATCCGGCCGTCCTTCAGTATGAGATACCTCTCGACCCACGTCCTGGTGACGGGGGCATCGTATGGCACCTCGTTCTCGAGCTTGCAGGCCTTCACGCAGAACCCGCAGCCCACACACTTGTAGGTGTCGACCAGGAAGCCCCACCTTACACTGGTGGCCTCGATCGCGGCCCTTGCCTCCGCAGGGCTCAGAATCTTGAATGCACTCAGCGGCAGCGCCGATGCAGCAGCTATCTTCAGAGTGGACAATAAAAAGTCTCTACGCGATATACTCATTACCAACCCTCCATATCTGGTTTATGCGGGTTATGACACATACTGCACTCCATACCTGCATTGTGTTCTTCAGGATCTATGCCCTTGATCTTGGCCCTCTCCGTTCTCGGATAAAGAAGGCGGGCATGACACCTTATACAGAGTGACCTGCTCTTGTCGACGACGAGCTTCGGCGGATCTTCGGGATGGTCGACGGCAGGTCCGTGGCAGTTTTCACACTGGATTATCCTGTGCTTCGAAGACATGATGGGTTCGTACTTGTCAGGATGACAATCCTTGCAGTACTTCCTCGTCTTGTACTTCACCTTGAAGGCCTTCCAGTCATCCTCATTGCTCTTCCGGTGGTACCCGTACATGAACCCTCTCTCCTGGATTCCGAAATCAGGCGGAACAATGACGAACCTTGCAACGAGAATAAGGATGACGATGATTATCACTACCCACAGGGGCCGCAACACATGACTGCTCATAAACGTGCCTCCTCTTGTTTTTGGTTATGAAGTTTATCGTTGTAAAGTCTCTTAAAACATCAGGAACACAGCACCGCCCGCTTTTTACAGCTCAACCCTGGGGACCGATAAAGGTAAGCGGGTCCTTGTACGCATGACACTGGGTGCATGTGGTCTTGGCCTGCTCCCTGCTCACCCTCCACGAATGCGGCAGGTGACAGGACTTGCATTCAAGACCCATCGTCTGTACATGCAGCTTGTGCCTGCCCACGTTCAGTATCTGCGGATGACAACTCAGACATGTGCCATAGACCGGCATTATCTTTGCGTGAGGTTTATGGCACTTGTAGCAGTAGAACTGCATAGGTGCATCCTTGGGGACATCGATCTTGTCGGCCTTGCCGATCGTCTCCTTCCCGGGCAGGAAGAACTGCACGTCTATGGTGTTATCCGCTATGAGCTCCTTTCTGACCTCTTCACTGCCGTGACAGAAGAGGCACTTCTTCCTTCCGGGCCTGAGGTCCACCGTCCTGTCGGTATGACAGTTGAGACACGCAAGCCCCTCCATGCCCACACCGTGCACCTCCTTGCCCTTGTGGCACCGCAGGCAGAAGCGCTCCTCCGGCGTGAACTTGTGCACCACATACCCGTGACACTTGGAACACTCTATCTTCTCCATGAAGTAATGCTTTGCATGCATCCTGGAATCGTTTATCTTCTTGGCGTTGGGATACTTGTCGTCCTTCTCCCAATGACACTCGACGCAGTACTTCCAGGGCACTATCACCTTGCCGTGCCTCGGCGGGACGTTCTTCGGCCTGTGGAGGACAAATGTAATGAGAAGTTTGTTCTGTTCCGGGATGGATAGGTGATGGCACTCGTGACAGTTGATACCGGTATGTTCACTCTTCTGCCAGGCGTCGTAGGCTGGTTTCATGAGATGGCAACTGATACAGAATTTGGGGTTATTCTGGGTAAAGTCGTAAAACTTGAAGGCTACGACACCACCTCCGACAATTATTACGAGGAGCAGTACAGCAATAATTATCTTGCCCTTCAGGGTGAGGCTTTCTGTTACCCAACTCAACCACTTCATAGCTTTCACCTCGCAGGTAGTTGGTCGCCTGTCGGGTAAGTCACTGGACCCGGTTCCTGGTTTATGTCTGTTTTTTTACCAGCGAACAGTACGCCACAGGCACTATATATCCTTCATCGCCTCGTACGCAGCCCCTATAGTCTTTTCGATGTCCCGGCCGGTATGCGCAAGTGATATGAATCCGGCCTCGAACTGGCTCGGAGCTATGCTCACTCCCCTTGAGAGCATCCCCTTGAAGAACCTGGCAAATCTTTCAGTGTCCGAAAGTTTTGCACTGCTGTAGTCATGAACCCCCCTGTCCGTAAAGTATGTGCAGAACATGGTGCCGGCCCTGTAGAACCTCGTCTTTACACCCGCGCGCTTGGCGGCATCCTTGAGACCTTCCTCCAGGGCCCTCGCCTTCTCCTCCAGCCTCTCGTACACCCCTTTTCTGGAAAGCAGCTTCAGTGTCTCTATGCCGGCGGTCATGGCAAGCGGATTGCCCGAGAGTGTGCCTGCCTGGTAAACAGGCCCCTCGGGGGAAATCCCCGACATGATCTCCGCCCTGCCCCCGTAGGCGCCTACGGGAAGACCGCCGCCTATCACCTTGCCCAGACATGTCATGTCAGGCTTTATGCCGTAGTACCCCTGAGCTCCCCCGTAGGAGACACGGAATCCCGTCATCACCTCGTCGAAGATGAGCACGATCCCGTACTTCTTGGTCAGCCTCCTCAGGCCTTCGAGGAAGCCCTTCTTCGGAAGGACACAGCCCATGTTGCCGACTACAGGCTCGATGATCACACAGGCTATGTTCCTCCAGTCCTTCTCGATGACGCCCTTCAGCGTCTTCAGGTCGTTGAAGGGCACGGTCAGCGTATTCCTTGCGTAAGAGCCCGGGACTCCCGGACTGTCCGGAACTCCGAAGGTGACCGCTCCCGAGCCGGCCTTGACCAGCAGGCCGTCGGCATGACCGTGATAACACCCCTCGAACTTTACGACCTTGTCCCTTCCGGTAAAGCCTCTGGCGGCCCTGATGGCGCTCATGGTCGCCTCGGTGCCGGAGTTGACCATCCTCACCATATCCATGGATGGATAGGCCTTCAGCACCATCTTCGCAAGCTTCACCTCCAGGCCCGTCGGCGCGCCGTAACTCGTCCCCCGTTCAACGGCCGCCTTCAGCGCCCTCACCACGGTCGGATGAGCGTGGCCGAGTATCATTGGTCCCCAGGAAAGCACATAATCTATATATACATTGCCATCCACATCCTGTATCTTGGAGCCCTTTGCCGAGGCTATGAAGACCGGGCTGCCCCCGACGGCCTTGAACGCCCTTACGGGACTGTTGACGCCTCCGGGGATGAACAGCCGTGCCTTTTTGAACAGCCTCTTGGACTTGTCGTTCTTGAGTTTTTTTGTCTTGTTACGTTTCTTCATAATTTCTTCACAATTTTGTTTTTTAATAGATATATTTTTTTGGCTGCTCCCTGAAGTCACATAAATCTATCACAACCACGCAGTTTTTGTCAAAAAATTTCGGCCTAAAAGCTATTTAAAACTCTAATGACTTTATTATCCACGAGTGTGTTTCCGAACGGGCACAGGCCGCTGCTACGGCAGCGATAACATTACATAAATAATATTCGCACAGATAAAAATTTTATGCAACCGCAGAGGGCCGACACAGCCGGCCGCATCCCCGAAGGAGGCGCGTTTCTGGTATAATTTGAGTATGAAGCCGAGGCTGTACTTGAAGACCGGCAACAGGGTCAGGCACCTCAGATACGACGCCTGGGGCGAAGGGGTCGTGGTGGAAGAGAGGCACTCGTGCCTCGAAGGCGGATTCTGTTTCGTAAAGGTCCTCTTCGAGGACGGAGTGGAGCGGTCCTTCATCAACGACCTCGACAACGAATGCTGCTGCTACTATGCGGGGCTGAGGCTGGTATGAACACGCACCGTCCACCGAGACCTTCCCTGAACGAAGAAGGCCGGACAAACGGCGGGAACCCGCCATTTTTGTTGACAAAAATCACAGAAGATGTTTTAATTATTTAATAATGATTCCTGATACCATAATATCCGCAAGGGAGACGGCTGCAGTACTCATAGTGGATGACTCACGGTCCAACACGGACCTGTTCGAGGAGGTCTTCAGTTCCGACGGTTTCCGGATCTTCAGGGCGGCCGGTCCTGAAGACGCGATAGAGGCCTTCAAGGCCCATCATCCCGACATCGCCGTCATAGACATAACGACGAGCGAGACATGCGGCTTCCGGTTATGCCGGATGCTCAAGGGGATGGCGAGCCAGAGGTTCTTTCCCGTGATACTCCTCGGGGCCGGGAAGGACAGGAGGGGAAAGATCGAGGGGCTCGAATCAGGAGCCGACGACTTCATAAGCCGTCCCATAGACCCGAGGGAGTTCTCGGCGAGGGTCCGGTCCCTGTTGAGACTGAAGCACCTGCATGACGAGCTCGAGCACTCGGAGAACATCATCCTCACGCTTGCCGCCACACTAGAGGTCCGGGACCCGCACACCCAAGGGCACTCGACCAGGGTCGGCGAACTCTGCAGGGACTTCGGCGACTACCTGGGACTGTCTCTTCAGGAGCAGGAACTGCTGCGCAAGGCCGGCCTCCTGCACGATATCGGCAAGATAGGTCTCAGCAAGGACCTCTTCCTCAAGCCTCCCCCCCTCTCGGACGAGGAGATCGAGACAATAAAGCAGCACACCGTAATCGGAGAGCAGATCTGCAAGCCGCTCCACTCACTCCGGGAGGTCCTCCCTGCAATAAGGCACCATCACGAGAGGTGGGACGGGAAGGGATTTCCCGACGGGCTGAAAGGAGAAGAGATACCGCTGCTGGCGAGAATCCTGTCGATAGTCGACTCCTTCGACGCCATGTACTCCGAGCGCCTCTACCGCGAAGGCCGCACGGCCTTTGAAGTACTCGAGGTCATGAGAGAGGAAAAGCACCTCGGACAGTGGGACCCCTTGCTGCTTGAACACTTCATCGGTATGATGAAACTGGCAGGACACGAACTGCTGGAGCAGCTTGCCGCAGCCGACTCAAGGACCGATGAGCAAAAGGAAACCTCTCTCCTCTGAGCCGCTCTACGACGTGGTCCATACCCCGATGGGGAACCTCTGCCTGACTTATACGATCAAGGCCGACAACGGTTGCCGCCTCAGGGGCGTCAGCTTCTGCGGCACCGGAAACGCCCCCGCGCACCTCGATCATGCTGCAAGGAGATGCCCGCTGCCCGAAGACATAAGGACACAGTTCAGGGAATACTTCGAGGGACGGCGGAAGAGGTTCGACATCCCGTTGGACCTCCTCGGAACGGACTTCGAGAAGAAGGTCTGGCTTGCACTTGAAGGCATCCCCTACGGAGAGACCCGCACCTACAAGTGGCTCGCCGAGAGGCTCGGCACACCACGGGGCGTAAGGGCGGTCGGACAGGCCCTCAGCAGGAACCCCCTGCCAGTGGTCCTCCCCTGCCACAGGATCATCCAGTCAGACGGCGGACTGGGCGGCTACTCCTCGGGCATAGAGATAAAGCGGCGGCTTCTCGACCTCGAGTACTACAATTCCCTCTGAACAGAGCGCTCCGGAGACCGGCGCGACAGGGGCGAGGCGTTCCGGTCCGGTGCGGAAAATACCGTTTATGTCCTGAATTCTTGAATTTTCTCTCCGGCTTATGTTAAGGTTTATGGCATTATCTGCGGATGCAGCTTCGGCGTTCTCTGCGGAAGACCCGAAAAAAACACACGCCTTGAAACCTCTCCTGACCGGTCTCCGGGAGGGACACGAGTGCCCGGGGTTCAGGAGAAGAGGCGGAGGAAAAAAACCACCAAGGAGGATAGGAAGAAACATGTCTGTCGTAACGATGAAAGAGCTGTTGGAGGCCGGGGTTCATTTCGGACACCAGGTCAAGAGATGGAACCCGAAGATGAAGCGATACATCTTCGGCGAGAGGAACGGTATCTACATCATAGACCTTCAGAAGACGATGAAGGGGCTCGAGAGTGCGTTCAACTTCCTGAAGGGCCTGTCGATGTCTGGACAGTCCGTCCTGTTCGTAGGGACCAAGAAGCAGGCGCAGGACTCCATAAAGGACGAAGCGGAGAGGGTCGGCGCATACTATGTCAACCAGAGATGGCTCGGCGGTATGCTCACCAACTTCACCACCATCAAGAAGAGCATCGAAAAGCTGAAGAATATAGAGAAGATGAAAGAGGACGGCACTTACGACGCCCTCACCAAGAAGGAAGTGGCAAAGCTCGAGAAGACGCGGACGAGGCTCGAGAAGAACCTCGGCGGCCTCAAGGAGATGCAGACCCTTCCGGGCGCACTGTTCGTCGTTGATCCGAGAAAGGAACGGATAGCAGTTCAGGAGGCACGGATCCTGAAGATACCCATAGTGGCAATAGTCGATACGAACTGCGACCCCGACGAGATAGACCATGTCATACCGGGCAACGACGACGCAATAAGGGCGATCAAGCTGATCACTTCCAAGATGGCCACTGCGATACTCGAGGGAAAAGAGATACTGAGCAAGGAGATGGAGGCAAAGGCTGAGGAGGCCCGGATAGAAGAGAAGATCTCTCAGGAAGAGGCAGAAGAGATGGCGGCTGTAAGTGAACCGGCTGCATCACCTGCAGAGGCAGCGCCACAGACAGAGGAGGTTTCAGAATGACCGTCACCGCTGATATGGTAAAACGGCTCAGGGAGCAGACCGGAGCCGGCATGATGGATTGCAAGAAGGCCCTTTCAGAAAGCAACGGGGATTTCGACAAGGCCGTGGAGGTCCTCAGGAAGAAAGGACTTGCGGCTGCCGAGAAGAAGGCCGGCAGAAAGGCATCCGAGGGACTGATATCCTCTTACATACACATGGACAAGATCGGCGTACTGATAGAGGTGAACTGCGAGACCGATTTTGTTGCGAGGACCGACGATTTCCGCCAGTTCGTAAAGGATGTCGCAATGCACATTGCGGCCGCAAACCCGCGGTACCTGTCGAGAGAGAAGATTCCCCAGGACGTCATAGAGAGGGAGAAGGGCATCTACAGGGAGCAGACCAAGGACAGGCCCGAACACGTCGTGGAGAAGATAGTGGAAGGCAAGCTCGAGAAGTTCTATTCCGAAAACTGCCTGCTGGACCAGATATTCGTAAAAGACCCTGAACAGAAGAAGAAGATAAAGGATATCGTCACGGAGATGGTGTCAAAGGTCGGGGAGAACATCGTTATAAGACGATTCACACGCTACCAGCTTGGCGAGGAAACCGAAGATTAAACCGAAGAACAAGCCAAAGGTCAAGTACAGAAGGATTCTCCTGAAGCTGAGCGGAGAGGCCCTGATGGGTCAGAGGAGTTACGGGATCGACGCCTCCACCGTCGATTTCATGGCCAGCGAGATCAAGGGCATCCACGACCTCGGCATCGAGGTCGCCGTAGTCATAGGCGGAGGAAACATCTTCCGCGGTGTCGAAGGCTCCGTAAAGGGCATGGAGAGGGCGACCGCCGACTACATGGGAATGCTCGCCACAGTGATAAACGCGCTTGCGCTGCAGAACGCCCTCGAGAAGACCGGGGTCCCCACGAGGGTGCAGTCCGCCATCGAGATGCGGGAGCTTGCCGAACCGTACATCAGGCGGAGGGCTGTGAGGCACCTCGAAAAGGGACGGGTGGTCATATTCGCCGCCGGGACCGGCAATCCCTACTTCACGACCGACACCGCGGCATCCCTGAGGGCCATGGAGATAGGCGCGGAGATAATCCTCAAGGCCACGAAGGTCGACGGCGTATACTCCGCCGATCCGTTCAAGGATCCGAAGGCGAAAAAATTCAAGAAGATCAGCTACATCGATGTGCTCAAAAAGGGTTTGAACGTGATGGACTCAACCGCCATATCCCTCTGTATGGACAACGCCCTGCCGATTGTGGTATTTAATGTAAGGAAGAAGGGCAACATAAAGCGGGTCATGGAGGGGAAGAACATAGGCACCATCGTCGAGATGGATTGAACTCCGCAAGTATGGGTCGCCACTGACACGCACTGCTTGAATCAATCCTCTGGAGGGAGAAGCTATGGACAAGGAACTGAAGAAAAAGGCCAAGGAGAAGATGGAGAAGGCCATAGAGGCATTGAAGAAAGACCTCGCCTCCATCAGGACCGGACGTGCCTCAATCGCCCTGCTGGACAACATCACGGTCGATTATTACGGCACACAGACGCCGCTGAATCAGGTTGCAACCCTTTCCGTGCCCGAGCCCCGAATGATCGCCATACAGCCATGGGAGCAGTCCATGGTCCCGGTCATAGAAAAGGCCATTCTCCAGTCCGACCTCGGACTCAACCCATCAAACGACGGCAAGGTCATCCGGATAGCCATCCCCCCCCTTACAGAAGAGCGGCGCAAGCAGCTCGTCAAGGTGGTCCGGAAGCGTGCCGAGGAGGCGAGGGTGGCGATAAGAAACATCCGCAGAGAGACGAACGAAGAGCTGAAGAAACTCGAAAAGGACAAGCACATAAGTGAGGACGACATAAAGAGGGGTCTCGAAGAGGTCCAGAAGCTCACCGACGGCTTCATAAAAACGGTCGACGAGGTCCTGCAGCACAAGGAAAAGGAGATAATGGAAGTATAGAACAGGCCGGTGGAGTGTATGTTCCAAAACACCTTAGCTCTGTAAAGGAGGCACTATGAACGCAAATTTCATGGTCAAAGTCGAAGATGCAAAGCTGCCAGACATACAGAAAGCCCTCAAGGCGGCGGGCATAAAGGTCCGGAGTATAGTGGAACTCTACAAGGAGGGCGGAGCAGAGAAAAAAGAGGTGGCTGATGCCGAGAAAAAAGGCTAAGAAGGCCCAGGAGAGTGAAGAGCAGAGAAGGGAACGCCTGAGAAAGCTGCTCATCGCCAAGAGGCAGGAAATAATAAGGGAGGCCAAGAGCGAGATAGGCAAGTTCATCAGGGGAGAGAACAAGCAGCTCGCCGAAACCGCCCTCGATGACGGAGACTGGTCGGTCGTGGATCTGGCCGAAGACCTCAACCTGAGGAAGCTCACCGTACACAAGCAGACCCTGAACAAGATAGACGAGGCCCTGAGGAAGCTCAACGAGGGCACATACGGGGTCTGCGAAGACTGCGGTTCGGAGATAAGCGAAGAGAGGCTGAAGATCATCCCGTTTGCGATATACTGTGTCGACTGCATGGGAAAACGCGAAGAGCTCGAGAAGATCGAACGGGAAGAGGAGGGCATCTGATGTCATGCAGGGGGCCATTGTGGCGGCTTCCGCGAACAGGACGTGCGCAGTGAAAAAAGGCCTCAGTAATAGATCTTCTCAAGAAACAACCCCCTTGCAGGGGCTGTAGGACCGGCGACCGTCCTGTCCTTTGCCTCAAGTATAGCACCCAGCCTTTCAGGGCTGATGCGGCCCCTTCCAACCTCCATCAAGGTACCCACGATATTGCGCACCATGTGTCTCAGAAAGGCGTCTCCCTTTATGGATATCCTTATGAATGAGCCAGTGAAGCCGGTGGTGAGAAAATCGATCCTGCTCGTCTCTTCCACCTCTATGCCGAAAAGCTCCCTTACCGCGGATCTGGCGCCACAGCCGGAGGCCCTGAAAGAGGAGAAGTCATGCCTGCCGATCAGGCAGGCGGAGGCGCTGAGCATCAGCCGGCTGTCGAGCCTCTGCCTGCAGTGATGGCTGTACCTCCTCATGAACGGATTGCCCGCAGCCGAACAGTCGATCAGGTAGAAGTAGCTCTTTGCCTTCGCGCTGTAACGCGGATGAAAGTCCTCCCCGGCATAGCAGGACGACAACACCCTTATGTCCGGCGGGAGCATCCCGTTGAGGGCCCTCTGAAAAACCTCGGGCGGATACCGGGACTCCGTATCAAAAGACGCCACCTGCTGCAGTGCGTGCACTCCCGCATCCGTACGCCCGGCGCCGAGAACCACTGTCTCTTCCCCGGTCATCCTCCTCAGGCATGCCTCTATCAGTCCCTGCACGGTGACCCTTCCGGGCTGTACCTGCCAGCCCGAGTAGTCCGTGCCGTCATACTGAAGCGTCAGTCTGATCCTTCTCAATCCGCAAAACCTCCTTACGGCACATGCCCCTTTTCTGCCGTACCCCCGGCTCTCAAAGAGGCTCAATTATGGACAGGGAGCGCTATGACAGACTCTGAACGGTCTTAATTTCGCAGCAAATTCACCCGGATGGTGAACTGCGAAATTCCCTCGGACTCCCGGCCGGACGCCGGTACGAGTCGGACGCCGGTACGAGCCGGACGCCGGCACGAGAATGAGTGGAGAGCCTGTCATATCGCTACCGACAGCCATAAATTATTAATTACTTCGACCAATAAATACTGCAGCCCTTTCATAACTCAGGATCAAGTCCGGCAGGACAAACCTGCAGAGATAGCGATTCCTGCAACCTAATCAACCGTGGGTCAGGACGTTCTATTGCCGGTATATAACCCCGTTTTGATCGCCTGTACATTTACGGTACTGGTTCCTGTAACATACGTGTCCCCTATTATACCAGTACGGTTTCCACCACCAAAAGCCGGGGCTTTGTTCCGCCCCCTTTTCCCGGACTGCTGCAAGGGAGATCATGAAAAGTTAACACTCCTGTCATATCTACGTAACATCGCCGGTGTATGATGATTGACGTCAAAACTGACAGGCTGCAGACGGGAGGAGGTGAGCAATGCAGGGAAGGACCTGAGATCTCGACAACACACACGGCCCGTGTTCACGGGCCGGGAAACCCGAAGGGCAGAATGAAACCCACAGACCAAGGAGGACAGACATGTCAGCAATACCGAGATTCCTGAAACTCTTTTTTACCGTACTGGCAGTGGCCGTGATCATGAACCTTTACATCCCATCGGACACCGATGCCGCAGGAATAACCGTGTACAAGAAGGACGACAAGTATGTAAAGCTGGGAGGAAGGATCCAGCTCCAGTACCACTACAAGGATCCCGACGGTGGAGACTCCAGCGACAAGGTCTTTTTCCGACGTTTCCGCCCATACATAGAGGGCAGCCTGCACAAGGACTGGAAGGGCAAGTTTCAGTGGGACATGGGCAAGGCAGAGGGAAAGAACGAACTGGCGATAAAAGACGCCTACATGCAGTACAAGGGGTTCCACAACATAAAGATCACCGTCGGCAACAAGGGCTTCCCGTTCTCGCGCGAGTTCCTTACGTCCTCGAAAAAACAGCAGCTGGTGGAGCGTACATTCGTAGGAGACCACAACTACGGCACTCCCGACCGTAACGCGGGGATCCACATTACCGGCCACAACAGCGACAAGAGGCTCACCTACGGCTTCTCCGTGGCCTCCGCCTCCATAGACCCCGACACCGGCAAACTCGACTTCGACTCACCCGTCAACAGGGATTCCGACTTCAACGAGGGCTGGATAATCGGCGGCCGCATGGACTTCCACCCCTTCGGCAACCTGAAGTTCTCGCAGGGCGACTTCAATCACAAGACCAGAGCAACGATCGGGATCGCCGCCTTCAGGTGGAGCAATGACGACGACAACAACACATACATAGACACGCCGGATCCAGACGGCAAAAAGTTCGACGTCGACAAGGTAACCGGCTTCGAGCTGAGCGGTGCGTTCAGGGCTGCGGGGTTCTCCGTCGATGCCGAATACAACCTGTTCAAGGCCGATACCGTGGCTGCAAACGTCACCAGCGGCATATACAAGAACGGCAGCACGGACCTCAAGAACTACTCGATCGAGGGTGGATACATGATGGTGCCCGGCAGGATCGAACTCGTTGCAGCATACCAGGCACAGGATGCCGACAACTACGCGGACACCTGGACCCGTACCTCCATCGGAACGAACTGGTTCATACAGAAGCACGACATCAAGGTACAGCTTACGTACAGGATGGGCAGGAACCTGAAAGGAGTAACCGGCAACGATGAAAACGAACTCTTCATTCAGACCCAGTATGTGTTCTGAAGCCCCTGACAGGGCCGTCCATCACGGAAGGGCATTACTCGAGGGACTGCGCAACGGAAGCGGCGAGAAAACTCATCATCTCCAATCCTCCTTAGGGTGGGGGCCCGGCCCCCGCCCCGCTTTTTCACATGCGGGAGGCGGAAGGGGAACGGCGCCGTCAATCTTGAAAACTTAATGCCGTTTTCATGATCACGTAACATTGTTTTGATATCATTCAGATTGTCAACGACGAGGGGGACGGCAGGTGTGATGAAGCAGACGCACACGAGCCGGCCGGATGCAACTAACCGGAAGAGAGCCCAGGGGTTCACTTCCAAGAAAACTTGATCGGGGGTAAAGAGTCATGTGTCCAAAGTTTGACAACGGTATTTGCAGGGTTGCCGGGATCGAACCCGAGCACCTCGAGTGCGCGGATGGAGGTTGCTGCTACAGCGGCAGCTACGAGTACGAGACCTGCAGGCTCTACATGGTGGATTGCATCGTGAACTGCAAAGAGACAATCGAGGCGGCGGCATAGTGCCGGAAGGCGACGGATGAGGGAATCGGTGCAGGACCACTCTCTGTCGGTGGGACGCCTGGTGACGTCCAGGCAGCACATACCGCCGCACGCCCCTGTAAGCAGCGTGGCCGAGATCTTCTTCAACTCTGCAGGCATGGACGCCGTGGCAGTGGTCGAGTGCAGGGAACCTGTAGGGCTTGCAACGAGGTCGAAGCTGCTGTTGAGGCTGTTCAGGAGGTACGGGTTCGAGCTCTACGGAAAAAAGCCCGTCATATCCATAGCCGACCCCGAACCGCTCGTCATCAACGAGGACGAAAGGCTCGATATCGCCATGGACACGGCCCTGGAGAGGGCACCTGAAAACGTCTACGACGATATCATAGTCGTAAACGGCAAGGGAGACTACAGGGGCCTCCTCTCCGTGAAGCAGATGGTGATACAGCAGGGCAACGCCCTCGTAAACAGCATCATCCAGAGAGAGCTGGCAAAGGAGAGGGCAAGGAGCCTCGAGAAGGTCAACAGGATCAGGTCCCGTTTCATTGCACACGTCACCCATGAGCTCCGTTCACCCGTAAACGCCATAATCGGGCTGACCGAGCTCATGAAGATCTCGTACGAAAGGGGACAGATGGAACGCATGCAGGAGCATCTCGCCATGCTGATGTCAAGCTCAACCTACCTGAGGTCGATCGTAACGAACGTCCTCGACCTCTCAAGAATAGAGGCGGGAAGGATGGAGGCCCTCAACGAGCGCTTCGACGTGGTTCCGGTAATCCGTGAGGTCGCCGATACCACCCGCATACTCTTGGGCAACAAACCCGTCCGCGTCGACGTGTCCGTATGTGATGCACCCTTGTACATCGTCTCCGATCCGGTCAAGGTCCGGCAGATACTCACCAACGTCGCCGGCAATGCCGCGAAGTTCACACAACAGGGCCGGATCCTCCTCTCCCTGAGCAACGAGGGACGGGAGATCCGGATATCTGTAAGCGATACCGGCACAGGCATACGCGAGGAGGACCTGGAGAGGATATTCGAGGCCTTTGCCGGCACCGGGAGATACGAGGGCACGGGGCTGGGGCTGACCATAACCAGGAGCCTGCTGAACCTCCTCGGGGGAGGAATAGACGTATCGAGCAGGCCCGGAGAGGGCACAACCGTAGAGATCCGCCTCCCCGTTGAAGGTCACGAGGGCGCGTGAGTGAAGAGGACCGCCAAGAAGATACTCGTCATAGACGATGACGAAAGGCATCTCATAATCACAAAGGGTTTGCTGGAGGAGGCCGGACACGAGGTCATCACGCACCGCAACTGGATCGGAGCCACGACTGCTGTGGCCGATACCCGGCCGGACCTCGTCCTCCTCGATATCAACATGCCTGCCCTGTCAGGGGAGAGGCTTTCTCTGCTGTTACGCGCAAACAGGAGGACGAGCAGGGTGCCGGTGGTCTTCTACTCATCGAACGACGAGGACAGCCTCAGGAGATCTGTCGCGGAATGCGGAGCTGCAGGGTACATATGCAAGGGGAACATCTCCGAGCTGAAGAGGAAGGTCGAGGGCCATCTCCAGAGCGCAGGCCCGCACACCCGAACCCCGAAGCCGTGACGGCCTACGGCCGGGCCGCCTGCTATCGAAGTCCGCGCCCCCCGGGCAGGGGGTTACGGCAAAAAACTGTCAGCCCCTGAGACGGGGCCTCACCGCCTCTGCCGGACAAGGCTCTGGCTGAGGGGAATCCGTCTCAGTCGACCTTCTTGTCGGTGAGAGCAGCAATGCCGGGAAGTTCCTTGCCCTCGAGCAGCTGCAGGGTCGCGCCTCCCCCGGTCGAGATGAAGGATATACTGTCGGAAACACCCGCCCTGTGGACTGCAAGGTCTGTGTCGCCGCCGCCGACAATGGTGAGGGCGTAGGCGTCGGCTATGGCACGGGCCACGGCAAAAGTGCCGCGGGAGAAGGCGTCGATCTCGAACACCCCCATGGGACCGTTCCAGAGGATCGTCTTCGCGTTCTGGATGGCCTCTGAGAAGAGCTTTGCAGTGGCGGGCCCTATGTCGAGCGCCTTCCACCCTTTCGGGATCTCGAGGGTGGGGACTATCTTCGTCTCGGCGCCGGGATCGAGTCTCTGCGCGATTACGCAATCCACAGGAAGATAGAACTTCACCCCCCGCTCTTTCAGCTTCGTCCTGATCCTCTGCGCAGTCTCGAGCATATCCTCTTCAACCAGGGAGTCCCCGACCTCGTAGCCCATGGCCTTTATGAACGTAAAGGCCATGCCGCCGCCGATCAGCACCTTGTCCACGTTAGACTCGAGGTTTTCAAGCACGCCTATCTTTCCGGATACCTTTGCACCGCCGAGGATGGCGACGAACGGCCTGACCGGGTTGTTAACTACACCCTTGAGGTACTCGATCTCTTTTTTCAGCAGGAAGCCCGCTGCTGCAGGGAGGAACTTCGGCACACCCACGATGGAGGCGTGGTTTCTGTGAGCGGTCCCGAAGGCGTCGTTTACGTAGTAGTCCGCAAGGGCGGCAAGGGCCTTTGCAAGCTCTTCGTCGTTCTTCTCCTCGCCGGGATGAAACCTCAGGTTTTCCAGCACGACGACATCCCCCGGCTGCATCTTGTCGATGATGTTCTGGACCTGTGGCCCTATGCAGTCAGGGGCGAAGATGACGTCCTTGTTGAGGAGCCGCTTGAGCCTCTTTGCAATGGGGGCGAGGCTGTAGCGCGGGTCGACCTTGCCCTTGGGCCTGCCGAGGTGCGAGGCGAGTATCACTTTCGCACCCTCGTCGATTGCATAGTTGATGGTGGCCAGGGCGGAACGGATCCGCCGGTCGTCGGTTATGTTGAGGTTTTCATCAAGGGGGACGTTGAAATCCACGCGTATGAACACGCGTTTGCCCTTGAGATCGAAATCCTGTATGGTGAGCTTGTTCAGTATGTCCCGTATAGGGGCGGGACTAATTTCAGTGGACATCATAGCCTCCCGTTGTAATCAGCTGCAGAGAATGTTTTTTTTCGAGAATCAGCACCTACCGGTTCTTTATGATGAACTGTGCCAGGTCCCTGAGCCGGCTGCTGTAGCCCCACTCGTTGTCGTACCAGGCGAGCACCTTCACCATCCTGTTCTCTATGACCTTGGTCAGCGTGGCGTCGACGATGGAGGAGTGATCGTTGCCGTTCAGGTCTATCGAGACAAGGGGAGCCTCGGAGTACATGAGGATGCCCTTGAGCGGGCCTTCGGCGGCATTCTTCAGCGCTGCGTTGACCTCTTCGGCGCTCACGTCCCTCGACACCTCTGCCACGAGATCGATCAGCGATACGTTCGGCGTCGGAACCCTTATGGCCATGCCGTCGAGTCTGCCCTTGAGCTCGGGGAGCACAAGGCCGACCGCCCTTGCTGCACCCGTCGTGGTCGGAATAAGGTTCATGGCGGCAGCCCTCGCCCTCCTGAGGTCTTTGTGGGGAAGGTCGAGTATCCTCTGGTCGTTGGTGTAGGAATGGATCGTGGTCATCAGGCCCCGCTGGATCCCGAACTCATTGTTCAGCACCTTCGCCACCGGAGCGAGGCAGTTCGTCGTGCACGATGCGTTAGATATTATCCGGTGATTCTTGACGTCTATACTCTCTTCGTTGACCCCGAGGCAGACGGTGATGTCCGGCTCTTTTGCCGGGGCGGAGATGAGGACCCAGCCGGCACCGGCATCGAGGTGCTTCGAAGCCGAAGCCCTGTCGGTAAACCTGCCGGTCGACTCTATGACGATCTCCACTCCTTCGTCTTTCCAGGGGAGTTTCGAGGGGTCTGTTATCGCTGTTACCTTTATCTCTCGTCCGTTGACGATCAGGGAGTTGTCAGTTGAAGAGACATCGGCCGAGAATATTCCGTGCACAGAGTCGTACTTGAGAAGGTGGGCCAGTGTTGCAGCATCGGTAAGGTCGTTGATGGCAACGATCTCAAAGTCTGACTGGGCCATGGATGCCCTCAAGAAGTTCCGTCCTATCCTTCCGAACCCGTTGATTCCAATCTTGACTGCCATACTCCCCTCCTTGTATCGAGGAACTGATCTTTTTATTTAAGGAGACAAGGCCTCCTGTTGCGTTCCGGCAGGCAGCCGGCAGGGCCGACCGCCGCTTACTGCAGCTACTGCAGCCTGTTTATTACAAACCCTGTAAGTATCTTGGGAAAAAAGTATGTCGACTTGGGTGGCATTCTCAGACAGGCACTCGCCACTCTCTCCACATCCTCCACCCTCGTGGGATTCAGGAAGAAGGCCGCCTGATGACTGCCGTCCCGCACCCTTGAAAGACAGACCCGAGGGTCCATTTCATAGTCAACCCCCTGGACATTATACAACTTTTTAAAGATTAATTCATGCAGGAGCGTTACGTCAAGCCCTCTCAGCGGCCCGGGCACGCCGGAGAGGTCCCCGCCCCTGTAAAGGAGGATGAAGCTCCTGTCCTCCCCGCGCAAGGCAACTCCGAGGGCGTGCTCGCGAGCGGCAATCTCGGCGGTTATGTCCCTGCCGGCATCTACCGGCCTGACCTCGAAGTAGCGCTCCAGGGGCTTCAGCAGTTCCGGTGCATCGCCCTCGGCCAGCTCCCTCACCAGCCTGTGGGTCGGCAGTACCGTGAGACCGTCGTCGGCGATGTTCACGAGGTACATCATGACATAATTGTAGGGCTCGGTGCCCGTGTGCCCGGGGTTCTCCTTCTTCATCTCCTTCTGGTATGCGAGCGCCGTTTCGTACCTGTGGTGCCCGTCGGCTATGTATATGGGGGAGCCTCTCAGCTCCTCCTCGATCACCCTGACGTCGTCATGGTCGTCTATTATCCACATTCTGTGCTCTGCTCCGGTGCGGTCAGCGGCCGCCATGTAGGGAGGGGTTGAAAGGTACCGCTCAAAGAGGCCGAGATAGCCCCGCCTCTGACTGCTGTATATGGAGAAGATGGGGCTCAGGTTGGCCCTGCAGTGATGCATGAGGGTAAGCCTGTCCGCCTTCGGCTTCGAGTGGGTGGCCTCGTGCGGGTATACGCCGTCACACAGCTCCGTTATTCTCACCCTGCCGAAGAGCCCTCTCATGACCTTCCTTTCATCTCCGACACTGTACGTCACCTCGTAGAGGTAGAACGCCGGCCTCTCCGTCTCCTTCAGAATCCCGGCCTTCATCCACTCGTCAAGGTGCCTGGCGGCCCTCGTGTAACGGTTTTCCGTCTCGCTGTCTTCGGGAAGGTCCTTTCCGAAGTCTATCCTGACGATGTTGTAGGGACTCTTCGAGTAGAGTTCCTCCTTCAGTTCAGGGGTTATGACGTCGTAAGGCGGTGCAACGACGTCTTCGCCCTTGACACTGCGGGTATCGTAGACGATACCCCTGAATGGCAAAATTTCTGTCATGACTCGGTTTCCTTGTCTTCACTATCAAGAAGGGTCTCTTGAATCGTGTTGATTATCAATTAAAGACTGAATATGTTAGCATTTAGGGGAGTCTAAATTCAACGCAGGCGGACACCGGCGGCTGACCGGACGCCGTGGAAGCGCCTTGACAACGGAGGACTGCAGAGGACGGGAGGCGATGTCTGTAGATGAAGGATTGCATAAGAGGATCGTTGAGATCTCCCGGGATACGCCTGACCCGGAAAGGGCGGAGAGGAACATCCTGCGGCTCTTCGGGCTCACCCCTTCGGGCCCTTTCCTTCCATACCTCGCCGAGGTCTGCAAGCTCTTTGCCGTAAGCCAGTTTCTCGCAAACTACTCCACGTCCAGCCCCGAGGACCTCCTTTCGGCGCTGAAGGAGACGAAGAGGCCCGTATCAAGGGAACTGCTCCTCGAGAGGATACGGACGGAGATCGGCCCTGAAGCGCAGGGGGATTTGACCGCTATGATGAAGGCGCTGCGGGATTTCAAGAAGCGCTACCTCCTGAGGATCACGCTGAGGGACGTCTGCGGCGAGACCGACATACTCTCGTCGATGGACGAGCTGACCCTGCTTGCAGAGGCACTGATCGGGCTCTCGCTCGAGTGGTCCCTGAGGGTCAACCGCAGCAGGTTCGGTGATCCTCCGGAGACGGCGATCACCGTTGTGGGTCTCGGAAAGCTGGGTGGGGCCGAGCTGAACTACAGCTCCGATGTCGACCTAATCGCCGTCTACGGTCACGGAGACGGACAGACCTCGGGAATCCTCAATCCCTCGGGCGTAAGGGTGAACAGGATAGGCAGCCACGAGTTCCACTGCAGGGTCGTCGAGCTCCTCAGCAGAATGCTTTCGCTCCCTACGGAGGACGGCATCGCATACAGGGTCGACCTCAGGCTCAGGCCCCAGGGGCAGAAGGGGGAGCTGACGATGCCGCTCGATTCCTACAGGACATACTACGAGTCCTGGGGCCGTACGTGGGAACGGATGGTGCTCATCAGGGCGAGGCCGGTAGCAGGCGACACGGAGCTGGGGCTGAAGTTCATGGAGGCGGTCAGCCCGTTTGTCTGGAGAAAGAGTCTCGATTTCTCGGAAGTAGAGGAGATCCGTGGACTCAAGAAGAGGATAGATTCAACGCTTTCGAGGGATGACATAAAGCGGGGCTACGGCGGAATCAGGGAGATAGAGTTCTTCGTACAGACCTTCCAGCTCATCTACGGGGGAGACAACAGGGCCCTGAGGACCCACAGGCTCTTCAACGCCATACAGGTGCTGAGATGGATGAACCTGGTTCCGCAGGAGGACCTCGCCACGCTGTGGGACAACTATCTGTACCTGAGGAGGCTGGAGCATTACCTGCAGATGAAAGAGGACCTGCAGACCCACAGGCTGCCCGCTTCCCGTCACGAGAAAGAGGTGCTTGCACGGACGATGAGTTTTTCCTCTGCAGCGGAGTTCCTCGCAGACCTCCGCCTCAGGCGCATGCAGGTGAAGAAGATGTACAACTCCCTGCTCGGCACGGAAGAGGACCTCCATGCCGAGGCGCTTGCACTGATCGAGGGTGACCTGACGGAAGACGAGCTGAGGCGATATCTCTCGTTCAGGGGAGTGAAGGAACCGGAGGCAGCGGTCGTGTACCTGCAGAACGTGCGGGACCAGATGAGGACTTTCAAGACTCAGAGGGAGCGGGCCATACTGAGGAGGGTCGTCCCCGAGTTTCTGGAGAAGGCCTTCAGCGCAGAGAGCCCTGACAGGGCGCTCAAGGGGCTCGAGAGCTTCATCGAAGTCCTCGGCGAGAAAGAGGCCTACCTGACGGGAGTGGCCGAACACAAGGGGCTTGTCGAGGCCATAGTCAAGCTCTTCTCCCTGAGCTCATACCTGTCGAGAGTCTTCCTGAGCGACAACAGCTATCTCGACAGACTGGTCGAGGGACTGGTCATAAGGAAGACCAAGAGAAGGGTGGAGGAGGAGCTCCGCAGGAGCATCCGGTTCGGAGGGGGAGACCTCGAGGCGGTCGGAGAATACAAGCGGACGGAAGAACTCCGCCTCGGCCTCTTCTTCCTCATGGACGTCCTGACGATACAGGACCTCTTGAGGTCTGTCTCGCACCTTGCCGACGCCGTAATCGGGACGATCATCGAAAGGACCGGCGGCGACAGCGGTTTGACCGTCATCGGCCTCGGCAAGCTCGGTGGAAGGGAGCTGACGTTCGGCTCGGACCTCGACATAATCTTCCTCTCGGATGCACCGGAAGGAGTGAGGGCCGCCGAGAGCGCAGTGAAGACCCTCACGACGTACACTGACAAGGGCATGCTCTACAGTGTGGATGTGAGACTTAGGCCGGACGGTTCGAAGGGCGCCCTCGTGAAGGACATTCAGGGCTACAGGAACTACTATCTCAAGAACGCCCGGCCATGGGAACTTCAGGCGCTCCTGCGCGCACGGCCCGTGGCAGGGGACCGCGGGGCTGGCAGGGCCTTCCTGGAGATGGCTGCCGAGGTGATCAGGCAGCGCGGGAGAGAGGTGAAGAGAGAGGAGATACGCGCCGTGAGAGAACGGATAGTGCGCGAGCTCTCACAGGAGGCGGCAGGAATGGATATCAAGCTCGGACCGGGCGGTATCGAGGAGATAGAGTTCCACGTCCAGTTCCTGCAGCTTCAGCATGTGCGTCAACACCCCGAACTGCTCGTCCAGTGCACCTCTGCCGCGATCAGGAGGCTGGCAGGGAAAGGACTCATAGGCTCCACCGAGAGAGACACCCTGCTCGACGCCTACGCGTATTACAGGAGGCTCGAGACCTTCCTGAGATTGAACGAGGAGCATGTGGTCGTCAAGGGATCGGAGATTACGGACCTGGCCGGCAGGTTCATGAGACACCGCAGCACGGAAGAGTTCCTCGGACACCTCGAAGGGCTCAGGAGCTCCGTGCTGGACATTACGGGACGCTGCTGACCGGTTAGGTTATTATTACAACCACGGCAAACGGTCGCCGGAAGCGACGCGAACGAGTGACTCATCACAAATCAAGGAGGTCAGGCAATGGAGAGACCGCGTGACGGCAAGGATGTATTGGACCTTGTGAAGAAGCACAACGTGAAGTTCGTAAGGCTATGGTTTTCCGATATCCACGGGATGCTCAAGAGCTTTGCAATGCCCGTGGAGGAGCTCGAGTACGCGTTCGAGGAAGGCATGGGCTTCGACGGCTCCTCCATAAAGGGGTTTGCCCGCATAGATGAAAGCGACATGATCGCTCGTCCGGATCCGGCAACGTTCGTCCTGCTGCCCTGGAGGCCGAAGGAGAAGGCCGTTGCCCGGATGTTCTGCGACATCTACGAGCCCGACGGCACCCCTTACAAGGGGGACCCGAGATACGTCCTGAGAAGAAACCTCGAGAAGGCACGGGAAAAGGGCTATACGTTCCATGTCGGACCCGAGCTGGAGTTCTTCTATTTCCGGAGCGAAAAGTCGCCCGAGATACTCGACGAGGGCGGGTACTTCGACTATCCGATGGACGCGGCCGAGGACCTGAGGAGGGAGACCATTCTGGCTCTCGAGGCGATGGACATACGGGTCGAGTATTCACATCACGAAGTGGCCCACTCGCAGCACGAGATAGACCTCAGGTACACCGACGCCCTCACCATGGCAGACACGGTCATGACCTACAGGGTGACGGTCAAGGAGATAGCAAGGAAGTACGGCGTTTATGCCACGTTCATGCCGAAGCCGATATTCGGCCAGAACGGAAGCGGCATGCATACGCACCAGTCCCTCTTCCGGGGGGAAGAGAACGCCTTCTTCGATCCGAACGACCGCTACTACCTCTCCGAGACCGCCAAGCACTACGTTGCAGGCCTGCTCAGGCATGTGAAGGAATTCACCCTCGTGCTGAACCAGTGGGTCAACTCCTACAAGAGGCTGGTGCCGGGGTTCGAGGCCCCTGTGTACATATGCTGGGCAAGGAGAAACCGCTCGGCACTCGTGCGGGTGCCGCTCTACAAGCCCGGCAAGGAAGGGGCCACGAGGATCGAGCTCCGCTCTCCCGACCCCGCATGCAATCCATACCTCGCCTTCGCCTGCATGCTGAACGCGGGCCTCAGGGGGATAGAGCAGGGATACTCCCTGAGCGAACCTGCGGAGACCGACGTATACCACCTCTCCGACACCGAGAGGCGCGGGCTTGGGATCGATCAGCTTCCCGGCAGCCTGATAGAGGCGATCGAGCATGCCGAGGGGAGCGGGCTTCTGAGGGAGACGCTCGGAGAGCACGTGTTCAACGAGCTGATCCTTAGCAAGAAGATAGAGTGGGACGACTACCGCACGAGGGTCTTCCCCTACGAGATAGAGACATATCTGCCGATGCTGTAGTCTCTGCGCCGGCTTCAATCAATACAGTTTTCAGGAGGCTTTTCATGAACAGGACACTGATCGCCATACTGAGGGTACTCGAGGGTTATCAGGACGCGATAACCGGCTCACGAGAGATAGCGCGCCGGCTGAAGACCCACGGGGTGACCCTTTCGGAGAGGACCGTGAGGTATCACCTCAAGATCCTCGATGAGATGGGCCTTACGGAGCCCTTCGGCAAGGAGGGGAGAAAGATAACGGAAAAGGGGCGGGAAGAGCTCGCCAAGGCCCTTGTTTCCGAGAAGGTCGGGTTTGTCATCAGCCGGATCGACACCCTTTCCTACCTCACGAACCTCGACCTCGACACACTGAAGGGAGACGTGATACTGAACGTATCCTATATAGCGGAGAAAGACCTCAAGAAGGCCCTCAGGACCATGCGCCCGGTCTTCAGATCCCCCTATGTGATGAGTGACCGGCTTGCGGTGGTCAGTGAAGGCGGACGGCTCGGCGATATCGTCGTGCCCGAGGGCAAAGTAGCGTTGGGAACGGTCTGCAGCGTCACCATAAACGGCGTCTTCCTCAAGGCAGGCATTCCCGTGGCCTCGAGATTCGGCGGAGTGCTCGAGATCGAAGGAGGGAGACCTACTCGGTTCATTGCGCTGATAAGCTACGAAGGCTCCTCTCTCGATCCGCTGGAGGTCTTCATACGGGGCAAGATGACGGATGTCGGCGGGGCCGTCCGCCACGGAACGGGCAGGGTGCTGGCGAGTTTCCGGGAGATCCCGGTCGTCTGCCACGGAAGCGCGAGGGACCTTGCAGAGAGGCTGCGGGCCAAAGGCATAGGGGGCATACTCTGCATCGGTGAACCGAACAGCCCCCTTTACGAGATGCCCGTGGGCCTGGACCGCGCCGGCATGGTGATAGTCGGGGGGCTGAACCCCGTAGCCATACTGGAGGAGTCCGGCATTACCACCGAGAGCAGGGCGATGTCGACGCTGTATGAGTTCTCCTCGCTTGGAAGTTACGAGGATTACTGCTGAGACGGAAAGACGGGGCTTTTGGATGGTGGACGGTAGGGGAGTCGAACCCCCGACCTCCAGAGTGCGATTCTGGCGCTCTCCCGACTGAGCTAACCGCCCGACGCTGAGTACTCGCTTCAAACGTTCCGCAAGCCCCATCTATAATATCATAAAACTTACAAGGATTTACATCGTGCGCATCAGGTCATTGAAAATGTCCCTGAAACAATACCGTCCGAATAAAGGGTGCACGTCACGGCCGGAGAGGAGGCCTGAAGGAAGCAAGGGATCAATACGGGACAATCCTATGATCCAATCAATCCCGGTTTCAGGGACAGGGAATCCTGATCCAATACGCGTGGAGCCCCGGGCGGCGGCCCGTCAGTACGAGACGACCGTTTTGCCGCGCACGTCCTCACCGTGGCACCTCTGACAGAAGTCTCTCTCCAGAATCCCCCTCCTTATATAGACCTTCCTCTTGAGGACCGGGAGATAGGAGGATGTGTGAAAGGTATGGCACGTGATGCACATGAGCCTGCCGTCGCTGCTCAAGGGAACGTCCGCAGGAAAGGCGGACTTCACCTTTATCCCCACGGGATGGGAAAGGGGCGCGTCCCCGTCCCTCCGATGGCACCGCAGACAGACCCTGTCGGTGGAGTCGCTGAACTCAGGGGACAACTCGTTGAGAGAGACGGTCTCGTGACAGTCGGAGCAGCGTATGCTGGTGTTCAGCATTATGTCGTTGTGCGGTCCGATGCCGACCGCGCGGGACGGCAGGACCGCGCACGAGAGGAACACGGTAAAGGCTGCGAGCAGCTTAATTGTCATATTGCCGGCATGTATTTTCATGGGAGTTTCTCCTGTCTCTCGGCAGTGCGGCGGAAGCCGTCCCTTCAGCCTCATATCGGCCCGACGGCGGAAAACTTTAACACGGGGGGTTCCCGTGCATTGCAAATTTTAATTTTTTTTAATTTCTGCTAAAATGGTATCGGTAACCGTTCGTCATGGATGGATAATGGAGCAAAGCAATAAAAACCCCTTAAAGATATACACTCAAAAGGAGGAGCCCGCAGGGGCCGCTCCGCTCGACCTCAACGGTCTGGTCAGGAAGGCTGTATCGCTGCTCGAGTATCAGATGAGGGTGAGGAACATCCCGATAACAGTAAACCTCACCAAGGAACCGCTTTTCGTCAAGGGTGATTTTCACCTCCTGCTGCAGGCGCTGCTCCATCTGCTGCTCGGCATCATAAAGTCATTCGAGGGACACGAGGGCGAGAGGCGTCTGGTCGTCTCAACGGCACAGGAAGATGGTAAGGCGGTGCTGAGGCTCAGGGACTCCATAAATGAATCACAGGATGTATCGGTCGATATATTCAGGTCACACGACATACCGGGAAAGATGAGAGGGCTCGGCACACCGCTGGCCAACAGGATCATCAAGATCCACGGCGGGGAGATGTTCTTGAGCCACACGAAGAAGGGCAGGAAGTTCCGCATCGAGATGCCGCTCCTCAAGCCCGGACCGGAAAGAAAGGAGAGCAGGTCGTTCAGGATACTGGTCATCGATGACGACGCAATAGTCGTCGACGTCTTCAAGGAGTTCCTCACGCTCCTGGGACATGAGGCCCGCGTGATGTCCTCACCGCTGAAGGCCCTCGAGGTCCTGGCCGAGGAAGAGTTCGATTTCGTTCTCGTCGACCTCAGGATGCCCGAGATGGACGGTATAACGTTCATCGAGAAGGCCGAAAGATTCATCGACAAGAAGCGGCTCTGGCTTCTGACCGGGGACACGCTGTCGTTCGAGGTCGAACGGGTCAAGAAGAGGGGAGACATCAGGATACTCGAAAAACCCGTGAGCATCGAAAGGTTCAAAACCCTGTTCGAGAGTTTTCCCGGAGACGAAGAGTGAGGGACGTTAGAAGGGATATAGGCCGGCTGAAGACCCTGTCGACCATCCCGGTCGTGATGAAGCGGCTCCTGGAGACCATTGACGACGAAAACTCTTCGTTCGTCGAACTGTCCGAGATAATCGAGCACGACCAGAGTCTCGCCGAGAGGGTCGTGGCCATAGCGAATGCCCCGTACTTCTGGCACTCCGGCCTCGTGAACAACCTCGAGCAGGCCGTGCTGCTCCTGGGTTACGACCTCGTCAGGAGCATCGCCATAAGCATATCGGTCTTCGAGCTCCTCGGCAGGGGCGAGGCAAAGAGTATGAAGGAGTTCTGGGCCCACAGCTATGAGGTCGGACTGATCGCGGGACTCCTGTGCGACAAGGTTCCGGTCACATCGGGCGGGGTATGCTTCCTCGGCGGACTACTGCACGACATCGGACGCGTCATCTTCTATACCCTCTATGCTCCTGAGTACAAGGCCGTGATGTTCGACGAAGCGGTGACGGAGAAGGAAAAGGAACTCTTCAACACCGACCACGGCACAGCCGGAGGATGGTTTCTGGAGTCCTCCCTCTTCCCCGAAGAGATAGTCTTTGCCGTAAGGTACCACCACTGCCTCGAGGGGTGTGAAAAACACCGGGGGATCGCCGTCACGGTGCATCTTGCCGAGGCCCTATCCGCGGTCATCGCCCCGAGGAACGAGGCCGACGGGGCCTGGAACGAAGAGAAGGAGCGCCTGCTGCGAAAGAGCGGCCTGACTGAAGGAGACGTGGAGCATATCGGCTCGATAGTGAAAAAGGAGACGCCCTTCATAAAGGGTTTCTTCGAGATGTAGAAGACCCGCCACTATTGCACAGTTTCTTAATTAAGAATTCTATTGACATTTAAACCCGTCCGTAGTATAATTGAATTGTGGCCACGAAAGGGGCCGCCCGTCCGCGGCTCGAGCGCGCCCTCTGAGGGCGGCCGAGGCCTGCGTTACAGGACGAACAAACACTGTCAAGGAGGCAGATCATGTCTGAAGAGAAAAAAAAGAAGAGGATGGCGATAATCGCCAGTAAAGGGACGATGGACATGGCCTATCCGCCCCTCATACTCGCATCGACCGCAGCTGCCATGGACGTGGAGACCGCGATATTCTTCACACTCTACGGCGTCGACATAGTGAACAGGAAGAAGAACGGCAGGCTGCAGGTGGCACCCATAGCAAACCCTGCGATGCCTTCACCCGTGCCTGTCCCCAACATACTCGGCATGCTGCCGGGCATGACCTCGATCGGCACGACCATGATGAAAGGGATGATAAAGAAGATAAACTGGCCGAGCATACCCGAGCTCGTTGATGCTTGCAGGGACATAGGCGTCAGGATGATAGCCTGCACCCCCACGCTCGAGATGACCGGCGTCAGCAAGGACGACCTCGTCGAGGGAGTCGAGGTCGCGGGGGCTGCAGAGTTCCTCAACTTCGCACTCGATGCGGACATAACGCTGTTTATTTAGGGGGGGCCGGAACCCCGGACCGTGGACCTCGTCCCCCGGAACGGAATCCCTCTCCTCCTATTGGGAAGCTTGTACTCCCCTCCCTCCTAATCATTGCCCTTGAGGCCCCTGTCAGGGGCCTCTTTTTTGTCGGGAAGCCCCTCAGGCCTGCTTCAGCCCCCTGATTATGCGTTCGACGTCTTCCCTGCCTAGCACCTCTTTCTCCAGGAGGGCCTCGGCCAGCCTGTCGAGGACCAGTCTGTTTTCAAGCAGCACCTCCTCGGCCCTCGCCTCTGCATCGGCTATCAGCCTCTGTATCTCCTGGTCCATGAGCCAGGTCATCTCCTCGCTGAATCGTTTGGGCTGGGCGAGCTCCCTTCCCAAGAACGGATGTTCCTCACCCCTTCCGAGGCTCAGGGGACCGATCCGCTCGCTCATGCCCCACTGAGCCACCATCTTCTCTGCCAGCGAGGTCGCCTCCTTGAGGTCATTCTGCGCCCCGGTACTCACGTCATCGAAGACGATCCTCTCGGCAGCCCTCCCGGCAAGGGCGACGCTCAGCTTGCTCATTAGGTACGACTTGGGATAGTAGTGCCTGTCCTCCTCGGGCAGGAGCTGTGTGGCACCCATCGCCATCCCGCGCGGCAGGATGCTGACCTTGTGTATCGGGTCGGTATCCGGCAGCACGTATGCTGCAAGGGCGTGCCCTGCTTCATGATAGGCCGTCAGCCGCCGCTCCATATCGCTGATCGTCTCATCCCTGACCGAGCCCATCAGGACCTTGTCCTTCGCCTCTTCAAAGTCAACGGCGTCTATCCTGTCCTTTTTCTTCCTCACGGCTATCAGGGCCGCCTCGTTCACGAGGTTCTCGAGATCCGCCCCGGTCATTCCCGGAGTACTCCTCGCGATCGTCTCGAGGTCGACGTCGTCAGCGAGGATCTTGTTCCGCACGTGAACCTCCAGGATCTCCTTGCGGTCCTTCCATCCCGGCCTGTCTATGACTATGTGCCTGTCGAAGCGGCCCGGCCTCAGGAGCGCGGGGTCGAGGACGTCGGGCCTGTTCGTCGCCGCCATGACGATCACCTCCTCGTGTGGCTCGAATCCGTCCATCTCGCTCAGGAGCTGGTTCAGCGTCTGCTCCCTCTCGTCATGCCCCCCTCCGAGGCCTGCCCCGCGCGTGCGCCCTACGGCGTCGAGTTCGTCGATGAAGATTATGCTCGGCTGCGAGGCCTTCGCCTTCTGGAACATGTCCCTGACACGGGCCGCACCAACGCCCACGAACATCTCTATGAACTCCGAAGCACTGATGCTGTAGAAGGGGACGCCGGCCTCCCCGGCCACCGAACGTGCAAGCAGTGTCTTTCCGGTGCCGGGAGGGCCTACCAGTAGCACCCCTCTGGGGACCTTGGCCCCGAGCCTCCTGTACTCCTCCGGATTCTTCAGAAAATCGACCGTCTCCTTCAGCTCCTCCTTGACATTGTGCATACCGGCCACATCCTTGAAAGTCACCGAGGGCTTCTTGACGTCATAGAGCTTCGCCTTGCTGGCACCGAAGGTGAAGAGCCCGCCGGGACCGCCCTGGACCTGCTGGGCCCTCTTCATTATGAAGATCCAGATGCCGATAATCAGGACCCACGGCAGGATGCCGAGCAGCAACTTCTCCAGGAAGGACGCCTCTTCGGGCGGTTCAACGCTGATCTCCACTCCCTTGTCTTCGAGCCTCGAAAGGAGTCCTTCGCCCTGGAAGGCAGGCAGGAAGGTACGGAAGTACTTTACGTCCGGGACCTCCCGTCCGTCGGGCAGGGCCACCCTTACACCCTTGACGAACTCACCGCTGAGTTGCAGGTCCTTGATCGTCACGGACTTTATATTCCCGGCCCCGAGCTCTTCGATGAACCGGCTGTAGCTTATCTCGTACTGCCCGGCGCCGTGTACGCCGAAGAACCGTCCCCACACGAACATAAAGAGGACGACGAGCAGAAACGCGATACCGAATCTCCACTCGGGCCTCTTGAGCCTCTCCCTGATGCTCTCTGCCATATCAGTCATGGTTCCCGACCGGACCCGGCAAGAGATTCCGCCCGCACTGACGGATCAGTGGGCCGGAAAGCCCTCCAGACCAGGCTGCCCATGTCCCCCTCATGTTTCTGCTTTTTCAATCCTGCTCTCCTGACCAGAACGGCCGCTGCCGCACTCTCCCCGTTATGTAGTTGTCTCATGATTGAGCCGACATTGTTTCAGCTCACCCTGGCCTGACTCGGTTCAGGAAGGCCATATGCTCACTATATCCGTGATCGGGTTATAACTCGATCGACCTCGGCAAATAAGTACCATAACCCTATTCATAACGCACAATCAAGTCATGCATTACAAACCAATGCCCGGACACAGAAATAAAGAGGCTCAATTTATGGAAAGGGAGAGCGATATGACAGACTCTGAACGGTTTCAAGTATCACAAGGGCTTCACCTGGATGGTGAAGCGTGATACTTGCCTCGGAGTCCAGGCCGGATGCCTGGACGAGCCGGACGCCGGCACGAATGAGCGAAGAGTCTGTCATATTGCTCTCAACAACCATCAATTATTACTTCGTAGCCCTTTCATAACGCAGGATAAAGTCCTGCATGACAAACTGCTGCCTGGATACAGAAATAACCGCTTCCTGTAACCTTTCAGCCATGGTCTATTGGTCTATGGTGTTTTATTGCCGGTGTAATATTTAGTCTACTCCCCGTCCCTCTGTTATTTCAATCCCGGGAGGCACGGCACAGGGCATGTGCGACGTCACCGGATGCAGGGCCCGGACCGGGCAGGTCATTCTTCGAGCTTGGCCATCAGGTCCGCATAGAGCTTCTTGACATAGGCCTTCTCCTGCTCGGGGTCGAGTTCTTCGAACCTCTCGAGCCGGTTTATCGCCTCGTCGGGGATCTCCTCCAGGAACCTCGAGGCAACGGACGGTCTCGCCTTGCCGTACTTCAGCCTCTTGCCCGTGTACGTGATGTAGAGCTCGTCCATAGCCCTGGTTATCCCGACATAGAAGAGCCGCCTCTCCTCCTCGATCCCCCCGTCACACTCTGCGGACTTCCTGTGCGGCAGTATATCCTCCTCTGCGCCGACTATGAAGACCACCGGGAACTCGAGCCCCTTCGATGAGTGCAGGGATATCAGGGTCACGCCCCGCCCGCCCCTCTCCTCCTTCTCCTGCAGCAGGTCCGTGAGGGCCATCGTCTCGAGGAACCCGTGAAGGGAGGGTGCGGACTCCACCGTCTCGTAGTGGGTGATCGACTCGACCAGCCCCTCCATGTTTTCCAGCCTCCTGAAAGCCGCCTCAGGGGTCTTGTAGAGCTTCAGAATATAGTCCTTGTAGCCGATCTCCTCGATCAGCGCCTCGAGAGCCCTGCCCATCCCGCGGCCCTCCCTGAAGACGTCACGGTAGCGGCAGACCAGGCCGAAGAGTTCCTCGGCGGATGCGGCGGCCTCCCTGCCCAGACCCTCTACGGAGCGGGCCTTCCCGAATGCATCGAGGAGACTCCCCGAGCCTGTCCGTGCGTGCTCCATCAGCCGGACGAGGGCCGCCGGCCCGATCCCCCTCTTCGGCGCGCCGGCAGCCCTCAGGAGGCTCTGGTCGTCAGAGGGGTTTGCGATGACCTTGAGCCACGCCGTCAGGTCCTTTATCTCCTTGCGTTCGAAGTAGCCCGTTCCCCCGACCACCGAGTAAGGGATCCGCCTCCTCCTGAGCGCCTCCTCAAAAGGCCTCGAAAAGGTGTTCGCCCTGTAGATGACGGCGATATCCTCGGCAGGCAGCCCCTTGTCGTACATGATCATCGAGATCCTGCCTACCACCCAGTCGGCCTCGTCCTCGGTGTCGGCGGCCTTGAAGAGATTGACCTTCGGCCCTTCACCCCTGTCGGTCCAGAGGGACTTCTCCATCCGCCTCTTGTTGTTCCTTATGACACCGTTTGCCGCCCTGAGTATGTTGCCCACCGAGCGGTAGTTCTGCTCGAGCCTCACGGTCACGGTGCCCGGAAAATCCTTCTCGAAATCGAGTATGTTGCCGATGTCGGCGCCCCTCCAGCCGTATATCGACTGGTCGTCGTCACCGACCACGCAGAGGTTCCTCCTCTCTCCGGCAAGGAGCTTTATGAACTCGTACTGAACGCGGTTCGTATCCTGATACTCGTCGACCATCAGGTACCTGAACCGCTCCCTGTACCGTTGGAGCACCTGTGGATGTTCCCTGAAGAGCCTCAGCGTAAGCAGCAGGAGATCGTCGAAGTCGAGGACGTTCATCGACCTGAGCGACTCCATGTACTTCGGATATATCATGGCCGAGATCTCATCCACCGGATCCCCGGTCGAGGCGGCCTCCGGCACCGAGGAACGGTTCTTCGCCCGGCTGATCCTCTCGAGGACGGCTTCGGCCTTGAAACTCTTGTCATGGAACCTGATGTCCGACATCAGGCTCCTGAGGAGGGAGACCTGGTCCGAGGTATCGTATATCGTGAAGTCCCGCCTGTACCCGATCTGCTCGATCTCCCGCCTGAGGATCCTGAGGCAGAGGGAGTGGAACGTAGAGACGACCGGTGATGCATTACCGCCGCCCAGGATCGACTTCACCCGCTGCTTCATCTCCCTGGCGGCCTTGTTTGTGAAGGTGACCGCCAGCACCGAGCCGGCCTTGACCCCCGTGTGTATGAGGTAGGCGGTCCTCATGGTTATCACCCTCGTCTTTCCCGACCCTGCGCCGGCAAGTACGAGGAGCGGGCCCTCGGTATGCATGACCGCTTCCTTCTGTGAGGGGTTGAGTCGTGACAGTCTCGTATGCATGTCCATGGAGGTCTATTATTAAGGGTTTTCATCCAATAAGGCAAACCCCCGCATTGGATCAAGAAAAGTGTCCCCGAAACAATACCGTCCGAATAAGGGGTGCACGTCATCCCCTCTCCTTCAGGAGGAGGCTTCACGGACTACTGCTTGAGTTGTCATCAAGAAAATCAAGGCATCGACAGAGAAAGAATTCAGCCCTGCACGAGGGTACGAGTCCCGCCCCGCATCCCGACCGCTTTATGAAAACACCGGGCTTGATGTATAGTAGTAGATAGTGAAATTCGAAGAACTGGACATCCCGGAAAAGGTCCTTGAGGGAATCAGGGCCGCTGGATTCACCGAGTGTACCCCCGTACAGGCGCGGACCCTGCCGCTGGCATTGCGCGGCAAGGACATCGCCGCCCAGGCACAGACGGGCACGGGCAAGACCGCGGCCTTCCTGATCCCCGTCTTCTCACGCATGCTCACGGTGCCTCCGCCCGGACGAGGACCCTCGCCCCGTGCACTGATAATCGCACCGACGAGGGAGCTCGTCGTACAGATAGAGGCAGAGGCGAAGCTGCTCGGAGGCCCCGCCGGCTTCAGGATCGTCCCCGTCTTCGGCGGCATCGACTACAGGAAGCAGCGTGAGGAGCTCGCAAAGGGCGTCGACGTGCTCATCGGCACGCCTGGCCGGCTCATCGACTACCTCAAGCAGAGGGTCTACAGCCTAAGGAAGACGCAGTTCCTCGTGATCGACGAGGCCGACCGTCTCTTCGACATGGGGTTCATCAGTGACCTGAGATTCCTCCTCAGGAGGATGTCGCCCTATGACAGGCGACAGTCCATGCTCTTCTCCGCAACCCTGACCACCCGGGTGCTCGAGCTCTGCTATGAACACATGAACATGCCCGAGAAGATCACGGTGACGCCCGAAAAGGTCACCGTGGAGCAGATAAAGCAGGAGATCTATCACGTGGGCACGTCCGAGAAGTTCGGCCTCCTGCTCGGAATCCTGAGGCGTGACCCCAACGGCCGCTACCTCATATTCTGCAACACCCGCGCGGCGACCGAGCGCCTCGAGGCACTGCTGAACGCCAACGGCCTGCCGACTGCGGCAATAACCGGCGACCTGCCCCAGAAGAAACGGATGAAGGTGCTCTCCCGCTTCAAGGACGGCACCCTGCCCATCCTTGCAGCCACTGACGTGGCGAGCCGGGGCCTGCATATCGACGGCGTAACACACGTCATAAACTACGACCTCCCCCAGAACCCCGAGGACTACGTGCACCGTATCGGCAGGACCGCACGGGCCGGGGCGGACGGCAGGGCCATAACCCTCGCATGCGAGAAATACGTCCACTCGCTCCTCGACGTCGAAAAATACATCAGGCAGAAGATCCCCGTGGTGCCGCTGACGGACGAGATGATAGTCACGGACTACCGCAGCAAGATACCCGCGCGTGCCAGGAAGAAGGGCCCCCGGCCGCAGAGGGACCGGACAAGGCATCCAAGGCACAAACGGACGCCTGCGCACAAGCCACGGAGGCACAAGTAGCTCCCCGATGAACGGACTCCATACCCGTATCATCTCGGAAGAACTCGGCATCAGGCCTGCGCAGGTCGAGGCAACCGCAGCCCTGCTAGATGAAGGGGCGACCGTGCCGTTCATCGCAAGATACCGCAAGGAGGCCACCGGGAGCCTCGACGAGGTCGCGGTAAGGGCCGTCAGGGACAGGCTCGAGCAGCTGAGGGAGCTCGACAGGAGGCGCGAGGCGATCATCAAGTCCCTGAAAGAGCGGGGCCTGCTGACCGACACGCTCAAGGCGAAGATCGACGCTGCCGGCTCCATGACCATGCTCGAGGACGTCTATCTACCCTACAGGCCCAAGCGCCGCACGCGCGCGACCATTGCGAGGGAGCAGGGACTCGAACCGCTCGCCTCGATGATCTTCGAACAGGCCGGTGTCGACCCCGGGGAGGAGGCCCGGGCATTTGTGGATCCTGGAAAAGGCGTCGACTCTGCCGGAACCGCACTCGCCGGAGCAAGGGACATAATCGCCGAGTGGATAAGCGAAGACCAGCGTGCCCGGGAGAGGATGCGCACGCTCTTCCGGACCAGGGGTGTCATAAGGTCGAGGGTCGTCAAGGGAAAGGAAGAGGCGGGGATCAAGTATAAAGACTACTACGAATGGGATGAGCCAGTATCCGGGGCTCCCTCGCACAGGATACTCGCCATCAGGCGCGGAGAGAGAGAGGGCGTGCTCACCTTCCGCATAGTCACGCCCGAGGACGATGCACTCGCCATGCTCGATGAACTCTTTGTCAGGGGGAACGGTCCAGCCTCGGAAGAGGTGAGGACCGCAGTCCGTGACGGCTTCAAGCGGCTGCTCGCCCCATCCATAGAGGCCGAAACACGCCTCGCCCTTAAGAAGCGGGCGGATGAGGAGGCGATACGCGTCTTTGCAGAAAACCTCAGGCAACTGCTGCTTGCACCGCCTCTGGGCGGAAAGAGGATACTTGCCGTCGATCCCGGGTTCAGGACGGGGTGCAAGCTCGTCTGCCTCGATCCGCAGGGAAAGCTGCTGCACCACGACACGATCCACCCCCACGCATCCGACAGGGGGGCTTCCGAGGCTGCAGCGAAGATCAGAGCCCTCTGCAGCCGCTTCGGCATCGAGGCGGTAGCCGTCGGCAACGGCACCGCCGGGAGGGAGACCGAGTCGTTCTTGCGGGGTGTGGGGCTTCCGGCCGGGATCGAGATAGTGATGGTGAGCGAAAGCGGTGCCTCGGTTTATTCGGCGTCAGAGGCGGCGCGCGAGGAGTTTCCCGGCCACGACGTGACCGTGAGGGGCGCGGTCTCGATCGGACGGCGCCTCATGGACCCGCTTGCCGAGCTTGTGAAGATAGACCCCAAGTCCATAGGCGTCGGACAGTACCAGCACGACGTAGACCAGGCCGCACTGAAGAGGAGCCTCGATGACGTGGTCGTAAGCTGTGTAAACCTTGTAGGGGTCGAGGTGAATACCGCAAGCAGGCAGCTTCTCTCCTATGTCTCCGGGCTCGGCCCCCGGATTGCAAAGGGGATCGTGGACTACAGGAACGAGCACGGCCCGTTCAGGTCTCGCATGGAACTCCTGAACGTACCCCGCCTCGGGCCGAAGGCCTTCGAGCAGGCGGCGGGATTCCTGAGGATACGCAACGGCGAACACCCGCTCGACGGCTCTGCGGTCCACCCCGAGAGCTATCACGTCGTCGACGCCATGGCGAGGGACCTCGGGTGCACGCTGACCGACCTGATGAAGGACGAAGGCCTCAGGCGGAAGATCGATCTCCGGTGTTACGTGACCGACGGGGTCGGAATGCCGACCCTGCTCGATATCATGGAAGAACTGGCCAAACCGGGCCGTGACCCGAGAGAGCGGTTCGAGGTCTTCAGGTTCGCCGACGGGATCGACAAGATCGAGGACGTCAGGCCCGGGATGAGGCTTCCGGGAATCGTCACCAACATCACGGCCTTCGGTTGTTTCGTGGATATCGGCGTACACCAGGACGGACTCGTCCACATAAGCGAGCTCTCCGACAGGTTCGTGAAGAACCCGGCAGACGTGGTGAAGGTCCACCAGAAGGTGACGGTCACGGTGCTGAACGTGGACCTGCAACGCAGGCGCATATCTCTCTCCCTCAAGAACGGCCGCGGAAGCAGAGGAACAGAGGGCCGCAGCAGAACGGGACCGAAGCCCGCCTGACACCCCCCAAGCGGTCCTCCTTGCCGCGTCTTCACAAAAACCTCATCTTCTCTTCATATTGTGTTCAAACTTGAGCAGTATCCTATATACTGTAATATGAATGAAGCCCGCGGCATTTCAGGCATTACGGGCGGTCATCGCATATTACACGCTGCAAGAACAAGGAGGAGGAGAAAATGAAAGGGAAAAACATCAAAAAAGATCCCATATGCAATATGGATGTCGAGGAAAATAACGCCATCACCACTGAGTGTGACGGCGAGATCTACTATTTCTGTTCCGAAGGGTGCAGGGAGAGGTTCCTCAAGGAAAGGGTTTGCAAGCTGCCGCGCACGTCATACGACCTGATCATCATCGGGGGCGGTCCTGCGGGACTGACTGCTGCGGTGTATGCGGCCACTCTCAAGATGGAGGCCTTCCTGATCACGCGGGACCTCGGCGGACAGGCCGTCGACAGCACGAAGATCGAGAACTACATGGGCTTCGATTTCATAACAGGGCCTGAACTCATAGAGAAGTTCCGCTACCAGCTCATCGGTTCACACTACATCGACCACCTGATGAGCGATGTAGAGGTGATCGAGCCTGTCGAGGGCGGATTCAACGTGACCACCTCGGACCTCAAGAAGTACTTCGCGAAGACACTGATCATCGCCACCGGGATGACGAGGAGGAGGCTCAAGGTGCCCGGAGAGGAGGAGTTCCAGAGAAAGGGCGTCTTCTACGGCAATGTCCAGGACATCTCCCTCGTTCAGGGAGAGGACGTCGCCGTCATCGGCGGAGGCAACTCAGCCATGCAGATAGTCGAGAACCTGTACACGGTCGCCAGAAACGTCTACATCATCTCGGACACCAAGCTCTCGGCCGACCCCGTGGTGATCGACAGGATAAACCGCTACAGGAACGCTCACAAGAAAGGTCCGTACTCCGCCATCTATCCCATACGCTACTACGAGGGGTACAAGGTGGTCGAGTTTTCAGGCGGCAAGACGCTCTCCAACGTCACGATCAGGAAGATCGCCGAGAAGGAGACGATCGACCTGCCCGTCAAGGGTGTGTTCTCGCCATAGGGCTGCAGCCGAACTCCGCGCTCGTCGCCGATCTCGTCAAGCTCAACAAGAAGGGCGAGATCATGATAAACCCTGACTGTTCGACCTCTTATCCGGGAATATTCGCGGCCGGCGACATCACGAACGCATTCGGCAAGCGCATCATCATCGCCTCCGGAGAAGGGGCGAAGGCAGCCCTGGCAGCACGGCAGTACATTCTGGACCTCCGGAAGACGGTCTGAGAGGGACGGCAGTTGAAAAGGAAAGGAGAAACTTATGTCAGAACTGAGGCAGGACCCGACCACGTACGACTGGGTCATCATTGCCAAAGAGCGGGCAAAGCGGCCATGGGAGTTCAGGAAGGAGAACATGACGCGGCCGTATTTTCCCGCTCACAGCGACAGCTGTCCCTTCTGTCCGGGAAACGAGCACAGGACGCCTGAGGCGAAGGCCGTATACGGAGGGCCCGGTGAATGGAAGACCCGTGTGGTGCCGAACAAGTTCGCCGCACTCACCACCGACGTCACAGCTGAAAGAGAGGAGATCGGCCCCTTCAGGAAGAGTCCCGGATACGGCAGCCACGAGGTCGTCATCGAGACACCGCGGCATGACAACTTCATCCCCTTCATGGACGATTCAGACGTCGGGGGAATCATCAGGGTATACAGGGACAGGTACCACGCACTCAAAAAAGACCCCGCGGTCAGAACGGTCATAATCCTCAAAAATCACGGCCGCGGGGCAGGCACCTCGCTCGAACATCCGCACTCACAGGTCGTCGCCTCACCGATCGTCCCGCCGTCTGTACGGCGACGCTACGAGATAGCCGTCCAGTACTACGACAACACGGGCCGCTGCCTCTACTGCGACATACGGGACTACGAGCTCCGCACATCGGAGCGGACCATAGCCGAGACGGAATACTTCATCGTCCTGCACCCCTATGCGTCGCGCTACCCGTTCGAGACCTGGCTCATGCCGAAGGTGCACAACTCGTCATTCGGAAACATCTCTGACGACGAGGTCGCGGACCTCGCTGCGACACTGAAACAGGTCCTGCTGAAGCTGTATGTCAGTCTCGAGAATCCAGACTACAACATGGTCATCCACACTGCACCTGTGGACGACGAACACAAGGCCTACTTCCTGTGGCACATCCAGATAATCCCGCGTCTCTCCCTGCCTGCAGGGTTCGAGCTCGGCTCGGGCATCTACATCAACCATGCGCTTCCCGAGGAGACCGCCGAATACATCCGGGGCTTCGAGGTGCCCAACGGAGAAACTGCGTGATGACGCACAAGGAGACAGTACATATCATCGGGGCAGGCCCGGCGTCTCTGGCAGCGGCCATAGTCCTGCGCAGACACGGGTTTGCCGTCAAGGTCTTCGAGGCGGCGCCGGACGTGGGTCACCGCCTGAGCGGCGACTTTCAGGGGCTCGAGAACTGGAGCTCCGAAACAGACGTCACCGAGCAGCTGCGGGATATCGGCATAGGGATCAACTTCCTCTGCATGCCCTACCACGAAGGCACACTGTATGCGCCCGGCCTGGATCCCGTGGAAGTGAGCTCGGACAGGCCTATCTTCTATCTCGTAAGGAGGGGCAGCATGCCGGGAACCCTCGACTGGGGCCTCAAGGAGCAGGCACTGTCGCTCGGCGTGGAGATCTCGTTCAACCACCGCCTCGACAGCTTCAAGGGCAGGGCGATCGTCGGCACAGGCCCCAAAGGAGCCGACGCGGTCGCCGTCGGCATAACCTTCAATACCGAAATGAAGGACATGGCGGCCGTGGTGCTCGATGACGGGATCGCTCCGAAGGGATACGCATACCTTCTGATAAAACAGGGCTACGGTACGATGGCCACCGTCCTCTACAGGAACTTCAAGAAGGCGGACGACTATTTCGAAAAGACCCTCGGTTTCTTCAGCGAGAAGATGGACCTACACATGGAAAACAGGAGGAAGTTCGGCGGTTACGGAAACTTCTTCCTTCGGGACTCCCAGGTGCGCAACGGAAAGATCTACGTCGGCGAGGCGGCGGGCTTCCAGGACTGCCTCTGGGGCTTCGGCATGAGGTATGCGATATTGTCGGGATATATCGCTGCACGGAGCTTCATAGAGGGTGACGACTACGACACACTGTGGCAGAGGGAGCTGAGGCCCGGGCTCGAGGCCTCCCTCGTCAACCGCTTCCTGTTCGAAAGGATAGGTCATGCAGGCTACAGGTACCTGACGAGATGCTTCGGCAGGGGCAACCCCTCGAGGGTCCTCAAGAGGCTCTACAGACCCTCTCTCTTCAAGAACCTCCTGCTGCCGATTGCAAGCGCGGGGTACGAGAGCCGGGTGAGGGACCTCAGCTGCAGCCGCAATGACTGTACATGCGTATGGTGCAGGTGCGGCACGAGGGCATGTCCATGATCAGTACCCTGAACTACATAAACACGACCTTCCACGAGGACATAAGGGTGGATGTGCTCAACGGCATGACCGCATCTCAAAAGTCGATTCCGAGCAAGTATTTCTACGACGCCCGCGGCTCCGCCCTGTTTGAGGAGATCTGCCGCCTGCCGGAATACTACCCGACACGCACGGAACTCTCCATACTGAAGAGCGCGGCTCCGGCCCTGATGCAGCATTTCCGCAAGGGCGACATAGTCGAGCTGGGGGCCGGTGCGAACCTGAAGATCAGGACCCTCCTCGATACCGTTGCCGCAAACAGGCTTCCGGACTTCCGCTACATACCGGTCGATGTGAGCGAGACCGCCCTGGAGTCCTCGGTCGCCGGACTGCTGAAAGACTATCCCGGGCTGAACCTGCTCGGAATAGCCGCAGACTTCACATGCCACATCGATGTCATCCCCGCGGAACGTGAAAGGCTGTTCGTGTTTTTCGGCAGCACCATCGGCAACTTCGACGAAGACACCGGCGTCTGTTTCCTGAGAAGCATCTCCGGCTCAATGGGAAAAGGAGACCGTCTTCTGCTCGGGATCGACATGCTGAAACCGCGCGACATCCTGGAGCGGGCATATAACGACTCTGCAGGCGTCACTGCCGAGTTCAACAAGAATATCCTGAGGGTCCTGAACAGGGAGCTCGGCGCGGATTTCGACCTCGGACGGTTCCGACACCGCGCCGTCTTCAACGAAGAGGAAAAGCGCATGGAGATGTATCTGCAGGCGGAAACCGACATGTCGGTGAATATAGGCTCCCTTGCAATCGAGGTCTACCTGGAGAAGGGGGAAGGCATTCTCACCGAGATCTGCCGTAAGTTCACCAGGGAGGACATGGAGCGTACGGCCCGGGATGCCGGCCTGGATGTCAGGGGCTGGTTCTCTGACCCGAAAGGATGGTTCTCCCTGGTGGAGCTTGAAAAAAAAGGAGGGTAATGTCATGAAACGGGTCAGGACGGATCGGGTCTGGAGGCGGCTCCTTGCCGTATTCAAGGGAGTTCATGCCCCGGAGTACACAAGCGGAAGCGCGGTCTTTGTGCCGGTGCAAGGTCTTGTCAGCCGGGGACGGGACACAGGGGGGTACGGGCGATGAAACACGCAATCATTCCCTCGGCTACGACCGGGGTGAGCGGAGAGCACAGGGGAGCGGTGAGGGTAGAGCTGCCCGTAACCGGAATGACCTGCGCCTCCTGTACGGCGACGATAGAAAAGGCTCTCGCATCCCTGGAAGGAATCAGGGAGGCGAACATCAACTTCGCCTCTCAAAAGGCCTTTGTCTCGTACGATCCCGGCCTGATCGGGATGGGACAGATAATAAAGGTCATCAAGGACAGCGGCTATGACGTCGGCTCTGAAAAGGTCACGCTCAAGATCAGGGGAATGACGTGTGCCTCGTGTGTCAGTAAGGTCGAGGACGCACTGAAGGGCTCTCCGGGCGTCATACGCGCCGAGGTCAACCTGGGTTCCGAAAGCGCAACCGTGGAGTTTCTCCCGTCGATGACGACCATCGAGTCGTTGAAGAAGGTTATAGGGTCCTCAGGCTACAGGGCGGAGACCGAACCCTCACCGGCCAGGGAAGAGGATGCGAAGGAAAAGGAATACAAGGCCCTTCTGAGGCGGTTCACGGTTGCCGCCCTTATATCCCTGCCCGTCATAGTGGTGAGCTATCCTACGTTCTTCCCCGTGCTCAAGGACCTGGACATGGACACCCTGAGACTGCTGTGGATGGGCGCGAGTCTTCTCACCGTGCCTGCTCTTGTATATTCAGGGAGCAGCTTCTTCAAGGGCGCGGTCGCTGCCTTCAGGCACCGGGCCGCCGACATGAACACGCTGATAGCCCTCGGCACGGGCATGGCATGGCTCTTCTCGACCGTTGTGGTCCTCTTTCCGGAGCTGTTTCCGGAGAACGCGCGGGAGCCCTATTTCGACGTGGTCTCCGTGGTCATCGCCCTCGTGGTGCTCGGCCAGGCACTGGAGCTGAGGGCCAAGGGCAGGACGTCGGAGGCCATAAAGAAGCTGATGGGGCTGCAGGCCAAGACCGCCCGTGTCATAAGGGAAGGTGCCGAGATCGACATACCGATAGAGGAGGTACTGGTCGGTGATACGGTCGTTGTACGTCCCGGGGAGAAGATCCCGGTCGACGGCGTGCTCGTCGAGGGACGGTCGAGCGTGGACGAGTCCATGCTGACGGGCGAGCCCCTTCCTGCAGAGAAGCAGGAGGGCGACGAGGTGATAGGAGGAACGATCAACAAGACGGGAGCCTTCAGGTTCAGGGCCACCAAGGTCGGAAAGGACACGGCACTTGCCCAGATCATCAGGATGGTCCAGGAGGCCCAGGGCTCAAAGGCCCCGATACAGAAACTGGCCGACACCGTCAGCGGATACTTCGTTCCCGCCGTAATGGTCATCGCCGTGTCGAGCTTCGTCCTCTGGTACGACCTCGGCCCCGAACCCCGCATCATACTCGCCCTGCTCGGTGCAGTGACCACGCTGATCGTTGCATGTCCGTGCGCCCTCGGGCTCGCAACACCGACCTCGCTGATGATCGGCGTCGGAAAGGCCGCGGAGAACGGCATCCTGATAAGAAACGGGGAGGCCATACAGGTCGCCTCCGCACTCGACACCGTCGTGCTCGACAAAACAGGCACCATTACCGTGGGAAAGCCTGCGCTGACGGATGTCATAGTCGCCCCTGAAGGCGATGAGAAGGAGATCGTCAGGTTTGCCGCAGCCCTCGAGAAGAATTCCGAGCATCCTCTGGCAGAGGCGATACTGCAAGGTGCCGGAACCAGGGAGATCACCCCTCCGGACCCGGACGACTTCAATGCGATCCCCGGATACGGGGTGGAGGGTGTCGTGGATGGAAAGAGGATCAGCCTCGGCAACAGGAAGCTCATGGAGCGGATAGGCGCCGACCTCGACATATTCGAAAAGGATTCCCACATGCTCGCCGATGAAGGAAAGACCCCCATCTTCGTCGCCGTCGACGGCAGGGCCGCCGGCGTCATAGCCGTCTCGGACCCTCTCAAGGATGATTCCATCGAGGCGATACAGGGCCTGAAGGGCCTCGGCGTGGACGTCGTGATGATAACCGGCGACAACAGGCGTACTGCCGAGGCCATAGCAAAGAGGGTCGGCATAGGCAGGGTGCTTGCAGAGGTACTGCCCGAAGACAAGGCCCGCGAGGTGCGGAAACTGCAGCTCGAGGGCAGGAAGGTCGCATTCGTGGGCGACGGGATAAACGACGCCCCGGCACTCGCCCGCGCGGATGTCGGAATGGCGATCGGTACCGGCACGGACGTTGCGATAGAGGCGTCCGACATAACACTGATCAAGGGATCCCTGCTCGGAATAAAGGCGGCGATAAGCATCTCGAAGGCCACGATGAAGAACGTCAGGGAGAACCTGTTCGGCGCCTTCTTCTACAACACGGCTCTCGTCCCCGTAGCAGCCGGAATCCTCTATCCCATATGGGGCATCACCATGAACCCGATCCTTGCAGGTGCCGCCATGGCCATGAGTTCGGTGACCGTCGTCAGCAATGCAAACAGACTCAGATTTCTCAAGTTGAGGTGAGACATGGACAAGGTTATAGTGACAGCAGCGGGCATTCTCACCATAGCCTGGATCATCTGGTTCTTCCTCTTCTCCAGGAAGAAGCAGGTCAGGGCGGCCGTATCGTCAGGCATCCAGGAAGTCTTCATAAAAGTGAAGGGGGGCTATGACCCCGACGTAATAGTCGCAAAGGCGGGACAACCCCTCAGGCTCATCTTCACGCGCGAGGAAGAGGCCTCATGCACGGAGATGGTCGTCTTCGGCGCGTTCAACAAGTCTGCAAAGCTTCCGCCGTATGAAGAGGTGGTGGTGGAACTCCTGCCGGAAAAGCCCGGCGAGTACGACTTCTCCTGTCAGATGGGAATGATCAGGGGAAAACTCATTGTAGAGGAATAACAGGAAGGAGGTATGAATCATGCATAAAGACCCGGTCTGTGGAAGGAAGATGAATCCCAACAAGGCGCACATCACGATCGAGCACGAGGGGAAGAACTACTATCTGTGCTGCCCCCTCTGCCAGGCGGAGTTCGAAAAGAATCCCGAAAAGTATGTCAAGAAGGAAAAGACCGGCCGCTGAGACCGGTTCCCCTCCTGCCGGCACCGAGCCTGCAGGAGGCCCCACCCGGGGGCTCGACCGCCGTAATCCTTCCGGTTTTCGAAATCACCCCGGACCTCTCTACTTGATTATAAGCACGCTCACGTCCTCGGGCTTACGCTGAACCTCGATGGTCACATCCTCGCCGTAACGCCTGATCAGAAGGTCGACGCTCTTCTTCCCCGTCACGGTCAGGTTCTTGAGGAAGACCTGCTGGAGAAACTCCGGCAGTACAGGCTGCCTGAAGACGATCCGTCCCCGGTCGGCCTCGAACCCGAGCCTGAGCGATGCCTGAAGCATCAGAAGGAGTGAGCCGGCGGCCCACGTCTGCGGAACGCACGCAACCGGATAGAGCGTCGGGGGCGCACCGCGCCTCCTCTTGAAACCGCAGAAGAGCTCGGGAAGGCGCTGAAACTCCATGAAGAGCGAGGCATCGAATATTCCCGAGAAGACCTTTATGAAAGGCTCCTTCAGGCCGTATACGGAGAACCCGTAGGCTATCAGGGCGTTGTCGTGAGGCCACACGGAGCCGTTGTGGTAGGACATCGGATTGTAGAGCGCCTCACCGGTTCCTACGGTCCTTATTCCCCAGCCTGAGAAGACCGTATCAGACGTCAGGGTCTCGGCGACCTTCACGGCCTTGCCTGGATCGGCGATCCCCGTGAAGAGCACCTGTCCGGCATTGGAGGAGACCACCCTGCAGGGCCTCTTCGCGCCGTCGAGGGCGAGCACGTAAGTGCCCAGCTCCTCGTCCCAGAAGAGACTGTTGAACCTCTCCTTCAACTCCCGAGCCTCCTGCAGCAGCCTCCGCGCAAGGGCCTCCTTCCCCATGAGGGCGGAAAGCATCGCCACCTCTTGCTTTGCGGCATACTGGTAGCCCTGCACCTCGCACAGCGCTATCGGCCCCTCTGCGAGAGACCCGTCTTCATGAAAGATGGAGTCATGCGAGTCCTTCCACCCCTGGTTGCGAAGCCCGTTTTCATGCGGCACGTATTCGAGGAAGCCGTCACCATCCACATCACCGTGCCTCTCCATCCACAACAGGGCCTTCTCTATGTTGTCCCATATCTTTGATATCAGGGCCGTATCCCCGGTCCTCCTCCAGTAGGCCCCCGCGAGGATGAGAAACAGGGGGGTGGAGTCGACGCTTCCGTAATAGAGGCCGAACGGGATCTCCCCCAGGGCGGCCATCTCGTTTTCCCGTGCCTCGTGGAGTATCTTGCCGGGCTCGGCCGCCTTTGTCCTGTCGAAGTCCTGAGCCTGCCTGGCGGCGAGGTAGAGCAGGACCCCCTTTGCCAGTTCCGGATTCACCCACAGGGACTCGAGCGCTGTGATGATCCCGTCCCTGCCGAACGGGGTGCAGAACCAGGGGATGCCTCCGTAGGGGTAAAGACCGTGCTCCGTCTTCGTGAGCATCATGTTGATGTCCGAGATCGCCCTCTTGAGGGATTCGTTGAACTGCTCGTTCGAGGTGTATATCTCCGTGCAGTGCCGCGTCTTTCTCTGGAGCTTCTTTCTCGACTTCCTTACCGTCACGTCGAACTCCGGCTCTTCCCGAGCCGTGCCGGCCACTGCGCAGCCGATGCCGAGCAGCATCTCCTCCATGCCCCCCGGGTCCAGCCTGATCTTGAAGGAGAAGGTCTTGTCGTGAACCCCGTCGGGTGATCTCGAAAAGCCGATGGACGTCGTCCGCCTGACACCGTCGAGGCCTTCGTAGGTCAGTACCATGCCCCGCTCCCTGTATTCAGGGGGGTGGATGGTCCCCCTCTTCTTCCTCTTCAGCCCGCGTACCTCGAAGATGTCCTTGAAGTCCGCGTCCATGGAGAAGTCGAGGCTCAGGTCTATCGCATGGAGGCCGAAGTTCCTGATCCTGATGTAGTCGAGACACCTCTGCTCGAACAGGACCTTCGAACGCATGATGTGAACCGTGTCCTTCTTTATCAGGAGCCTGCCCCTCGAGTACAGGTCGGGGTTGGTAAGGTCGACGGTGAGGAGGATGTCCTCCTCGTCGACCGAGGAGGACAGAAACAGGGGCCTCAGCCCCCCTATCCTGAGCTCGTAGTACGAGAGGAACCTCATCCCCTTGAAGTAGAGGCCCTGCTCGTTCTTCCCCATCGGGAGGATGTCGCCGAAACGGTCGAATACCCCGAACAGGTCCTCTTCCTTCAGGATGAGCCTGTGGGGGTCGATCATCGAGGAGGTGGCCGAGATGTAGTACTTGTCCCTTATCCTGCTGACTTCAGGCGACTTTCTGTTCATACTTCCCGCTCAGCAGCCTGACGTAGACACCCAGGTAATCGTCGGCCATCCTGCTTGCCAGGAACCTCTTCTCGAAATGCTCCCTGCAGGCCCTCCTCGAAAAGTTGCCGAGGAGGTTCTTGATACTGAAGACAGCCTCCTTGTCCTCCTCAAAGATGAACCCGGTTATTCCGTGATCGACCACCTCGGGAATGGACCCCCTGCGCCTCGCTATCACGGGGGTGCCGCAGGCCATCGCCTCGATCATCGCAAGACCGAAGGGTTCCGGCCAGTCGACAGGGTGCAGGAAGGCGAGTGCCGAGCCGAGAAGCTCGTTCTTCTCCTCGTCGTTGATCTCTCCGAGGAACTCCACGAGCGGATGCTTCAGCAGGGGACGGATCATCGCCTCGAAGTATTCGGCGTCGGCCTTGTCCACCTTTGCCGCTATCTTGAGCGGGATGCCGGCCTTTACGGCTATCTCGATCGCGGAATCAACCCGCTTTTCGGGTGATACCCTTCCGACGAAGACGAGATAGTCACCGCCGTCCTCGTTCAGGTTGTACAACTCGCCGGGCAGTCCGTGGTAGACGGTCGCAGCCCAGTTCGCAAAGGGCAGCGGACTCCTCTGGGCGTTCGAGATCGAGACGAGGGGGATCTCCCGGTACTCCCTGAAGACGGATGGATAGCCCCAGAGGTCGAGCCTGCCGTGAAGGGTGCTGACCACAGGCACGGCCGTCCTCCTTGCTAGGGCGAAACCGAAACAGTCGACATGCGTGTGTATGATATCAAACTCGTCCTGGCGCTTCAGGACTTCCTCCATCTGTAGAAAGTGGAGCGAGACAGGGTCCACACACCTCTTCTCGAGCCTCAGGGCGGTCTCGCATATCGGCACGAGCTCGGCCGAGGTCTCTGAGTCACCGGAGGCGAAGAGCACCACCTCGTGACCCGCCTTGACCAGCTCCTCGGTAAGGTAAGGTAAGAAACGATCCTCTCTGTCCCTCCATAAAGACGGGGTGGAACACTCTCGTAAAGCGGGGAAACCTGAGCAATTCTCATTACTATCACCTCCGCATGTCCCGAAATAGGTAATGATCACTGATCAGGATGTTGTTAGCACTTTAACGCAGAGAGTGCTAATAACCCATCATATAACAAAACTTGCCGGAAATCAATTCCATTTTCTCATGGAATCACAGGCTTTTCTTTAAAAAATTCTGAATCCTTTCCGATATTTAAGATTTTCAAACCTTTGTTTGTGGTCGATACCGTCAGGCAAACAGGGCAAGTCATGGCAGGAGAGGGGATGGTTCCCGTGTTTTTAACGGACACTATTCATGGTATAATTGCACATGCGTTTCGTAGCGGACCTCCACATTCATTCGAAGTACTCGAGGGCTACCAGCAGGGAGATGTCCCCTGAGAGCATATGGAAGTGGGCGCAGCTCAAGGGCGTCAACGTCGTAGGCACCGGGGACTTCACGCATCCGGGGTGGCTCAACGAGCTCCGGGAGAAGCTCGAACCTGCCGGCAACGGCCTCTTCACCCTGAAGGACGACTACAGGACTGCAGAGGTCCCGGATTCCTGCCGGGCCGAGCCCTTCTTCCTCCTCTCCGCTGAGATCAGCTGCATATACAGCAAGGGCGGCAGGACCAGGAAGATACACTCCATCGTGTTCGTGCCCGACTTTGCCGATGCCGCAAGGCTGAATGCGGTCCTGTCGGGTATAGGTAACCTCAGGGCAGACGGCAGGCCGATACTCGGGCTCGATGCAAAGGAGCTCCTGAAGATGGTCTTGGATGTGTCCACCGATGCCATGCTCGTGCCGGCCCATGCATGGACCCCGCATTTCTCGGTCTTCGGGGCGATGTCGGGCTTCGATTCTCTCGAGGAGTGCTTCGAGGAGTTGACCCCGCACATCCACGCCATAGAGACCGGGCTCTCCTCGGACCCGCAGATGAACCGGAGGCTCTCACGGCTTGACGGCATAACCCTCATATCGAACTCCGATGCCCACTCGCCCGCAAAGATCGGCCGCGAGGCGAACATATTCGACACCGACCTCTCATATGGAGCCATCATGGAGGCCGTCAGGACAAAGAAGGGTCTTCTCGGCACCATAGAGTTCTTCCCTGAAGAGGGCAAGTACCACTATGACGGTCACAGGCTCTGCGGTGTGAGCCTCTCGCCGAGGGAGACCATAGAGCACGACTACCTCTGCCCGGTCTGCGGCAGACGGGTCACGGTCGGTGTCATGCACAGGGTCGAAGAGCTTGCGGACAGGCAGGAGGGGTTCAGTCCGCCCGGCCTGCCGGGCTTCCACTCCCTGATCCCCCTGCCCGAGATAATCTCGGAGACCCTCAAGGTCGGGGTCAACAGCAAGAAGGTGAACAACGAATACCTGAAGGTCCTCAGCAGCCTCGGCAATGAATTCGAAATCCTCATGGAGACACCCCTTGAGGATATCGGCAGGGCGGGCTCGCCCCTGTTGATGGAGGCCGTCTCCAGGGTGCGTACGGGCCGGATCCATATCGCCCCGGGCTTCGACGGCGAGTACGGCAGGATAAGGATCTTCGAGAAGGTCGAAAGGGAGGAGATCAAGGGACAGAAGATGCTCTTCTGACGACCGTGGCCGTGAGCGCATCCAGCGAGAGGACCGCCTTGAGATTGAACCTGCTTCAGACGCTGAACGAATCACAGAGGAGGGCTGCAACGGCCCTGGAAGGGCCAGTGCTGGTCGTTGCAGGACCCGGCACCGGAAAGACCCTCACCATCGTCCACAGGATAGCGTATCTCATAAGCCGGGGCGTCAGGCCTGAGGGGATACTCGCGGTCACGTTCACGAACCGGGCCGCGAGGGAGATGAGGGAGAGGGCAGAGGCTCTCCTTGGCAGTCCCCGCGGCATGTTCATAGGGACATTCCATTCGCTCGGGATACGGATCCTGGCAGGAGAGCTCTCCGGCGGATTCACTGTATACGACAGGCAGGAACAGGTCCGCCTCATAAGGGCCCTGCTGAAGAAGTCCGCCTCCCGCCCCTGCGCAAAGGCATCGGTCACCGTGATTGCGGAGAAGATATCGAGGGCCAAGAACCTCTTCGCCGAGCCGGACGAGAAGATGCGCGGGCTCTACGAGGAGTATCAGTCGGCACTCAGGAAAGACTCGGCACTCGATTTCGACGACCTTATCCTCAGGCCGATAGAGTTGCTCGGCAATACGGACACGCTGAAGAGGTACCGGGAGATGTTCAGCCACATAATCGTCGACGAGTACCAGGACATAAGTCCTGCACAGTACAGGCTCCTGAGACTCCTTGCCGGAAGGAGCGGCAACATCTGCGCCGTCGGAGACCCGGACCAGGCGATCTATGCCTTCAGGGGGGCAGACGTTGAGCACTTCCTCGGGTTTGAAAGGGATTTCGAGGGAGCCGAGACGGTCGTGCTCACCAGGAACTACCGCTCGACTGAAACGGTGCTCAAAGCCTCGGGAGCCCTGATACGGAACAACACGAGGAGGATTCCCGGCGAACTGCGGCCCTCGCGGGAGAGGGGCAGGCCCGTAACGGTCGTCTCCGTACCGGACGAGAGGGCGGAGGGGGAGGTCATAGTGGGAGAGATAGAGAAACGGATCGGCGGTACGAGCCACCAGCGGCTCTTTCGGACAGGCGAGATGGACGGCCACGGGGGAGAGCCGTGCGGTTTTTCCGATTTTGCGGTCATCTTCAGGACGAACGCGCAGGTGAAGGCGATGGAGGAGGCCTTTGCCGCCTCGGGCATCCCGTATCAGGTGGTGGGAAGGCCCCAGCGCCTGAAAAGGAGTGCGGCGGCGGATGCGATCTCCTGCCTAAGCGCCATAGCCGATCCCGCGGACGGGGAAGCCCTCCGGAGGGTCGCCTCCATGGAGCAGCGGGGACTGAGCAGTGAGGCGATCTCAGAGGCCTCCGCCCGTGCCGAAAATGAAGGGCTGAGCCTTTATGAGGCGATGAAGGCGTGTGCGCACCGCTGGACGGGCGGGGACAGGAAGTTCCTCGTCATGATGGAGCGGTTCCTGGAGCTGAAGAACAGACTGAGCATCGATGCCCTTCTCGACGTGGTGCTCGAGGAGTCGGGCCTGAGAATGGTTTACGGGGACGGCGGAAGCTTCACGCCGCTGGAGAACCTCGCCTCGGCATACCGGGGCCTGCCCGCTTCGGAGGCTCTCGCCGGATTCATAAACGACTCGAAGATCCTCTCCCCGGCAGACGCCTATGACCCCCGGGTCCACGCCGTCACGCTGATGACCATGCACACGGCGAAGGGGCTCGAGTTCAAGGTCGTCTTCATCGCAGGAGTGGAAGACGGTCTCATCCCGTACACGCTGAACAAGGACGACGCAGACATCGAGGAGGAGAGGAGGCTCTTCTACGTCGGCATGACGAGGGCGAAGGACGAGCTCTTCCTGATACACGCAAGAAGGAGGTTCCTCTACGGCAGGCGTCTCCCCAGGCAGCCGTCTCCCTTCCTCGACGAGGTCCCTGAAGGGCTGATCAAGCGAGTCACCGTGCCAGACAGGATCAGGAGAGAGAAGAGGGATGATCAGATGGGGCTCTTCTGAACCCGTCCAGGGGCATGCCCCTGGAATCACGACAAGCCTGCCCGGCCGCAGAGACTGTCACCCCCCGCTGAGGTAATCCCCGAGCAGTCCCCTCGAGTGTTCATCCTCGTGGCAGTACACGCAGAGGTTCTCCCAGTTTGAGCCGTCCGGCGGATTGTTCCTCGGATTTCCGTCCCTGTGGTGCACGGTCAGCAGGTGCCTGTCCTTGTAGTCGAACTCCCGTGCGCACTTGGCACAGATGAGTCCGTGGATCTTCAGGGAACGCTCCCTGTAGGAGCCGGATGACGTCTGCCCGGCCTTCAGTTCCCTGATTATCTCGTCAGCGGACTTGCCGCTCCTTACCTTCTTGGGCCTCTGTCTCCTGTTAACCATGGCAGTTGCCCGTGCTGCCTCGAACCGCAGCCCGTACCTTCAGGATACCAGGCAGCGGTCCGCATGTCAACAGCCGGGCCCGGGAAGACCGGATGCAGATTTTCCCAGTGCCGCAAGGCGGGCCTACGCGGAAGGACGGCGGGTCTGGCCCGTCAGATCAAGATAGGGTGTCCGTGAAATGAGCTGTTGCTTGGATACAACAGTGTACGGTAAAAACACAGGAACCATCCCCTGTCCTGCCATGACTTACACTCTTTATCGGTTAGTATTGTGCCGAAGTAATAATCCCCGAATACTGCAATAGTATGCCTGTTGGGAGCAATATGACAGACTCTTCTCTCATTCTCGTCCAGGCGTCCAGCCTCTCCGAGGTAAGTATCACGCTTCACCATCCAGGTGAAGCTCTTGTGATACTTAAAACCGTTCAGAGTCTGTCATACCGCTCCCTGTCCATAATCGGGCCTCTTTATCCCTGTATCCAGGCGGCAGCTTGTCATGCCGGGCTTGATCCTGCGTTTTGAAAGGGTTACAGTACTTATTTGCCGAGCTGACAATTTTGCACTGGTGCCTGTCCCGAAATGCTTCTGGATGCCCGGGACGAGAAAGAGATGAAAAATCAATATCCCCTCTCCTGTAGGGACTTACTCTGTTTATCGGACAGTAGTGTCTTCGGCAAATAAATACTGTAAGCCCATACTCTCCTGCCATGACTTACACTCTTTATCGGACCGTGTTGTTCACGGACAGGTTTTATGATCTGGGGCGCCGGCTTGACATAAGCCCATTCCATCCACTATTGTTAACGTAACGGCTGATACGCACACAACCATAACCGGAAAGCCGGCCTGCGCGCCGGCCTGCAAAGGGGAGTAGCTTCGTCAGCGGCTGTCGTCAGTACGTCTGTCTCG
>JAADGG010000056.1 GCA_013152485.1 Nitrospirota bacterium | reverse complement strand
CGGCCGTGCCTTTCCTGCCCACCGGTCCTTTCTACGGTATCAACTGGTGCCTCTGCAGCCTTTTCGGCACATACCATTTCGGGAGGTTATAGGATATGCCTATGGGAGAGGGTCTTATACCCCTGAACCTCCTGTGGACTATAGGCAGCGCATCAGGCACATACAGGAAGACATAGGGGACCTCTTCCGCAAGGATCTCCTGGATCCTGAAGTAGGCCCTCTTCCTCTCTTCGATATCGAACGTCCTCCTGCCCTCCTCCAACAGCCTGTCCACCTCATCGTTCCTGTAGGATACGAAGTTGAACTCCTTCTCGCCCGTCTTGCTCGAATGCCATATATCGTACTGGTCGGGATCGAGCCCTATCGACCACCCGAGTATGACCGCCTCGAAGCTCCTCTTGTCTATGAACTCGTTTATGAACGTGCTCCACTCGAGTATTCTTATGTTCACCTTGATGCCGATCTGCTTGAGCCGCCACTGGATGATCGTGGCGGTCCGCTCCCTGAGGCTGTTGCCCATGTTGGTCAGTATGGTAAACTCCATGGGAGTGCCGTCTCTGTCGAGTATGCCGTCGCCGTCCGAGTCCTTCCAGCCGGACGCCCTGAGCAACGCCTTTGCCTTCCCGGGGTTGTATTCATACCTCCTGACATCGGGATTGTAGGGCCACGTCCCGGGTACATAGGGTCCGGTTGCAACAGAGCCGAGGCCGAAAAGCACAACATCGATGATCTCCTCCTTGTCTATGGCATAGGCGATCGCCCTTCTTACGTTTATATCCTTCAAGAAGGGATGCTTGAGATTGAAGCCGAGGTATGTATAGGCAAAGACCGGGTGACGGAACTTCTGAAAGTTCTTCCTGTAAAACGGCGTATCCGTCTGTTTGCTGTACTGTATCGGCGTAAGGCCCATGAGGTCGACACCTCCGGCCCTCAGTTCCATGAACATCGTCGCCTGGTCAGGGATCACCCTGTATATGTAGTAATCGAGATAAGGCCTTCCCTCGAAATAGTCCTTGTTGGCCGCAAGCACGAGTTTCTGTCCGGGATCCCACCGCTGCAGCCTGAAAGGGCCGAGGCCGACCGGTTTTCTGCCGAAATCCGACTTTGTTATGTCCTTGCCCTCGAGAAGGTGCCGCGGCAGCACCGGAAGGTTTCCCCACGTACTGAGGGCGGGCGCAAATGGCTCGCCGTAAGTGACCCTGAACGTATACCTGCCCAGGACCTCCGCCTTCTTCACCTGCAGGAAGTCCTCCTTGTAGGCCGTTGGTGTCTTTTCGTCGATGATGGTCCTGTAGCCGAACATCACGTCATCGGCGGTGAACTCGACGCCGTCGGTCCACTTGACCCCCTTCCTGAGGTAAAAGGTTATGGTAAGGCCGTCGTCGGAGACCTTCCAGGACTCTGCGAGGTCTCCTATGATCTTGAGGTCGGTGTCGTACTTCACAAGGCCGTTGAATATGAGGCCTGCAACCTCGTGGGAGGCGCTGTCACCGGCGAGCATCGGGATGAGTATGCTCGGCTCCCCTATGGAGCCCACGACGAGGGCGTCTCCATAGGATGGAGCGTTCCCCGCCGTCTCAGAACTCGAAGCCGCAGTCAGCCACAGGAGACCGGCAGCAATACATGTCAATACAGTTACAAGTAATCTCGTTCTATGAGTTTTCAATACTCAACCCAGTGATAAGTATGTTTTTTAGACTGACTCTTGATATTATAAAACACTACTGTCCGATAAACAGAGTAAGTCCCTACAGGGCACTAATGATTATAAAACTAAAAACTCCAGCACGGCCACCATGAGCACAGCAGCCGCGGCAGGAAGTGTCTTTTTATAGATACCCCACATGTCGGCATTGAAATACTCCCTGGTGAGGACAAGGCATACATGCACGGGCGAGAGGAGCACGCCTATAAAGCCGGATGCAAAAGCGAGGGTGAAGGCATGGGGATCACTGCCTGCGAGGCTCATGATCAACGGGAACGTGCTGCCCACGAAGCCGACGGTTATCCCTGTCAGCACGCCTGTCAGGAACGGCAGGAGAAAGAGTACCGGCATCATGGGAATATGATTCTCCGTAAAGAACCTGCTGATGTTGCCGACGGCGCCTGGAGCGCCTCCTTGAAGAACATCACGCCGATGATGAGCACCACCACGTCCCTTGAAAAGCCGTACCTGAAGGCCTCAGCCGCCTTTCGGGGCGGGTACCTGAAATATACCATCAGCATCAATACAAGGATTACAAGTGCCGTGTGGAGTTCCATCCGCCACACTATGACGAGCCCGAGCAGGACCACTATCGGCAGAAAGCTCCAAAACCCCTTGCGCGACACCCTCCTCAGCGCTCCATACGTGCCGCGGATCCCCCTTAGCCCCCAGATGCCCACCAGGAACATGGTTATTGCATAGGAGAGGTTGAGTATTATGAAGGTCCTCACCGGGATGGAGGTCAGGACAGAGGCGAGTATGATGCCCGGATACAGCGGCAATATGAACTCCCAGGGATGCCTGAACCAGTAGTTGGCGAACGCCTTCTCCTCAGGTGTGATCGACAGGTCCCTCGTCGCCTCGTCCACCATGGGGGCGGAGAAATACGCCCCGCCAACGGAGGGCAGCATTCCTATCAGAAGCGGCATGGATACGACCACGGCCTTCTTGTTGCGGAAGAGCCCCTTCATGGACTCCATCATCCCTGCAAGCATGGCCCTGTCCCTGAGGATGAATTCAAAGATCCGGATAAACGTCAGGGCTATCAGCAGCTTTATCGTGATGCCTGCAGTCAATGCGTTCTTCGCAACCAGCAACAGGCTCGACGGTTTCATGAGATATAGCACGGCAAGTGCGCCCGTACCAGCCAGCAACACGTATCCTACATTCCACTTCCGCCTGAGCAGAAAGAGGATGAGTACGAAAGCCGTTGCCAAACGGAGCAGGTCGAACATGGGACTTAATTATACCAGAAAAACCCGCCTTTGACCCGCCTTTGTTTTCCGGCTCAGAGTACAAAAGTACAAGGCACGGCCGGATTTCGGAAAACTTTTTCAGGGTCTGACGGTCGATCGTATCCGCACGGCTGAAAACCTCCCCCCACGCATCCAAGCCGCCGGCCCTGCACACAGCGACCATTCAAAGTCTTCTGAAAGGCGGCCATGCCGCACAAACCAACCTCGACTCCACCAGGAGAGGCACGGCCGGATTTCGGAAAAGTTTCTCAGGGTCTGACGGCCGATCGTCCCCGCACGGCTGAAAACCTCCCCACGTACCCAAACCGCCGGTCCTGCACACAGGAACCATTCAAAGTTTTCTGAAAGACGGCCGTGCCGCACAAAACCCTCTCAACTCCACCAGGAGAGGCACGGCCGGATTTCGGAAAAGCTTTTCCGATCGTCCCCGCACGGCTGAAAGCCTCCCCACACGCACCCAAGCCGCCGGCCCTGCACACAGGAACCATTCAAAGTTTTCTGAAAGACGGCCGTGCCGCACAAGCCTCCCTCGACTCCACCAGGAGAGGCACGGCCGGATTTCGGAAAAGTTTTTCAGGGTCTGACGGTCGATCGTCCCCGCACGGCTGAAAACCACCCACACGCACTCAAGCCGCCGGCCCCACACACAGCGACCATTCAAAGTTTTCTGAAAGACGGCCGTGCCTTGTAACACGAGTTTAACAAGCATGGAAAGGTTCAAGTTCAATTACGCGGAGAAATCCTGTAAAATAGTATCTGGGGAAGGGGGTGTAAACATGAGGAGGAGTTCATGGGTTACTATGTCATTCTGAGCACCCTGACGGACGAGGGAAGGAAGACCCTCAAGGAGAAGCCTGAGAGAGTCCTTGAGGTGAACAAGGAACTGGAAGCCATGGGAGTCAAGGTCAAGGAACAGTTTGCCGTGCTTGGACCTTACGACTTTGTGAACATCGTTGAAGCACCGGACAATGAGACCATAATGAAGATGTCCGCGGAGATAGGTTCAAGGGGAACAGTTCAGCTTCTCAGCATGGCAGCCATCCCTGTCGATGAACTGATAAAGAAAATGAAGTAACAAAACCACCCCCTTCCTTTACCTTGTACCTGATGCCCGCCGGGCTGACGCACAGACCCCTTGCACGCCAAAGACTGAGCTTGACATTCGAGGGGCAAATGTAGTTAAATAGTTTAGAACATACTTGACAAGCTGAACTTTATGTTCAGCCATCCACGGTTCTGTAAAGGAGGTTTCACATGCCTGAGATAAAAGCTGATCAGGTACTCGACACAAAGGGGCTGAACTGCCCTATGCCTGTCCTCAAGACCAAGAAGGCCCTCGACGGGATCCAGGCCGGACAGGTCCTCGAAGTCATAGCCACTGACCCGGGGTCGAAGTCGGACATCCCCGCACTGCTCAAGAGGCTCGGACACGAGCTCGTGGACACCAGGGAAGAAGGCGGCGTAATATCCTTTTTCATAAGGAAAAAATAACCATTCCACATCCACCGCAGCGAGTCCGCCCGCTGCGGTGGAGCATGATGCCTGCCTGCCGGGATTGACTTAACCACCTGTAAATGTTATATTTTTGTATGCGCACGTTTGCAATCTGTCTGACCGTCGTCGTATTGCTCATCCCCCGGTCCGCATTCGCGGAGATCTACAGATATATCGATGAGAACGGAAACGAGTATTACACGAACACACCCATGCACAAGGATGCAGAGCTGATAATAAAGGAGGACAAGGCCCCTGCCTTTTCCGGTACCGACGGCACTGCTTATGAATACAGGAGTGAGGCATCCATTGAAGAGTACAAGGTGATTGCAGAAAAGACGGCAAAGAGGTATGCACTAGATCCAGACCTCGTCAAGGCGGTCATAGAGATGGAGTCGGGTTGGAACCCGCGTGCCGTATCGAGCCGCGGGGCGATAGGCCTGATGCAGCTCATGCCCGAGACAGCCGCGGACATGGGGGTCAGCAACCCCTATGACCCTGAGGAAAATATCGAGGGCGGCGTAAAGTACCTCAAGCGCCTGCTCAGGAGGTTCGGAGATATCCGGCTCGCCCTCGCTGCATACAACGCAGGCCCCTCGGTGGTGAAGCGTTACGGCTCCGTCCCCCCTTACACCGAAACCCTAATGTATGTGCAGGACATCCTGTTCCAGTACAACAACGACACCGGAAAACGGTCAAAGGAGAGGAAAAGAGAGGGTGAACGCCTCTACAAGGTCGTCTTCGAGGACGGACGGATCCTCTATACGAACACACCCGTATACCTGAAAGGGCTCTCGTCATTTTAGGTCCCGTTGTATTATAATTTCTGAATCATGGAAGAAGAACAGAAGAAGATTACAGAAGAGATATTCAGGCTCAAGGAGGAGCGGCGGGCGATAATCCTTTCTCACAACTACCAGAGAGACGAGGTACAGGAGATCGCAGACTTCACCGGTGATTCACTCGAGCTCTCGCGCAAGGCTGCAGGTGTCGACTGCGACGTGATCGTCTTCTGCGGTGTGAACTTCATGGCCGAGAGCGCCTCCATACTGTCTCCGGAAA
>JAADGG010000034.1 GCA_013152485.1 Nitrospirota bacterium | reverse complement strand
TCTTGAAACGGTGAGCCGGCTCCGCGAAAGATCAGGCCGTAAAGACCAAATATTATATTGTTAAACGCAGCGCGCCGTCAATGCAACGCATCGGATCAAAAAATGATCTTGAATCAATACCGTCCGATAAACAGTGTAAGTCCTTATCGATAGTTTCCGAGATTTTACCGGACACTAATGATCTTGAATCTTGAGTTTTGAATTTTGAATCTCGAGTCACTGTTTTCACAGACGCTCTATCTTGATCCAACGGGTGCAATAGAGTCCTGTCTTCCTGTCTGCAGCACCCCGGGAAAACAGGGCATACTGAAAAAAGAGAGTGCATTATTTGTCCCGGACATGTTTTAATATATGACCGGGGTCTTCGCTCGGAATGCACGGACCGACCATATACATAACTACAGGGGTGAAAAGATGTCGATAGAGGTAGGGCTTCTGTCGCTTGAGTCGATACTGCTTGTGGCGACCATAATACTCTTGATCTACAGCATCAAGGAAGGGAAGCAGCGTGACAGGCTTATACTCGAGATGGGCAAAGCAACAAAGGTGCTGACGAGGCAGGAGTATTTTCTGACGATAATCGACTCGATGATGGATGCAAAGGAGGAGATCACCGGTTGCATAACCGGCAGGCCTCCAACGGGTGATGATACCAGGATGACGAGGGACATCGTGGAGAATATCAAGAGAATGACACAGAAGGGCGTGCATATAAGGTATCTCATGCCGAAATTCCCGGACAGGCTCTATCTCGGCTATCTGTATATGAAGGCAGGCGCAGAGGTCCTCTACAGCAGCTGTCTCATGGTGCATGACATGCGCTTCATAATAGTGGACAACAAGGTGGTGGTTATCGGCGTTCCTGAAAGCACCGGAGAGAAGGAGGCAACCAAGAAGGGGTACAGGATTCCGTCCGAAGGCCTTGCCACCGTGCTCAGGAATTACGTTGACACATGTCAGAAACAGTCTGATTTCAGAGGGTACCTCAAAGAGGTCATAACTCAGACCGGTGCAACACCGGAGCACATTGCGAGGGAGTACAGGATAGACGAGGAGGATCTGAAAAGGCTGGCCGGCGTGTAAGAGCCGCACCCACAGCTTCACGGTAGCCCGCTATGCGTAAACCTTTATCTCTTCGTAAAAGGCGTCCCTCTCGACGGGAATCCTGCCGGCCCTTCTGATCAGGGTTATGATCTGTTCCTTTGCAAGCCGCTCACCGGTCATGGCGCCCGCCGCATGCGTGATCTTCTCCTCGATGACCGTACCGTCGATGTCATCGGCCCCGAACAGCAGTGCCACCTGAGAGAGCTTTTCTCCGAGCATGATCCAGTATGCCTTTATGTGATCGAAGTTGTCGAGCACGATACGGCTGACTGCAACCGTCTTCAGGTCATCTATACCGGAGGGGGATTGCCCTCCCATCTCCGTATTCCGGGAATGATAGGAGAGCGGGATGAAGGCCTGAAAGCCTCCGGTTTCGTCCTGAAGCTCCCTGAGCTTCATCAGATGCTCCACCCTGTCGTCGTAAGACTCGAAGTGGCCGTAAAGCATGGTAGCGTTGGTCTTTATTCCGCACCGGTGTGCCGTCCTGTGGACCTCGAGCCATCTCTGCGCCGGTATCTTCTCCGGACAGAGCTTCTTTCTTATACTGTCTGAGAATATCTCCGCTCCTCCACCCGGCATGGCGTCAAGGCCGCTGTCTTTCAGGCGCAAAAGAGTTTCCCTGAGGCTGAGCCCGCTGATCCCCGAGAGATAGTCCACCTCGACGGCCGTAAACGCCTTTATGTGGACGTCCGGGAACCCCGCCTTCAGGGCCTCGAGCAGTTCGAGGTAGTACTCGAAAGACCGGTCTGGATGCAGTCCTCCGACTATATGGACCTCCCGGATCCCTTCCGTAGAGGTCTCCAGCTTCTCCAGGATTTCGTCTATCGACAGCTCGAAGGAGCCTTCTTCGCCCTTTGACCTGCTGAAGGCGCAAAACCGGCACCGGTTTACACATATGTTGGTGGGGTTGATGTGCCTGTTGAGGACAAAGTATGCCCTCCTGCCGTTCTTCCTGACGGCGACCGCTGACGCCAGTTCACCGAGCGTATGAATGTCGTCCTCACGAAAGAGGGCTGCTGCTTCTTCTGCAGAAACCCGTTTCCCGGACAGTATTTTCCGCTTCAGGTCTGGTTCAATCATGGCAAGCTGTTTCAGGACCGCTCAGTGTTTCTTTTTCTCTTCCCGACAACCCGGGTCCATCTGCCTTCACTGTTCACTCTTCCGTGTAGATGCACACCCTGTTCCTTCCGGAGCGCTTGGCAATGTACAGGGCCTTGTCTGCCCTATCGATGAGGTCTTTTCTGTTCAGGGCGTGATCCGGAAAAGATGCGACACCTATGCTGAGAGTGATCCTTGCCTCTTTCCCGTTCAGCCTGAACCTCTGTCTCTCCACGGCCTGCCTTATCCTTTCGGCCACTACCGTTGCTCCCTCAAGGGGAATCTCGGGGAGTATTATGGCAAACTCCTCACCTCCGTATCGTGCTGCAAAATCCACGGTCCTTATGTTGTCATTGAGTGTACACGCTATTCTCTTCAGCGCCTCATCCCCGCATACATGGCCGTAGGCATCATTGAACGCCTTGAAGTGATCGATGTCTATCATCAACAGGACCACCCTGGTCTCGAACCTCTTGGCCCTCTCGATCTCCTCCTCGAGCTTCTCCTGAAAAGCCCTGTGATTGTTCAGCCCGGTAAGCCCGTCCGTACTTGCCATCTTTACAATCCCTTCGTGCAGGTTCACCTTCTCGATGGCGAATGCGGAGTGAAACGCGAGGGTCAGGAGGAGGTCCTCGTCCTCTGACGAAAAGCCGGGGGCACCCTTCTTGTCGGCCACCAGGAGCACTCCTATGGCCTTGCCCCGCAGCATGATCGGTACGATGAGCAGGTTTCTTATCTCAGGGTGTCTGTCGGGGAATCCTCCGAAGTCGGGCTCATCGTGTATGTTGTCGGTCCTGAGCGGCGTCAGCTCCCTGAAAACCCTCTTTATGACTCCCCTGACCTCTGTTTTGCACTTTCCAGTAGGCCCCAGGGACGAATAGAAATCGGTTATCCTTTCGTGTTTGTCTACGATGATGATGGCCGACTTCTCGGCTCTCAGGAGGTCCTTCACCCTGTCCATGATGCTTTCGAGCACCACATCCCTCTCCATCGTCGTATGTAGGTAGGCTGAGAGCTCGTTCAGTATGCTGAGCTGCCGTATCGTGCTCAGATATCCCCTTATCTCGTCTTTGTGTCTCTTTTTCTCTTTCAGCAGGAGGAACGACAGGACGATCGTTGCAATCAGCAGGAGGACCGACGCCCAAACCGACGGTTCCATCACGACACCGCTCCGACAAAGGACGAAACGGCCTTTCTGACAGAGGGGGCGAACAGTATCATTGCATGATTCACGTGCAGGTTGTGATGCTCCACGGCATACGGGGCCTCCGCGCTCCTTTTACTGACCAGACCGTCTCCCTTTCCCGTTATCAGCTCTTCGGGCAACAAACCCTCGGAAACGAATGACGTCAGGACCTCCGGTATCGAGAAGAGTTTCTCCGCCGTCATGACGCCTTTGGCACGGTCTTTCCGCCACCTGTAAACGGTAAACAGGGTAGGGTCTGTTCCGCCGAACGAGAGCGTTTTTACGGATGCAAGCCTTTTGTCGTCAAATCCACTTATAAAAGGCGATCCCGGAAGTAACTCGACTATCGCTTCACTCTTGAGAAATTCCATTATCCTTTTTATGGTACTCCTTGCCGTGCCCTTCTCTGCATTCTCAAAAAAAGGATAGATGACCCTCGAGATCCCGGAAAGGGATCCTGCCAGTTTCGCCAGGTTGCTTCCGTGATGGGGCGTTGCGAGTGTGACCAGCGCAAGGCATTTGGGGTTCAACAGCTCTATGGCCTTCCTGGCGACAAGCCCTCCTCTGCTGTGAGCGACAAATATTATACCATTTTTCATGAACCGGTGGTAGTGTCTCAGCAAGAGATCGAGCTCCTTTACCAGGGATTCACAGTCGGAGGCTGGACGGCGTTGGGAGTAAGCCAGGACCGTACAACCCTGTCTCTTGAGATCGTGAAAGACGGTCTTCAGCTTGCGGGGAATCAGGCCGGTGGTTATCCGGTTGGTTATGACCGGCTCGACGTAAAGCCCCGCGTCTTTGGAAGGCTCATCCTGCCTCGATAAATCTATCTCTTTCGGCTCCTTTGACAGCAGAACCGTTATCGGAAATCTGCCCGCAAGTATCCGCGTTCTTTCAGGCTCCGTCCATATGCTCAAATTCATGCCCAGGCCATGGATAAACAGGCAGCAGGGACTCTCCTTCCGCCCCTCGTGGAAGATGACATCAGGCAGGTGATCCATTACTCCGGGTGGGCTTTTGCTTTCAGCTTTCTGACGATCTCCGGCAACTGATCTTTCAACTCGGGATGTTTCCTGCCGAGAAACACCTTTATTCCCTTGAGCTCGAGTCTGACGTCATCGACCTCTGACAGAGCTGCATCAAGTCTCTGAATCTCCGATACCAGTGTCTGTAACTCCTTCTCGAGAAGCTTAACCTTCTCGCTCAATTCCCTTTCTTCTTTCATGGCCCCTTCCCCGGTAGTTTGGTTTTTTACGGATAAGTCAGCAAAGATCAAAACAACGGCAAGACCGTCTCGATCTTTTGTCGCCCGAAGCGTCACGGCCTCTACCGTTTATTCTTCATTCTCCTGCGGAGCTTTTTGTGCTTGTGCTTGTTGATCTTTTTTTTACGCCACTTCTTGACGTTTCCCACTCGATCACCTCCTTCGGTCTTTTTTTTTTCAACGAGGCAGGGCGTCGGCGTCAGTTGTCGGCCCCGGCCCTCACCTGTTCCATAAATGCCTCGAGCTGAAGCTCTGTAGTCGAGGAGTCTGTCCCGTCGAATGGAATGCTGATCGACGGGATTCCGTACCTCCTGGTTATGCCCCTCATTATGGCAGTCACTATCGTCCCCGGCATGCATCCAAACGGCATGGCGTTTATTATTCCGGACACTCCCTTGCCGATCAGGTCGATGGACTTGCCTATGCTCATTATGGCCTCCCCCTCAAATGATTCGTGCAGGTACGGCGAGGCCTTCTTCAGGATATCCCTTGTGTCTGGTTCGTGAAGCGTCTTCAGGAACCCCCTGAACGGTTTCTCGAGACTGCTGGTTATTCTCTTTTGAAAGAGCCTTTTCAAGAGAATACTTATGATACCAGAGAGGTCTTTTTTTCGCAAGGTTTTTTTCAGTGACATCAGGTTTATGTAGTAGATCCATTCATCTACGGGAGAGAGCCAGACCTCGCCTCCAAGGGCCTCTATCTTTCTGACCAGGTCCTCATTGGAAAAGCGGTTGGACCTCACGAATATCTCGCCGACTATTCCTATCAGGGGTCTTTTGCCGGGTTCAAGCGGAAGGCCGGCGAAGTCCCTGCGCATCTGCAACATCAAAGGCCTCAGATCCCCGTTCGAGCCGCTCAGTGTTGTGGTCAGCCTCGTCAGGTACTCATTATAGAGCCGGTCTGCGGAACCCTTTTCCTTTTCATACGGCCTTGTCTCGTGGAGACATTTCGTGAGAATCTCAAAGGCCACTATTCCTTCCCAGGACCTCGAGACGAAGTCCTTTCCGACGATCCCGAGGTCCTTGTAGAAGGTCACATCCTGAACAGGGGTGAATATGGGCACTTCCTTCAGGCCGAGCTCGTCGAGGACCATCCTGTGAAATACGTTGTATTGGCCGAACCTGCAGGGGCCCGTGCCCGATGGCATGAAGAAGGCCGATTCTTCGGGCTTGAAATCCTCGGAGAAGACCTTTTTCAGCATATCCCCGGTCGTCACAGTGCAGGGGTAACACTCCTTGCCGGTGACATATCTTCTGCCGTACTCGAGTGCCCCGGCATCGGTCTCCGGCAATACCTCGGCAGGTATACCGCAGTATTCGAAGGCTGCCTTCAGGGCGAAAGCATGGTCCGACATCCTCGGCAGGTAGACCGTCCTCTGTCTGCCCGAGGAGTGCTTGACCAGAAACTCCACCTTCTGCGGCACGGAACTCTCGCAACGGCGCATCTTCCTCGCGGAGATCTGCGCGTCGATACTGTCCAGGAAGGCCTCACACCTCGTTATCGCCCCGGCATCGGCACTGTGTTCGTCGATCTCTACGTAGAGGTACGGTTTTGAGGCGAGTTCCTTCTCGAAAAACTTCTGAATAAAGGAGTCCGGGCCGCAGGAAAAGTTGCCTATGTAGATGGGGTAGAGAAAGTCGTTCTTCTTTATCGCCCTTGCAGCCTTGAGGATCCTCTGTCCGGACCTCCAGTACATATCCGGCCAGTCATCGTATATATCCTCATCGGGCAGAAAATCCATCGGCAGGGAGAGCACATCGAGGGAGGCGAGTTTCTTGGGTATCTCGAGGTTGACCCCCATGTCGAAGGCATTGTAGCCCCTGCCTACGATCACCACGGAACGTCTGTCCAGGGACGAAAGGACCTCCCTTCCGCGTTCCTTTATGCGTCTTACGAATTCATCCTGTGCCTCCTGAGCCTTTCTCATTGCACGCCTGAGCTCGGCGGAAGTAACACCGAAACGCCTCATCGTCCTCTTGAGTTCTCCGAGCATGAAAGCCTCTCCCTCTTTCAGCTTTACAACGGGCGCAATGATCTCGGCGTCTTCGAAGGCCACACGTATCTGGTACGGAAAGCTCTGGGTCAGGGGACAGGCATGGCCTTTTTCATAGGGATCATCCTCGGGGTTCATATTGATGAAGCTCGGTATGAGCAGGGTATCGACGCCGTGCTCGAGCAGGTACCTGACGTGTCCATGTGAGACCTTCACGGGAAAGCATGTCTCTGCCAGCACCGTCTCCAACCCGAGGTTGACTATCCGCCGGTTTGTCTTGGGCGAGACAACGACATCGAACCCGAGTTCCCACAGGAGCGTGCTCCAATAGGGAAGGTAGTCGTGGAGGTAGAAAACATAAGGGATGCCGATCCTGCCCCTTCCGGAACCCGTTGCCCGTCCGGCAGCCTCGTTCGACCGTTCCGTGTGGGCCCTCCAGAGCTCCGCTTCCCTGAAGGCGAAGAGGTCCGGTATCTCGGTCCTTGTTTTCCTCCTGACGTCATACTTCTCACACCTTCCGCCGTAGAAGAGGAAACCGTCCTCTCCGTCTATCTTGATCCTGTTGATCTCGCACATGTTTTCACAGCTTTTGCATTCGAAAGAGCTCTGCTGATACGGCCTGTTGGCAAGGTCGAACCCCTTGAAGGAAGTCTTCCGCCCTGTCTCCGCCTTCATGTAGTCCTTGGCTATCAGGGCCATTCCTATGGCTCCTGTAACATCGTGGTTCGGCGGCACCGTAACGGTCCTCCCCGTAAATTTCTCGAAAGCCGCGACCACGGTCTTGTTGAAGGCCGTTCCACCCTGGAAGAAGATATGTTCGCCTATATGCCTGCCCGCAACAACACGGTTTATATAGTTTTCGACAATGGAATATGCAAGCCCTGCAAGGAGGTCGTTCTTGCGGGCGCCGCGCTGGAGGTTGGCCATCAGGGAGTTTTCCATGAAGACGGTGCACCTTTCGCCCAGCCGGCACGGGTTCGTCGACGAGAACGCGCATTCCGCGAACTCTCCCTTGATGGATATGTTCAGTTTTTCAGCCTGTTCTTCCAGGAACGAGCCCGTGCCCGCAGCACAGGCCTTGTTCATCTCGAAATCCACTATTATGCCGTCGCGCAGCGCGATGTACTTTGAGTCCTGTCCCCCGATCTCGAAGATGGTATCCACCTTCGGATCTATGAAGACGGCTGCGGTCGCCTGTGCGGTAATCTCGTTCTTTACGATATCTGCGCCGACAAAGTCAGCGATCATATACCTGCCTGAACCCGTAGTGCCGACTCCGCATATCTCGACACCGTCGCTCAACTCCCTGCCGATCTCCAGCAGGCCCTGCCGGACGGCATCAATCGGTCTTCCAGCGGTCATCAGGTATTTCTTTGCCAATAACCTGCCGGATTCGTCTATTACTGCAAGGTTCGTACTGATGGAGCCGATGTCGATGCCCAGGTAAGCCTCCACCGTCTGCTCTGCACCTGACTTCCGGTGCGCGGTCTCCGCCGCTTCCTGTCCCCCGGATACGAGGTGCCTTTCCCTGAATCCGTCTCCGCTTTCGATGAGAGGCCTGTGGCCCGCTGAGGTGCTGTGTCTCAGCGAGTCGAGGGCCTCTTCGAACCTGCTGAAGTTCAGGCGCGTCAGCTTGTCGTCATCCATTGCCTTGAGAGCTGCACCTATGGCCCCCATGAAGGCGGTATGTTCAGGTATGATCAGCTCGTCCAGCTCGAAGATCTCCTTGAATGCCTTCACCATCCCCCTGTTCAGGGCCACGCCTCCCTGAAACGATACCTTTTGTGGAACAGGCCTTCCCCTTACGATCGAGCCTTTGAAATTCCTTGCAACCGCATAACAGAGTCCTGCAACGATATCATCCACCGGCGTGGCGATCTGCTGAAGGTGGATCATGTCCGACTTGGCGAAGACACTGCACCGTCCGGCTATCCTGGGAGGGTTTTCGGACCTCAGTGCAGTCTCGCTGAACTCTTCGATGCTCAACCTGAGTCTCTCTGCCTGCTGATCGAGAAAAGAACCGGTGCCCGCGGCGCAGACAGAATTCAGGGAGAAATCCTTTATGGCATCACCCTCGAGGATTATCAGTTTCGAGTCCTCCCCGCCCATCTCTATGATGGTGTTGACCTCCGGGTGGAACCTCTTTGTGGAGGTGCTGTTGGCCGCAAGCTCGTTTATATGAACGGCACCTGCGGCCCTTGCCATCAGCTTTCCGGTAGAGCCTGTAAAGGCGATCATCAGCTCCGGGTAGTCCGCGATGACCTCCTTCAGGACCTCCAGGGCCGTGCTCACTGGATGCCCCTTATGCCGGCGGTAGACTGTCAGGAGAACATTTCCCTTTTCATCGACTATGACTAGTTTTACGCTTACAGACCCACTGTCCAGACCTGCTGTAAGGGTCATCTCTAAACCTCCCTGGATTCTCTTGACGGGACGCCGCGGAATGATCCGGTCAACCCCGCGACCCCGCAGGATATTCGATTATTGTAATGAAACAAGATTACAGAACACTACCGTCCTCTAAGCAATAGTAAGGCCTGACGGGAGAGGGGATATTGATTTTTCATCTCCCTGCCGTACCGGCGTCCGGTTCGTGCCGGCGTCCGGCCGGGACTCCGGGGCATCCCGAAGCATTTCGGGACAGTTCACCATCCGGGTGAACTTGCTGCGAAATTAAATCCGTTCAAATTAATATCCCCTCTCCTTAATTGTATGGTTTCTGAGTTTTTATCCGGATCTAAGTGATTACAGAATAGTTTATAAAAAAAACTTGCATTGGGGCAATCATCTGGTAATATATTCATAATGACTCATCTCAGGATAAAAGTAAAGGGGCTGGTTCAGGGAGTAGGCTTCAGACCTTTCGTCTTCAAGCTTGCAAGGGCCTTGAATCTCAGCGGTAGTGTAAGAAACACGTCCGGAGGTGTGGTAATAGAAGTGGCCGGACGTCATGTGCGCGACTTCCTGCAACGGCTCAGGACCGAACACCCTGAAATCTCCTGCATTGAATCGATCGAGACCGAGTCTGTGGAGACTGAAGGACTTCCCGGCCACGGACAGGAGGGGTTCAGTATCGTTGAGAGCGAAGACGACGGTACGGCAACCCCGGTCGCCCCCGACATGTCCATCTGTGATGAATGTCTCTCCGAGCTCCTCGACCCATCTGACAGGAGACACCTCCACCCGTTCATCAACTGTACGAATTGCGGCCCGCGATACTCCATTACAAGGGCGCTGCCATATGACCGGCAGAATACGACGATGGCAGGGTTCATGACGTGTAAGGACTGCAGCCGCGAGTACGGGGACCCTCGAGACCGGAGGTTTCATGCACAGGCGAATGCCTGTAATCGCTGTGGTCCGAAATTAGGGTTTCACGTCCTGAACCCCGGGTTTGAATGGTGCGACTCCGGAGAGCCGGTTTTGTCGGCCGTACGGGTGCTCAAGGCGGGAGGAATAGTTGCCGTAAAGGGGCTTGGCGGGTTCCATCTCGCCTGCAATGCCGAAGACAGGGATGCCGTTGCGCGGCTGAGAGAGAGAAAGCACAGGCCGAAGAAACCCTTTGCCTTGATGGCCCCGGACCTGGAGACGATAAGGAGATACTGCGACGTGACGGAAGAGGATACCCTGCTCCTGTTGTCCCGCCGCCGCCCCATAGTGCTCCTGAGGAAAAGGTCGGAGTGCGGACTTCCCGAAGAAGTGGCTCCCGGAAACAGGTGCCTCGGGTTCATGCTCCCGTACACGCCGATCCACTGTCTGCTGTTCTTCCATCCCCCCGGGATGCCGAACTTCAACTGCCTGATCATGACGAGCGGAAATCTCTCGGAAGAGCCCATAATCTGCGGGAACGAGGCGGCTGTCGAGAGACTTTCAGGTATTGCAGACGCGTTCCTGCTGCATGACAGGGATATATACACGAGGGTTGATGACTCGGTTGTCCGTGCGGATTTTCTCATCCGCCGCTCAAGGGGATATGCGCCCGAAGCGATACCTATCGGTGGAAACGGGCCTGAAGTGCTCGGCGTCGGAGCGGACCTGAAGAATACTTTCACGCTTACGAGGGGCCCCCTCGCAATCCCGAGTCAGCACATCGGCGACATGGAGAATCTCGAAACTCTGAAATTCTTTGAGGAAACGCTCGAGAAACTCAAGTCTCTCTACAAGATCGAGCCGGTCGCCCTCGCCCATGACATGCACCCGGGATACCATTCGACACGGTGGGCGGAAGCACACCCATTGGAGGGACTCGGCGTACAGCATCACCATGCGCATGTGGCCTCGGTCATGGCGGAGGCGGGACTGACCGCCGATGTGATCGGGGTTGCCCTTGACGGTTCGGGGTACGGTACCGACGGTACCATCTGGGGCAGTGAGTTTCTGATCGCCGGAGTCGAGGGGTTTGAGCGCCTGTGCCACTTCAACGGGATCCCGCTTCCCGGCGGAGAGGCTGCGATACGGGAACCGTGGAGGACGGCCGCAGCATGGATCCAGGATGTAGCCGGAGAGAACGCGTTGCACTATATGGATAGAATCGGCTTTCTGGATCGCATCGGAGAGGCGAGGGTAAGAGAGGTACTGCAGGTTGCCGGCCTCGGGGAGTTTTCCCCCCGCAGCTGCGGCGCCGGCAGACTGTTCGATGCAGTGGCTGCAATCACCGGGATGGCGGATAAAAACACCTATGAGGCCGAGGCGGCAACGGCGCTCGAGTCTCGTGCTGCGGATGGCGTTACCGAAGGTTATCCTTTCACTGTAAGACCTTCCGAACCCATGACCGTGGACTTCTCGGAGACATTGACGTCGATACTGGAGGACCTGACATCCGGAGCCGACGTCGGTGTGATATCAGCACGGTTTCATAACACTGTGGTTGCGGCTGTGGTGAAGGTGGTGGGTATGCTTCATCGGCTTACGGGTATCCGGGACGTAGTGGTTTCAGGCGGTGTCTTTCAGAGTCTGTACATCAGGGAGAGGGTCATGGGCAGGCTCTCCGAGGATGGCTTCAGCGTCTACTGCAACAGGCACATGCCTCCGAATGACGCAAACATATCACTGGGACAGGCGTACATCTTGAGGGAGAGACTGAAGCGATGAAAGATCTCGTCGAAACCATCCATTCCATGGTCGGAAGAATCGGAAGGCCGGTGAGACTGATGGAGGTCTGCGGCACACATACCGTAGCGATGTTCCGGCACGGCATAAGAAGCATCCTGCCCGAGGAGATCCTGCTGCTGAGCGGGCCGGGCTGTCCGGTCTGTGTAACATCGGTTGAAGACATGGACAGGGCCGCAGAAATGGCCCGGCTGCCCGGCGTGATACTTACCACTTTCGGGGACATGATGAGAGTTCCGGGATCCTGTAACAGCCTCCAGGAGGTGAGGGCCGGCGGTACAGACATACGGGTCGTATATTCACCCATGGACGCCCTCGGCATGGCAGCCGAAAACCCCGACAACAGCGTGGTATTCCTTGCAACCGGATTCGAGACCACCTCTCCTTCCGTGGCGGCCACCCTGTGTGAAGCAGAGAAGAGGGGGATCGACAACTTCTACATCTATACCAATCACAAGCTCGTTCCACCCGCCCTGAAGGCCTTGCTCGATGACGAACGGGTGGAGGTGGACGGTTTTATACTGCCTGGGCATGTAAGTACCATCATAGGCATACGCCCGTACAGGTTCATCCCTGTTGAGCATGGAAAACCCGCTGTCGTGGCCGGGTTTGAGGCGCAGGATATCATAGAGGCGATCGCGATGCTCCTTGCACAGATCGTGAAGGGCGAGCCAAGAGTGGAGATCCAGTACTCAAGGGCTGTGAGACCCGAGGGGAATCCAAAGGCCACCGCCCTCATAGACAGGTGTTTTCTGCCCGTGGATACACAGTGGCGCGGTATCGGCACGATCTCTGGAAGCGGTCTCTGCCTCAGAGAAGGGTTCCGGCACAGGGACGCATCAATAGTCTTCGACATCAAGGTGGAAGGCAGGCCTGAGCCGGCAGGGTGTTCATGTGGAGACATCCTGAGAGGCATAAAGATCCCGACGGATTGTCCGCTGTTTGCAAAAACGTGTACACCTGAAACCCCTGTCGGGGCCTGCATGGTGAGTACAGAGGGAAGCTGCTCGGCATACTACAGGTATGAGGTGGAAAAAGGCCTCTGAACAGACCGGTTTCCGTTCCCGCATATCGGGCCCCACATGGATGGCAGGTTGTCTTTGGAAGTCTTTACTTTAGGTGGAGAATGGGAGTTGAAAGGAGCAGGTATGGATTTTGACAGATTGGTGAAGATAATGGATGAGTTGAGGTCTGAAAACGGCTGTCCCTGGGACAGGGAACAGACACGCCAGTCCCTGAAGCCTTTTCTCATAGAAGAGACATACGAGCTGCTTGA
>JAADGG010000085.1 GCA_013152485.1 Nitrospirota bacterium | reverse complement strand
GAGGGGTTATGTCTCGTGTGCCTGTAAGTATAGAAGAGGAGATGAAGGTAAGCTACCTCGATTACGCCATGAGCGTGATCATAGGCAGGGCCTTGCCCGACGTGCGCGACGGGCTCAAGCCGGTGCAGCGCAGGATACTCTATGCCATGTTCAGGGAGGGACTGCTTCCGGGCAGGAGGTACTCCAAGTGCGCTGGGGTGGTCGGCGAGGTCCTGAAGAAGTATCATCCCCACGGCGACAGCGCTGTCTACGACGCCCTCGTGAGACTCGCACAGGACTTCAACATGCGCTACCCACTGATAGACGGGCAGGGCAACTTCGGCTCGCGCGACCCCCCGGCTGCCTACCGTTACACCGAGGCGAGGCTTGCAAAGATTGCAGAGGAGCTGCTCAGGGACATAGACAAGGAGACGGTCGACTTCATTCCGAACTTCGATGAAACCACCACCGAGCCCGTGGTGCTTCCAACCATTGTGCCGAGCCTCCTGATAAACGGCTCCTCGGGCATTGCGGTCGGCATGGCCACCAATGTACCGCCCCACAACCTCAGAGAGGTGATCGACGGCCTCGTGCTGCTCCTCGAGAACCCGGACGCCACGGTCCAGGACCTCATGACCCGCATAAAGGGACCCGACTTCCCTACGGGAGGGATCATACACGGGATCGACGGCATCGTATCCGCCTACACGCACGGCCGGGGCATCATCAGGGTGAGGGCTTGTGCAAGGATCGAGAGGCCACAGAAAGGCCCGGAGCAGATAATAATAACAGAGATGCCGTATCAGGTGAACAAGGCGAGGCTGATCGAGAAGATCGCCGAGCTCGTCAGGCACAAGAAGATAGAGGGTATTGCGGAGCTGAGGGACGAGTGGGACGGCATAAGGGTGGTGATCGAGCTCAAGAGGGGCGAGATGGCCCAGGTCGTACTGAACAACCTCTACAAGCATACCCAGATGGAGAGTACCTTCGGCATAATAATGCTCGCCCTCGTCGGCGGACAGCCGAGGATAATGAGCCTCAAGCGCATACTCAACTACTTCCTCCAGCACCGCAGGGAGGTGATACTCCGCAGGACGCGCTTTGAGCTGAGAAAGGCCGAAGAGAAGGCCCACATACTCGAGGGACTGAAGATCGCCCTCGACCACCTCGACGAGATCATAAACCTGATAAGGGCCTCGAGGAACCCGCAGGAGGCCAAGACCGGCCTGATGACGAGGTATCCGCTCTCTGCGGTCCAGGCCCAGGCCATCCTCGACATGAAGCTCCAGAGGCTCACAGGGCTCGAACGCGACAAGATAATCAGGGATTACGAGGACACCATCAAGGAGATAGAGAGGCTCAAGGCGATACTCGCGAGCGAAGCCCTCGTGAACGAGATAATAAGGGACGAACTCCTGGAGATAAAGGGAAAATACGGCGACGACAGGCGTACGGAGATACTCCCAGCCGCCAAGGAGATAACCATCGAGGACCTCATTACAGAAGAGGAGATGGTCATCACCATATCACACAGGGGATACATCAAGCGTAACCCCCTCAGTGAATACCGCAGCCAGAGGAGGGGCGGAAAAGGCCTCATAGGTATGGAGACGAGGGAGGAGGACTATGTCGAGCAGCTCTTCATCGGCTCGACTCACGACTACATGCTCTTCTTCTCCAACCTCGGCAAGCTCTACTGGCTGAAGATATACCAGATACCGGAGGCCGGCAGGGCCTCGAGGGGAAAGGCGATAGTGAACCTCCTTCAGCTGCAGGAGGGGGAGAGGATCACAACGGCCATCCCGGTGAAGGACTTCACTGACGGCTATCTCGTGATGTTCACGAAGAAGGGAACCGTCAAGAAGACCCCGCTTCAGGACTTCAGCAACCCCAGGGGCAGGGGTATCATAGCGATAACCCTCGACGACGGGGATGAGCTCATAGCCGTGAAGATGACCACGGGCATCAACGACCTCCTCATAGGGACCAGGGGAGGACTCGCAGCAAGATTCAAGGAAGAGGACGTGAGGCCCATGGGAAGGACCGCCCGGGGAGTCAGGGGCATAAGGCTCGGCCCCGGTGACGAGGTGGTCTCCGCCGTGGTGGTGCAGGAGAGGACGACGATCCTGACGGTCACCGAGCGCGGCTACGGCAAGAGGACCAAGGTGGAGGAGTATCCATCGCACAAGCGTGGAGGAAAGGGAGTGATCTCCATAAAGGTCACCGACAGGATAGGTCCGGCCGTCGGGCTTCTGCAGGTGAGGGAGGATGACGAGATAGTCATGATAACCAATGCCGGTAAGCTGATAAGGACGAAGGCCGGAAACATCTCGGTCCTCGGCAGGAACACCCAGGGCGTGAAACTGATGGACGTAGACCCCGACGACAGGATCGTGAGCCTTGGAAGGGTTGCAGAGAAGTAGTATCGTCTGCTGCCAGGGATGGAAGGGTTTGCATCCTTCATGGGCCGGGTGGCGGCCTGCGGTGTGTTTAGAGGCTGGTTTGTGAATGAGTTTGCTCAACGGCATAACAGGCCACGAGAGGCCTAAGAATATACTCCTTGGCTCGCTCGGGACGGCAAGGGTCGCAACCACGTATCTCTTTGCCGGAGAGAGCGGGATCGGAAAGAGGCTTGCTGCAATCGAGTTCGCCCGGGCGGTCAACTGCCTCGATCCCGTTACGGTCGGTGACGCGGCTCTCGATGCGCGGCGAAAGTACCTGGATGCATGCGACCGGTGCAGTTCCTGCCGGAAGTTCTCGTCGCTGAGTCATCCGGATTTCAAGCTCGTGGAGGCCGATGGCGGTGTCATAAGGATCGAGGCCGTGAGGGAGGTTCAGGAGTTCCTCTCCTTCGCTCCTTACGAGGGGAGGAAGAAGGTGGTCGTGATGGATGATGCAGAGTGCATGAACCAGGCGGCATCCAATGCATTCCTCAAGACCCTCGAAGAGCCGCCGCCCGACAGCCTGATAATCCTGGTGAGCATGGCGCCCGAGAGGCTGCTCGATACCATAAGGTCGCGCTGTTTCGTGGTCAGGTTTTCTCCGCTCAGCATCGCTGCATGCAGGGAGGTCATAGCCGGAAGGCTCGGCGGTATCGATGCCGATGCACTGGATTCCCTGGCCGTCTTCTCGATGGGGCGCCCGGGTGTGGCGATAAATGGCGAGGGAGCCATGGTGCGGGATACGGCAGGGGCAATGGTCGGTGATATACGCAGGGGGGAGTTGTCTTTCCAGTGGAAGGACAGGGCGGAGATGGAGCAGTGGTGCAACCTGTTCCTGACTGTGCTGAGGGATATGATGGTGCTGAAGGTGAACCCTGATGCCCGGGAGCTGCTCATAAACAGGTGGCTCGGAGACGAGATATACGCAGCCGGCAGGGGGATGGACCTGGAAGATATGCTGAGGATCCATGCCGAGGTCACCGCCTTGATGGAGCACTTCAGGTTCAACCTCAACATGTCGATAGTGTCGAACTACATAAGATCGCTCCTTGCCGGGAAGGCGGCATGAGTGATCGACCGCGGGCACGGCCTGCGGTATGCATAATTCTTGATTTGAGGGAGTGTTATGAGCGTGTCAGTCAATGATAGAGACGAGAGCGGAGTGGAGACCCGGCCGGTCGTGGGGGTCAGGTTCAAGCCGTGCGGAAAGATATACAGCTTTGATCCCGGAGGGCTCGAACTGAGGAAGGGGGACAAGGTGGTCGTGGAGTCGATGTTCGGGCTCACTATCGGGACCGTGGTGCTCGAGAGGGTCGAGCCTCGGCCGGAAAAGGGTGATTCCCCGGATGAGAAGGGCGAGAGGAAAGGAAAGGCTTCCAAGGAGCTCAAGCCCGTAGTCAGGAAGGCCACCGAGGAGGACATTCAGACTGCCGAGAACAACCGTGAGCTCGAGGATGAGGCGAGGCGTCACTGTCTCGAGAGGATAGCTGCGCGGGGACTTCCGATGAAACTCGTATGCACGGAGGCCACCCTTGACAGGAAGAGGATAATATTCTACTTCACGGCCGACGGCAGGATAGACTTCAGGGAGCTTGTCAAGGACCTGGCTTCGAAGTTCAGAACGCGTATAGAGATGCGACAGATAGGGGTGAGGGACGAATCGAAGCTGATAGGCGGCATAGGTGTGTGCGGCAGGGAGTTCTGCTGCCGGACGTTCCTAACCAACTTCGCCCCCATCTCGATCCGCATGGCAAAGGAGCAGGAGCTGGTGCTGAACGCCGCCAAGCTCTCCGGCGTCTGCGGCAGGCTTATGTGCTGTCTCAGCTATGAGTACGACGAGTGGCAGCCTGGACAGAAGCCCGAGGAGGAGACCGTTGCCGAGGACCCGATGGAGGGCTGCCTCTGCGGGGACTGCTCTGCCGAGGGTGCGGTTGATTCACTGCTGAACGGTGATGTCCAGCCTGTTCAGCCCGGGAAGGCGGCCGAGGAGGCTGGAGGCGCCGGCAAGGAGAGACGGGTCAACGGCGAGGGCTACAAGGAGAAGAGACGGCGCGGCAGGGGAAGGAGGTCCGGACGCCAGGACGGCAGGAGCGGCGGCGCGGCGAAGCCTTCCGTGTCTCCGCCGGATGGCGGGATGGATGTCCCGGAAGGGACGGGGAGTGACGCCCCCAAGGCGGAACAGCCCGATGCGTCACGGAGCGGAAAGAAGGGGTCGGGAAAGAAGAAGCGGCCTTACTTCACAAGAACAAGAAGAGGAGGAAACACAAATAGAGATGCGCAAGTTCTACGTCACTACCCCCATATACTACGTAAACGACATTCCCCATATCGGGCATGCCTATACCACGGTTGCCGCTGACATACTCGCAAGGTTTCACCGTCTGAGGGGTGAGAGGGTCTTCTTCCTTACGGGTACGGACGAGCATGGACAGAAGGTCCAGAAGGCTGCCGAGGCGAGGGGCCTGACACCCCGTGAGCATGCCGACACCATGGTGGAGAACTTCAGAGGCCTCTGGAAGCGGCTCGACATATCCAATGACGCATTCATAAGGACGACGGATGAAGGGCACGGGAAGGTCGTCCGGGAGATGCTTGCGAGACTGAAGGAGAGGGGCAAGATAGTAAAGAGGGTTTACAGGGGATGGTACTGCACGCCTGACGAGAGGTTCTGGACGGAGAAGGAGCTGCTCGATGGCAGGTGTCCGGAGTGCGGAAGGCCTGTGGAGGAGATAGAGGAGGAGAACTACTTCTTCCTCATGTCGGAGTACAGGGAGAGGCTGATAAGGCACATAGAGGAAAACCCCTCTTACATCCTGCCCGAGACGAGGAGGAACGAGGTCATGGGGTTTCTGCGCTCCAGGGATCTCGGCGACCTCTGCATATCGCGTCCGAGGAAGAGGCTTCCCTGGGGGATAGTCCTCCCGTTTGACGAGGAGTACGTGACCTATGTCTGGTTCGACGCACTCCTGAACTACTACTCTGCAACCAGGTACCTCGCTCCATCACTGCCTGAGGGAGCCGGCCTCAACTGGTGGCCGGCCGAGCATCACCTGGTCGGCAAGGACATACTGACGACCCATGCTGTATACTGGTCTACCATGCTGATGGCGCTCGAGATGCCGCTGCCGGGTAACATATTCGCCCACGGATGGTGGACCGTCAAGGGCAGGAAGATGTCAAAGTCCGTCGGGAACGTGGTGGATCCGAACGAAGTCGTCGAGAAGTACGGAGCCGACGCCTTCAGGTACTTCATGTTCCGGGAGGTCCCGTTCGGCCTTGACGGCGACTTCTCCGAAGACGCCCTGACCGGCCGCATAAACAGCGACCTCGCCAACGACCTCGGCAACCTCCTGAGCCGTACGCTCACGATGATAGAGAAATACAGGGGCGGCATCGTTCCCGAAGCGATCGACGGCAGGGACAGGGAGGGGCTCGAAAAGAGGATACAGGCATGGTTCGGCCCCGGTACGTCCGGTGTCGCCGGCATACTCGGCGGATTTCTGGGGCAGCTCCAGTTCC
>JAADGG010000036.1 GCA_013152485.1 Nitrospirota bacterium | reverse complement strand
ATCTCCTGGGCAGATCTGATGATCCTCGCCGGAAACGTTGCCCTCGAATCGATGGGGTTCAAGACCTTCGGCTTCGGCGGCGGTCGCGTGGACATCTGGGAGCCCGAGGAGGACGTGTACTGGGGGCCGGAGTCCGAGTGGCTGGCAGACGAGCGCCATCGAGGTGAGCGGGAGCTCGAAAATCCTTTGGCTGCCGTTCAGATGGGCCTGATCTACGTGAACCCGGAAGGACCAAAGGGCGAGCCCAACGTGCTTGCGGCTGCAGAGGATATCCGCAGGAGCTTCCGGCGCATGGGCATGAACGACGAGGAGACGGTTGCGTTGATAGCCGGCGGACACACCTTCGGAAAGGCCCATGGGGCCGCCGATCCCGGCAAGTACCTGGGTCCAGAGCCCGAGGCGGCCCCACTCGAGGAACAGGGCCTGGGCTGGAAAAACAGCTTCGGCACCGGCAGGGGCGCCGACACGATCACAAGCGGGCTCGAGGGCGCTTGGACCCATACGCCCACGAAGTGGGACAACAGCTTCCTCGAACTCCTCTTCCGCTACGACTGGAACCTGGAGAAAAGCCCAGCCGGTGCGTGGCAGTGGGTGCCGACCGATCCGGAGACAGAAAACCTGGTCCCTGACGCCCACGATCCACGCAAGCGGCACAAACCCATCATGCTGACCACAGACCTTGCGCTTCGCATGGACCCCGGCTACGGGCCCATTGCCCGCCGCTTCCTGGAAAACCCGGACGAGTTGGCCGACGCCTTTGCCCGGGCCTGGTTCAAGCTCACTCACCGTGACATGGGACCCAAGTCACGTTACCTCGGCCCCGAGGTGCCCGAGGAGGACCTCATCTGGCAGGACCCGGTCCCCCGGGTGGACCACGAGCTGATCGACGACGAGGATGCAGCGGAACTGAAAAAAAATCCTCGCCTCGGAGCTCACCATACCGGAGCTCGTCTACACCGCCTGGTCCTCGGCCGCGACCTTCCGCGGCTCCGACAAGCGCGGCGGCGCCAACGGGGCGCGCATTCGCCTGGCCCCTCAGAAGGACTGGGATGTCAATCAGCCGGCCCAGCTCGCCAAGGTGCTGAGGGTGCTGGAAGGTATCCAGGCCGGGTTCAATGGAGCACGCCCCGGTGGCAAGAAGGTCTCGCTCGCAGACCTGATCGTCCTCGGAGGTGTCGCTGCAGTCGAGGAAGGCGCGAGGCAGGCCGGCTTCGAAGTCAAGGTACCATTTGCGCCCGGCCGCACCGATGCCGGCCAGGAACAGACCGACGTCGAGTCGTTCGAGTACCTGAAACCGGTGGCGGACGGCTTCCGAAACTACATGAATCCGGCTTGCGATCTGCCTGCCGAGCAGCTGCTCATTGATCGCGCCCAGCTCCTCACCCTCACGGTACCGGAGATGACCGTACTCGTGGGCGGGATGCGTGCGCTGGGGGCCAACTTCGGCAGCGTCGCCCACGGCGTCTTTACGGAACGCCCGGGCACGCTCACGAACGACTTCTTCGTAAACCTTCTCGACATAGGCATCGAATGGAAACCCAGCGCAGACCATCCGCAGGTTTACGAGGGTTTCGACCGTGCCACCGGAGAGCTGAAGTGGACCGCAACCCGTGTGGACCTGGTCTTCGGAGCCAACTCACAGCTGAGGGCCCAGGCGGAGTTCTACGCACAGGACGACAACAAAGAAAAGTTCGTACACGACTTCACAGCTGCGTGGAACAAGGTAATGAACCTCGATCGTTTCGACCTCGTCCGGCCGTAACATGAAGCTTATCGGTCGGTTCCGGCAGGGTGGGGCGAAAGGCCCGCCCCCCTCTCTTTAGCCTACTTTCTTGATGAACACCTGGGCCTTCGTCGGGGGGCTGAAGTTGATGCAAGGCTGGACAGCAGGGAAATTGTTGAACCGTCAACCTGCCAAAGAGAGACGTCTCTCTGCGGAACAGGTGCTCTTCTTCATACACAGCAGGCCGATTGATGAAACGGGCGGGTCACATGATCTCAGATTCCTCAGTCCGCTGCGGAACGGTCAAAAGCGACACGCAGCGGCGGAATAGAACGGACTTTTCAATGGACTGATGCTCAGTCCCCTGGGAGAACACGGGACGCAGGCAAAGGGTGCTCCCGCTACAAGAGCTCCCTCCTACCCTCCAGGGCCTTGCCGTCACCTCGTCGGCGTATTCTATATCTCCGCCCATGGGGAGCCCATAGGCGATTCGCGTGACGGTCACGCCGCACGGAGACAGCAGCTCCTTGATATACCTCGCCGTCATCTCTCCCCGCGTGTTCGGGTTTGTAGCGATGATCACTTCCTTGACCCCTGATTTCTCGACCCTCTCTTTCAACTCCTTCAGCTTCAGCCTCTCAGGGGTGATACCGTCTATTGGCGAAAGCGAACCGAGCAGTACATGGTAGAGTCCCCTGAAAAAGTTGGTCCTCTCGATTACGGCTATATTGCTCGGTTCTTCGACCACGCAGAGCCTGTCGCGCTCGCGGGATCCATCACGGCAGATGCTGCATAGCTCCTCATCCGTGATGTTGAAACACTCCCTGCAGAACCTCGCCTTTTCCTTGACATCGACGATCGCACCGGCGATCGCCCTCGCCTCCTCCTCGGGCATGGAGAGTATGAAATATGCCAGTCTCTGCGCGGTTCTCCTGCCTATTCCCGGCAGCCTCGTCAGCTCCTCTATGAGGTTCTCGATGATTCCCTTCATTTGCCGAAGAGGTCTCCAAGCCCGCCCATGCCCGGAAGCTTGAGCCCACCGGTAAGCCGGGCCATCTCGGACTGAACCATCTCCTGGGCCCTCCTGAGGGCCTCGTTGCTTGCAGCAACTATAAGGTCCTCCAGCATCTCCACATCATCGGGGTTGACGACCTCGCGGTCGATCTTTATCGACACGATCTCTCCCGCACCGTTGGCCACCGCCGTCACCATGCCTCCACCGGCACTGGCTTCCACGGTCTTTGTCCTGGCCTCCTCCTGGACCTTCGCCATCTCGGCCTGAAGCTTCTGCGCCTGTTTCATTATGTCGCCAAGCATTTTCTTAGACATCTGTCCTCCTTTTATCGATTATTCTGCCTCCAAAGACCTCCATAACCCGCTCCTCCTCTGGTGTTATGGATACACGGCCGTTTTCACTCCTCTTCTCCGACCTCTGAACCACGGCTATCTCTTTCACGGAACTCAGCATCGGGTCTCCGGCATCCCGGAGCACCGCCTTCAGGTCGTCGAGGTTTCTCTGGACCGAGTCTGAATGTATGCTGTGTCCGCCGTTGAAAGCCAATACGAGCCTGCCCGCCTTGACAGCCGGTTCTGCATGCTTCAGCTTCGAGGCCAATATGTGGTTGCGCTCCTCTATCGTCGAGAGAACCCTCTGCCACACATCTTCATTCACCGGGCCTGAGCTTGCTGCAGCGCCCGCAACGGAACCCGGCACAGGCGACGCTGATGCATCCGGCGGGGCCGACGAAGAGCCCACCGCCCCTGCAGCATCCGGCGAAGAACTCTCCTGCTGCAGGGGGACTGTTTCCGGACGTAGTCCGTGGAGGCGCTTTATGATGTCTCCCACGGGCCTCAGTGCACTCAGCATGGAGGCCTTGATGAGTCCGACCTCGAGGGCGATCCTCGGAGAGAACGAACCCCTCACCTCAGCCTCTATCTTGATCGCTTCAGACAGCAGCAGGGTCAGCTCCTCCTCGGTGACGGATGGAAGCACCCTGGCCATGAAATCCCTCTCGACGTCCGAGAGGCTGGCATCGTCTGAGGAGGAAGTGATCTTGGTTATCAGCATCGTCCGTATGAGCTGAAGGAGCTCCCTCGTGAAGGACCGGAAGTCCGTACCCGAGTCGTAAAGCCTGCCGACCAGGGCGATTATCTCCTTGCGGTCCCCCCTCAGCAGGGCCTCTGTCATCTCGGTAATCCTGCCGGCATCCGTCACGCCGAGCAGGTCCCTAACGTCGGCATCGGTTATCTGCTGCGAAAACGCCGAAAGCTGGTCCAGGAGGGTTAGGGCATCCCGCATGCTGCCGTCAGCAGCCCTGACGATCATCTCCACCGCCTGTCCCGATATCCCTATTCCCTCTTCCGACGTTATATGCGTCAAGTGCCCCTTCATCTCCGCAAAGGGTACCCGCCTGAAGGCGAGGTGCTGGCACCTCGACAGCACTGTCACGGGAATCTTCTGCGCGGCGGTCGTGGCAAGCACGAAGACTATGTGAGGAGGAGGCTCTTCGAGTGTCTTCAAGAGCGCATTGAAGGCCGACTGGCTCAGCATGTGGACCTCGTCGATGATATACACCTTGTATCTGCCTGCAGACGGTGCATACTTGACCCTCTCCCTGAGGTCCCTTATGTCCTCCACGCTGTTGTTGGACGCACCGTCGATCTCCATGACGTCGACTGCATGCCCCTCGGCCACGGCCCTGCAGAACTCGCACTCGCCGCACGGCTCAGGGGTGGGACCCTCGGCACAGTTGAGGGCCTTTGCGAGTATCCTTGCCGTAGAGGTCTTGCCAACGCCCCTGGGGCCGGAGAAGAGATAGGCATGAGCGATCCGTCCCTGGGATATGGCATTCTTGAGGATGGTGCTTATGGTCTTCTGCCCGACAAGCTCGTCAAAACTGTCAGGTCTCCATTTTCTTGCAAGGACGATATAACTCATAGTAAAGTTGCACCAGAAAGCATGAAAAACACGGCACTTCGATCCTCACCACCGTTGCCGTCCATACGCTACTCACAGGGAAGTGAACACAAGAGCATCGTGCGGAAGCATACGGCACGAGTCAGCGCTGCAAAAACTGATCCCCGTGTTTTCCGGACAAAATATCACACATGCATCCCCTCGATGCAGCCAGGCAACAACTTACTGCGGCACCGGGTCGAGATGCTTACCGTTGCTTCCTTCCGGACCTGGCGGAGTTCACATTCTTCCCGTGCGCAGGGCTGCTGCCCGGCTGCATCCAGGAGACGGGACCTGTCCGGGACGCAGATTTGCAGGAGCATCAATGCGTTTCAGAACCGGCATCAACCGCCGATCCTTCCCTGCGTCAAACACACGGCCGGGCTCGAATTAATCTGGCGGAGAGGGAGGGATTCGAACCCTCGGTAGAGCTTTCAGACCCTACACACGATTTCCAGTCGTGCCCCTTCAACCACTCGGGCACCTCTCCATCCGAGATTCACGCGCAGGGGCGTGACACTAATTATAGCATAAACTCCATCACCCGACCAACAGCGGCGGGGCGGACGGACGGGACGGCCGACTCATGGACCGTCAATGTGAAAGACCGAAGGCCTTGATCTTTCTGTGGAGGTTGCTCCTCTCGATCTGCAGCACCTCCGCAGTCCTCGATATGTTCCAGTTGTTCTCCTGCAGTTTCTTCAGGATGAAGTCACGCTCGAAGGCGTCCCGGGCCTCCTTCAGGGTCGGGATGGAGAAGTAGTCGTCGGGTCTGAGGTTGAAGAAGGTGACATCCTTCTCCGTTATGGTCTGAGACGGCGTCATTATGATCAAGCGCTCGATAGCGTTTCGCAGCTCCCTCACATTGCCCGGCCAGTTGTATCCCACAAACAGGTCGAGCGCCCTGCGGGAGATCTTCTTTACGGGCCTTCCGTACTCCCGTGCTATATTCTGGAGGAAGTATCCGACGAGAAGCGGGATGTCCTCCCTCCTCTCCCTGAGGGGAGGGACGTTTATCGGGATGACGTTCAGCCTGAAGAAGAGGTCCTCCCTGAAGTTCCCCTTTGCCACCTCCTCGTGGAGATCCTTGTTCGTTGCAGCCACTATCCTGACATCCACGCTTATGTTCTTGCTCCCGCCCACCCGCTGAAACTCCTGGGTCTCTATCACCCTGAGCACCTTTGCCTGCGTCTGGAGCGACATGTCACCGACCTCGTCGAGAAAGAGTGTTCCGCCGTCTGCAAGTTCGAATTTGCCCTTCTTCCTTTCGTGTGCTCCTGTAAAGGAACCCTTCTCGTGCCCGAAGAGTTCGCTCTCTATCAGTTCGGCGGGGATGGCGGCACAGTTGACCTCGACAAAGGACTTGTTGGCCCTCGGGCTCTTCTCGTGAATCAGGCGGGCCACCAGCTCCTTGCCGCTTCCGCTCTCTCCCATTATGAGGACCCTGCTCGAGCTCGGGGCCACCATATCGACCTGCTGCCTCAGGGTGTTTATTGCTGCGGATTCACCGACAAGACGCCACCTCTTGCTGAAGCTCTCCTTCAGTGCCTGAAATTCCCTCTCGATGGTCCCCCGCTCGAGCGCCCTCTGGGCAGTGATGAGGACCCTCTCGAGGGACAGGGGCTTCTCGAGAAAGTCGTAAGCCCCGATCTTCGTTGCCTTCACCGCAATCTCAACGCTCCCGTGCCCCGAGATCATCACGACGGGAAGGCGTTCCCGCTTCGCCTTTATGTCCTCGAGGACCTCTATGCCGTCCCGGTCCGGAAGCCATATGTCGAGAAATACGAGGTCGACCGGTATTGACTCCACCATGCGGAGGGCCTCCTGCCCGGCCTCTGCTGTAAAGACCTCATAGCCCTCGTCCTCGAATATCTCGCGCAGGCTCTCCCTTATACCGGCTTCGTCATCAACTATCAATACGGAATATGCCATGATTCAGTCTCCTGCAGCCGGATCGGCCGGAATGCGCCGCAACCCTCAAGCTCACCCCTTTGCGCACGGAAGCTCGACGGCAAACACGGTGCCCTTAGGTTCATTGTCGGCAACCTTTATTATACCACCATGCTCGGTGATAATCCTGTGTACGATGGCAAGACCGAGGCCGGTGCCGTCTCGGCCTGTAGAGAAGTAGGGCAGGAAGAGCTTCTCCTTGTCCTCGTCCCTGATCCCCACCCCCCTGTCGGCTATCTCTATCTCGACCACGTCACGACCCCTGTTCAGCCCAAGCCTCACCTCTATGGCCTCACCGTCGGTGGTGGCCTTCACCGCATTGTCGAACAGGTTGATGAGCGCCCGCTTGAACTGTTCCCTGTCCAGCAACACGGGCGGGATCTCCTCTCCGGCATGCACCGTTATGCTGCGGCCGTAGCCCCTGTACAGGGAGACGACCTCGTCGAGCAGTTCCTTGAGGTCGACCTGCCTCTTGTTTATCCTCGGCATCCTGCCGAGCCTTGAAAACTCGTCCACCATCTTCTGGAGACTTTCCACCTCCCTTATGATGGTCTGGGCTGACTGCTCTATGATCCTGCCGAAGTCTTCCCCACCCTGCCGCCATTTCCTCAGGAGCCGCTCGGTGGAGAGTTTTATCGGCGTAAGGGGATTCTTTATCTCATGGGCCATCCTCCGCGCCACCTCCTGCCATACGAGGGCCTGCTGGGCCTTCACAATACCGGTCAGGTCCTCGAAGACCACGAGCAGGCCGGTCGGCGTGCCTGCCGGGTCGCGCAGCTGGGTGATGAAGATCCTGAGGGTGAGGAGCCTGTCGGAGACGTTGACCTTGAGCTGCCTGCTCGTGCTCGTGAAGTCCCGCAGCCTTATGCCCCTTATGAACTCTCTCAGCTCCTCCGACTCTATGTGGTTCAACAGGACGTGGTACTCCTTTCCTATGACATCCTGCGGGTTGATGTTGAGGATCTTCATGGTGGCGGTATTGACGGTCAGGATCTTGCCCTTTTCATCGAGTGATATGACGCCCGAGTCTATGTTCTCGATAATGCTCTCCATGCACACCCTCCGCCTGTCGGACTCGACGTAGGCCTTCTGGAGCGAATCCTTGCTCTCCCGAAGTTCCCTGACCATCCGGTTGAAGGAGTCCACGAGGAGGCCGATCTCGTCGTCCCTCTTCAGGTCGATGGAGATATCGAGGTCTCCCCTTGCTATATCCTCGGTCGCCTGGGCGAGCCGCTGGATCGGCTCGGTAATCCCCCGGGATATCCTGAGCGAGACCCACATGGTCATGAAGACTATCAGGACCGTGAAGAAGCCGAATGCGAGCATGTAGTTTGCCTTTATGGGGGTGCGCCACCTTTCGAGGGCGATATAGTCCTCGTACGCCGAACGGACCTTTTCCGCCTGACTGACGAACCGGGGAGAGAGGACCTTTTCGACAACGAGCACCCCTCTCGCCTCCCCGCCGCTCCCAAGCGGAACCACGGCCCGGATGATATCACCGTAAGGGGCCGAGATGACCTCCGTGCCCTCTTCGCCCTCGAACGCCCTCTTGATCGTCTCCGTGGGGTTCTCCGGCATGGTGTAGAGTCTTTCGGCACTGAAGCCGTCCGCGGGGTCCTGCCCGGACAGGACCTTTCTCGCCTCTGCAAGGACCTCCTCTTTCGCCCTGTCATAGAAGAGGGACGCGATCGAGAGGGAACTCTCCAGAGGCACCCTTATCTGCGGGTTGAGCCACCTGTCGACATAGGCCGATATCAGACCGCTGGCTATCACAAAGAGCAGGATGGACGGGATCAACGTGAGGGTGACGAAGATGGTCACTATCCTCGTCTTGAACTTGTAGCCGGGAACCCTGTGCCTCTTTTCAAGGTAGAGGCGGACGAGGGTCTTCGAGACGAAGAAGACGAGGGTGAGCAGTGCGACAACGGTGAGATTGAAGACGAGCAGTGTAAGGATCTTTATGGCGAGGTTTTCATTCATCATCTAAGGGGCTTGGGCGTGGACTCGTCCCACCTGAACAGCCCTGAATCACTCGAGACCTTGAACTCCCTGTCAGGGAGGAAGAAGAATATCTCGCCGAAGAGCGAAGGTATGTTCCTGAGGCGCGACTCAACTGTGGTCCTCACGAAGTACGTCCCCGCGGGCATGCCCTTGAGGCTGGTGAGGTAGAAGTCATCGAAGCTCAACGCCCACTTCATCATGGATTCGAAGCTGTTGAACCTCTTCTCGACGATGGTCTCGCCGTCGAACGAAGTGGCGATGTATTCCTTCTTCATGGGATCGCTCGTTATCTTCCTCACTATCTTCCTGCCGGAGATGAACTCGTCAGGCCACGTCTTCCACAGGCGGAAGAGGTCGATATAGAAGATTATCTCCTTGGTGATGCCCTTCCTGATCTCGTCAGCACTGTCGGCGTCGAGGTCGAACTGGAAGGAGACCCTGATTACACTGTCCTTGAAGTGTAGGTAGGGGCCCTTTATCTCCAGGGCCTCTGCCAGGTGGAGAAACAACAGGCTCAGCACTAATATCAACAACAACCGCTTAAGCATTTCTCGTACGGAACAACCTCTCCTGCAGTTCTTGCTTATTGACTTGAAATCATTATATCATAACAAATCCCCGACGGGCTTTGAAAAGCCGGAACCAGGGGATCAGCCGCAAAAAAACGGACCGGAGGGCAGACAGGATGGAGATCAAGGCAGTGAGGGTCGAGATACCCGAGGGATGCAACATCATCCTCGGCCAGACACATTTCATCAAGACAGCCGAGGACCTGTACGAGACAATGGTGACCACCGTGCCCCAGGCCGGGTTCGGCCTCGCATTCACGGAGGCGTCCGGGCCGTGCCTCATACGCACAGAGGGCAATGACTCCGCCCTGACGGATGTCTGCGTAAAAAACCTCCAGGCCATAGGTGCAGGGCACGTCTTCTGTATACTGATGAGGAACGCCTTCCCGATCAATGTCCTGAACCAGATAAAGAACTGCCCGGAGGTCTGCCGCATCTTCTGCGCAACGGCCAACCCCCTCGAGGTCGTCGTGGCGGTCACCGGGCAGGGCAGAGGGGTGCTCGGCGTGATCGACGGTGCTCCGCCCAAGGGAGTCGAGGCGGAGGAAGACAGGGCGGCGAGGAAGGAGTTCCTGAGAAAGATAGGTTACAAGCTGTGATTCATGGCCGGACCGGAAAACGGTGTACCGGTCCCGATGCCGGAAGGGAGGTAAAGTGCTGCCGCAGCTGAAGTACGACGACAAGGGGTTGATTCCCGCCATCGTCCAGGATGCAGACACCGGCGAGGTGCTCATGATGGCCTACATGAACGAGACTGCGCTCGAAAAGACCATGGAGACCGGTTTTACCCACTTCTGGTCACGGTCGAGACAGAAGTACTGGAAAAAGGGGGAGTCCTCAGGCCACGTACAGGAGGTACGCGAGATACTCCTCGACTGTGACGCCGACACACTGCTCATAAAGGTCATACAGCACGGCCCGGGGGCATGCCATACAGGGCACAGGAGCTGTTTCTACAGGAACATAAAGGGTGAGGAGGTCTCGGAAAAGGTCTTCTCCGAAGAGGAGGTCTATGGAAAGACGGATACTTGAACAGCTCTATGAAGTGATTGTCGAACGCAGGAAGAACCCCCGCGGCGACTCCTACACCTGCATGCTCTTCAGCAAGGGAACGGACGAGATACTGAAGAAGGTCGGCGAAGAGGCCGTCGAGGTGATACTCGCAGCAAAGGGGCAGGGCAAGGAAGAGCTCGTCTACGAACTGTCGGACCTCCTGTATCACATCCTCGTCCTGATGGCGGAGGCTGAAGTGACCCTGGAGGATATATACGGAGAGCTGGAGGGCCGCTTCGGCGTGTCAGGGCTTGAGAAGAAAAAGGCTGAAGCCCAGATACTTCCAGCGGATCAGGACACCTGAGCCGACGGTCTGAAGGCTCGCAGGTGGAGCTGGACGGACTTCCTGTTCTCCCACTCATTGACGGCCGGGGTGTATACGGCGTCCACCATCCCGTCCGGTCCTATCCGGTCTATCAACTCACCCATGGAAAACCCTATGGCGTCGAGGGTAAAGGAGCGGTGCCTGAGCCTCATCTTGAGATGGTTGTTTCCGACCACCCTCGGCCCCACGACCTCGAGGCCCTTTGTGCCGAGCACGGGCTCGGGGTTGCCGCAGCCGAGGGGTTCAAGCAGGGAGAGCTCCTTCACGAGTCCGAAGTTCACCTCCCGGAGGTCCACTGCAGCGTCGATGGTCAGGGTGGGCACGAGGTCTTCCTCCGTCAGGGTCTCGGCCACAATCCGGTTCATCGCCTCCTCGAACCTGCCGAGGTCCTCGAAGCTCAGCTTGAGGCCCGCCGCCTGCCTGTGTCCGCCGAAAGAGAGCAGCATGTCCCTGCACCTGGATATGCCGCCGTAGAGGTCGAACGGCGGGATGCTCCTTGCCGAGCCCTTCGCGATTCCGTCTCTGACATTGAAGACAAAGGCAGGCCTGTAGAACGCCTCGGCGAGCCTTGCCGCCACTATGCCGACCACCCCCTCGTGCCATCCCTCGGAGGCAAGCACTATCGTGCGGTCGTAGCCCTTTTCCTCCAGCATGGAGAGGGCCTCCTGGTAGATCTCCTCCTCTATGCCCTGTCTCTTGAGGTTCAGCTCCTGGAGTCTTCCGGCTATGGCGGCTGACTCGGCATGGTCCGCCGAGAGCAGCAGCCTGACGACTTCCCCCGGGTTGTCGATCCTGCCGGCGGCATTCAGCCTGGGAATGACCGTGAATGCAAGGCGGCCGGCACTCACGTCCCTGCCGTTCAGCCCGGCGACATCCTTGAGCGCCTTTATGCCCGGCCTCAGCCCCTCGTTTATGAGCACAAGCCCGTGCCTCACGATAACCCTGCTTTCGTCGATCAGCGGTATCACGTCGGCAATCGTCCCGAGGGCTGCAAGGTCGATGAGGTCCGACGACGCATCGGGCCCCAGCAGGGCCGAGGCGAGCTTGAATGCAACGGCGGAGCCTGAGAGCGGAGGGCACTCGTCACCACAGAGCCTCGGGTTGACCACTGCGTCGGCCTCCGGCAGGACCGGCACCCCGGCAGCGTCGCGTACGGGCTCGTGGTGGTCCGTGACTACCACCCCCATCCCTTCGGAGACAGCCAGCCGCACGGCCTCCAGCGAGGAGATGCCGCAGTCCACGGTGATGATCAGCCCGGCGCCGACCCGCCTTGCATACTCGACACCGGGGGGATTGAAACCGTAACCGTGGACCATCCGTTCGGGTATGAAGTGATACACCTCGGCACCGAGACGCCTCAGCGCGCTCACCATTACGGCCGTACCGGTCAGTCCGTCTGCATCATAGTCGCCGTGCACGACTATCTTCCTGCCGGCGCCTATCGCACCGCGTACCGTCTCCACCGCCTCTTTCATTCCGGGAAGATCGAAGGGATCGGAGAGTCGCTCCATTGCGGGGTCGAGGAAGGCCCTCACGTCTTCAGGGGTGTTTATGCCGCGGTTTATCAGTATTTGGGCGAATGCCGCAGAGACTGAGGCGGCCCTCGAGAGGTATCTCACATAGTCGGGGTTGGTCCTCTGTACAAACCACCTTCTGTCAGGCATTCACGCTCCGTCCGTATTCAATCGATCATGAAAACACGTTCATGCAGTCAGGCGTTCACGAACGACCCCGCCGCCTATCTCTTCTTCCTGGCCGTCAGCGTCCCGTCCTTCTTCCAGAGCAGCACTATCGGGCTCGCAACGAATATGGAGGAGTACGTACCTATGGCTATGCCCAGGATCATGGCGAGGGCGAAGTCGTGTATCACCTCGCCGCCGAAGAAGAAGAGTGCACCGGCGGCAAGCAGAGTGGTGAGCGAGGTGATGATGGTCCTCGACAGAACCTCGTTTATGCTCTTGTTTATCACCTGTTCCACCGGTTCCTTCGTTATGAACCTGAGGTTCTCCCTTATACGGTCGAACACCACCACCGTGTCCGTCAGCGAATACCCTGCGATGGTCAGGAGCGCGCTGACGAGTATCAGGTTTATCTCCTTGCCCATGAGGTCGAAGAGCCCGAGGACCACCAGCACGTCGTGGAAGGTGGCTGCAGTGGCGCCTATGCCGAACCTGAACTGAAACCTCCACGCAATGTAGACCAGGATGAATATGGTGGCCAACACGATTGCCCATATCGCGTCGCGTCTCAGCTTTGCCCCGACCTTCGGTCCGATCTCTGTCGTGGAGTCGACCGTGAGCTTGTTGTCCTTGAAGCCCTCCCTGAGGACCGTTATTATCTGCTCTGAAAGCCCGCCGAGTTTCTCCTGGCTCTTCTTTATCCGGATGAGGACCTTGTTCACGGTGGGGAAGTCCTGCAGGTCGAAGTCCTTTACCCCGCCGGCCTCGAGCACATCCCTCACCTCCTGCAGTCCGACGGGCTTTTCGAACTTTATCTGAACGGCCGTTCCGCCGGCAAAGTCTATGCCGAGGTTGGCGGTCCCGGACAACAGATGATACACGGCCACAAACCCCAGAAGGAGGAGGACGCCCGACACAACCACGGTGATCTTACGCAGTCCCATGAAGTCGATGTTTGTCTTCTTGATTATCTCTATCATATGCTCAGCTTCCTGACCTCCCTTCTCGAGTTTATGATGTCAAAGACCGTCTTGGTGCCGACAAGCGCGGTAAAGAGGTTTATAAGCACACCCAGGAACAGTGTCACGGCAAACCCTTTTATGGGACCGGTCCCGAACTGGTAGAGGACGGCGGCGGTTATGAGCGTGGTTATATGGGCATCGACGATGGTTATGAAGGCCTTGTCATAGCCGGAGTCCACGGCGGCCCTCGGGGTCTTGCCAGCCCTCAGTTCCTCCCTCATCCTCTCGAACATGAGGACGTTCGAGTCCACGGCCATTCCTATGGCGAGCACTATGCCCGCCATGCCCGGAAGCGTGAGCGTGGCGTTCAAGGCGGCCATGGCCCCGAGGAGGAGCACGACGTTGAGCACCATCGCGAGGTCCGCTATGAGGCCGGAGACCTTGTAGTAGAGGGCCATGAAGACGACCACGAGGAGCACCGCTATAACCCCCGCCTTCTTACCTGCATCAATGGAGTCCCTGCCGAGGGACGGACCCACGGTGACGTTCTGTATGAGCTTTACAGGCGCAGGCAGGGCACCGGCCTTCAGCACGATGGCGAGGTCTTTCGCCTCATCCAGCGAAAACGCCCCGGTTATCTGCGCACTGCCTCCCGCTATCCTCTCCTGTATGACAGGCGCGGAGTAGACATTGCCGTCGAGTATTATGGCGAGGCGCTTCTTCACGTATTTGCCGGTGATCTCTTCGAATATCTTGGCCCCCGTACTGTTGAACGTTATGGAGACGTACGGCTCGTTGAACCTCTGGTCTATCGCAACCCTCGCCTCTGCAAGGAGATCTCCTGAAAGGAGCACCTCTTTCTTCAGCAGGAACGGCCTCTTGTAAACCTCTCCCGTCTCCTTGTTCTCGATGCGCTGAAACAGGATCACATCGTCTGCAGGTATCCGGTCCTTGAACTTCTCCAGTATCTCGTCCTCTTCCCCGGGCTTCACCCTGAATGGAAGTTCGGCTGCCACAGGGGATTCGTCGTCCACGAGCATGAATTCGAGCTGTGCGGTCTTGCCTATCAGTTCAACGGCCCTCTTGGGGTCCTTGTATCCGGGTAGCTGGACGACGATCTCGTTTTCGTCCTGGCGGTGAATGACGGGCTCCGCCACTCCGAACTGGTCGACCCTGTTGCGGATCGTCTCCAGCGCCTGCTCAGTGGCATTGTTGCGGATCCTCCTCGCCTCCTCGGCGGATATCCGGAAGACGAGAGACGTATCGGAAGGAACCACCTCGAGGTTGGCATATGCGTCTTCAACCGCCCGTCTTATCTCCGGAGTGTTCGGGGAGATCTTTATCTGCAGGCCTTCCACGTGGACCTCTGCGTCCGGATGGTCTTTCTCGAGGATCCCCTTCAGCCTCTGGGCGATCCTGTCGGTGGTTATCTCCACCGCCCTGTCACCGTCCACCTCGAATACGAGGTGAATACCGCCCTGCAGGTCGAGGCCGAGTGCTATGCCGCGGTTCGGCATGTTCTCCTGCCACCACTTCGGCATGTACTTGAACGCAGGGGTGTTTGGAAGAAAGAATACGATGGCCAAGACAACGGTGCCGACGATAAGGGCCACTTTCCACCTGATACTCTTCATCTATCCTCCTTACGCCATTCGTGTATTGTTTATGACGAGCTTGAACTCCGTACCGAGCACCTTCGCCGCCCTGCGGCAGGACGTCATCCTCGAGAGGAAGATCTCGAAGTATTCGATGACCTGAGACATCCTCGTGTCGATCACGAGGGAGAGGGTTATCAGCTTCTGCTCGGGCTCTATCAGGAGCTCAGACTCTGTCGCTGCATAGTTGACCCTGTCGTGTATGTCCTCCGTAACCATGGACGGGTTTCTCACCCGGCTCCGGTGGACATCGGACTTGTCTGCAATAAGCAGAGCCGCCGCCACCTCGTCGGGAATCGATCCCTCGTCCTCCTCGTGTATCACTATGGCGGTCATGATCCTCGTTATGTCCACGATGTCGAATCCGGCCTCTTCCAGCACCTCCTTGGCCAGGAGCGCTCCCATCTTGTGGTGCATCTTCCTGCCGAGCAGGTTTCCGATGTCGTGCAGAAAACCCGCTGCCGCTGCCAGCCTCGCGCTCTCCTCAGGATAGGAGAGCTTTTTCAGGATCCTGTATGCCGTCTTCGAGACGATCCCGCAATGCCTGAGCCCATGCTCGGTGTAGCCGATACTGTCGAGGTATCTGTCTGCTGCCTCGATATAGAGACGGGCCTTCGGATTCTCAAGCAGCCTCTCTATATCAGGCTCACTCTTCTTCTGAAGTGGATCTGACGGCTGCAATATATGCCTTTCCAAGCTTGATCTTCACGTTCTCGGCGACCTTGACCGTAACGGTCCTATCCCCGACAGAGTCCACTACCCCGTATATGCCGCCGCTCGTTATCACCTTGTCGCCCTTCTTCAGGGCGGCCAGCATCTCCCTGTGCTGTTTGGCCTTCTTCTGCTGGGGCCTTATGAGCAGGAAATAGAAGATGGCGAATATGATAATCAATGGTACGAAGTTCGCGAACACCGCCTGAGGGCCTCCCTCCGCACCTCCCTGGGGGGCCGGGCCAAGCGCCCATGCTATGGAATCAAACATTTTCACCTCCGGGTATTATTCTTTCTCTTGACGGCAACACTGCGTCACCGCAGGCATGCCTGCCGATTTTAAGTCTAATATAGTACCTGTTTTAAAACATTTTATCAAGGTCGACCCCGTGATCCCGAAAAAATCTTCCCGAATCCCCGAAACAGTGCCTTCTCCCCCGCTGGATCAAGATAGAGTGTCCGTGATTGGATACATAGTGTCCGGTAAAAAACAGAAGAGCTATAGTTAAGGACAGGTGATGTTGATCTTGAACGGATTTAGTTTCGGGATCCAAAACACGAGATTCAAAATTCAAGATCATTTTTTGATCCAATGC
>JAADGG010000058.1 GCA_013152485.1 Nitrospirota bacterium | reverse complement strand
TGTGGCGGTGTTCAACGCGGCGGCCTTTCCGTTTCACTCGAACACGCCAGCGCTGATCTGCATATTCCTGCTCTTCTCCCTCAGCTACCTCCATCTCTACAGGAAGATCGTCAGGTTCAAGTGATAAATCTAAAAGGGGACAGGCTACTTTTTCTGCAGGAAAGAGTGAGAGATGCCGAGGATTCGCAGGGGACTGGTTGACGGTTTTGTATATCATGTGCTTAATCGCGGTAACGGCAGACAGCGCGTTTTCCACAGAAGCCGGGATTACAGAACTTTTGTCGAGCTGATGATGGATGCAAAGGCCCGCTATTCCGTAAAGGTCTTTGCTTTCTGCTTGATGCCGGACCATTTTCACATGATCCTGATGCCGACAAAGGCAGAGGATCTCAGCAAGTGGATGCAGTGGCTGATGACAAGCCATGTCCGCCGTTATCACCGGGACAACGGAACGAGCGGTCATGTATGGCAGGGCCGCTACAAAAGCTTTGTTGTTCAGAGTGGCGAACACTTGTTGACGGGGCTGAAATATGTAGAGGCGAATCCGGTCAGGGCAGGACTGGTGAAATCAGCCAAGGAATGGTTGTGGTCGTCTCACAGGTCGGTGATCGGGGACGGGATGCGCATGTTGCTCGACAGGGCCCCGGTCGCCCTTCCTCCTGACTGGGACAGGTATGTGGACGAGCCCTTGACGGAAGATGTTCTCGAGAGGATCCGGATGAGTGTCAGGCGACAGTCTCCATATGGTGACGCGCGGTGGCAGATGGAGATAGTGAGGAAGCTCGGACTGGAATCCACGCTCAGGCCGCGGGGAAGGCCGTCGACGAGAGTGCGGTGAGATGCCGGTACCGTCCGGTGAACATTACAGGTCGTCGACCGGCGGTTTTTTCAAGCTTTTACCGGACGGTGATGGTTCGATGAGAGAAAACAAGATGAGCCCCTTGATAATCATAGGAATGCACCGGTCAGGCACTGCCATGATCGCACAACTGCTGGAGAGACTCGGCCTGTTTACAGGCTGCAGAAAACAGCACAACCACGAGGCCCTGTTCTTCCTGAATATCAACGAGTGGCTCCTGCGTCAGAGTTGCGCTGCCTGGGACTGCCCGAAACCATTCAGTCTCTTGCTCGGAAACAGGGAGATAAGGAGCCTCGCCGTCGACCATATCCGTTACATTTCAGAGACACCGGCCGCTGTCTCGTTCCTCGGATGGAGGAAATACCTCCGTTGCCGCAGCCTGTTCAACCTGGACGTCCCCTGGGGGTGGAAGGATCCAAGGAATACGTACACGCTTCCAATATGGCTCGAAGTGTTTCCGGGTGCGAGGGTGATTCACATATGCCGCAATGGTGTTGATGTGGCAAACAGCCTTGTGGCGAGGCAACGAAAGGGGTTCGAATACAAGAAGTCACGATATCGTGCAATGAAGGCATTGTACTGGCTCCGGCCGAAGCGCGGAGGTTTCACCGATTCCATACGCTGTGCCTCTCTGGAAGGGGCTTTCTCCCTTTGGGAAGAATACGTGATGGAGGCGAAGAAGCATGTAGGGGCTCTCGGTTCACGTGCCATCGAGCTGAAGTATGAAGACTTCGTGAGCAGCCCGTATGAATCGTTGAGGGAACTTGCCGGCTTCTGTGAGCTGGAAGCAGGGGATGAAGAGGTTCGGCGGGTATCCGGACTGGTGAGACGAGACCGTGCATATGCGTACAGGAGTGAGGCCGGATTGCGGGCTTTCGCGCATGATGTGGCCGAACGCCTTGCGGTGTACGGCTATTAGAGAAGAGGAGGCAACCGTGCCGCCGTCGATCCAGGCATGAACGGACAGGCTGCTTTCGGCGCCTCTCCGTCCGGTTTTTCCGATCTTGAAGCGTGCCGGCTTCAGGTGCCACGGAACATTTGCCGCTGTATGCAGAGATGAGCAGGCCCGTTGTTTACATAGTAGTCCTGAACTACATGAACTATATGGACACGATCGAATGCATTCGCTCGCTGGAGGCTGTCAACTATCCGGACCGTCGTATTATAATAGTTGACAACGGCTCCGACAACGACTCGGAGGAGATGCTGAGGAGAGAGTTCGGGGAGCATGTCTTCATACAGACGGGAAAGAACCTGGGCTATGCTGGAGGCAACAACGCCGGCATAGCATATGCCCTCGGTGCAGGTGCCGATTATGTACTGCTCCTCAATAATGATACCATCGTGGAGCCGGACTTTCTCGGAAAACTCGTCGACTATGCTGAATCCGACCCTCGTGCAGGGGTGCTCGGACCGAAGATCCTTACGGAATCGGGGAGGCTGGATGTCAACTGTGCCAGGCGCAGGCCCATGCTGCCGGAGTACTTCTGGCGGGTTGGCCCCGGAAGGTGGCTCATGCCTGACAACCGGTGGATAAAGGCCCACTACTATCTTGGCGAATACGACTTCCGGGAGCCCAGGGAGGTGGATGTAATATCGGGTTCCTGCATGCTTATACGCAGCAGGCTGTTCCGTGAGATCGGACTCCTTGACGAGAATACGTTTCTTTTCCTGGAAGAGTTCATACTGCATGAAAAGGTCCGCAGGACGGGTTTCTCTACGGTGATTGTACCTTCGAGCATCATAGTACACAAGGGACAGTCCTCCCTCGGGAAGAGGCGATTCAAGCCCCTGGTCTGGAGACTCAAGAGTCTGCGGTATTACCTGGGGAGTTGTCGAGGATTCGGGCCGGCTGCGGTCTTCTTTGCGCTTGCCTCCGTTGCGCTGGGGAGTGGAATCGAAGCCTTGGGAGGGGTTGCGGGATTACGGAAGAAGAAAGGCACGGCCGGGCCGCATAGCTGATGGTCGTCCAAGAGATCTACAAAGAGGTGTTGTGACGTGGTTAGCGTGGTGATAGGTGGTGATATATGTCCGGTAGGCAGGAACGAACCCTTGTTCAGAAGCGGTGACGCCCCGGCTGTATTCAATGACCTGCTTCCGGAGTTTGAATCAGCCGACCTCTCCATCGTGTCTCTCGAGAGCCCGCTTATAGAGGATGAGGCTCCTATTGTCAAATGCGGGCCCGTACTGGGTGTCGGAAGTGACTGCATCAATGCCATAAGGGAGGCGAAGATAGACGTCGTCAACCTTGCAAACAATCATATCATGGATCACGGTCTGACAGGTCTCGAGAACACCTTGAGCGTATGCTCCGGGGCCGGGATATCGACGGTCGGAGCAGGCAGGGATCTCGAGGAGGCCGGCCGGATACTCGTCAGGAGGGCAGGTGGGATAAGCATCGGAATCCTTGCTGCTGCAGAGCATGAGTTCTCGGTGGCGACAACCGGTTCAGGCGGTGCAAATCCACTCGACCTCATAGATTACGTGCGCAGGGTCAGAAACGACAGGGATGCTTTTGATTACCTGATCGTGTTGCTTCATGGCGGGAACGAAAACTATCCCTATCCGAGCCCGAGGCTGAAAAAGACGTGCCGTTTCATGGTGGAAACGGGGGCCGATGCCGTTATAGTCCAGCATACGCATTGTCCCGGCTGCTACGAGGAGTACGAAGGCGCTCACATCGTTTACGGCCAGGGCAACCTGATATTCGATTGGCCCGGCCAGGAGAAGCCCTTCCACGAGGGATTCCTGGTGAAGCTGCTGATCGCAGACGACCTCAGCTCGTCAATGGAGATGATACCCTACGTACAATCCGATGTACACGCAGGAGCCAGAAGGATGGACGGGGAATCGGAACGGCTGTTCTTCGGGGCCTTCATGGACAGGTCACGTTCGGTCGGGGATGACGGCTTCGTTCAGGCGCAATGGCTTCGCTTCTGCGAACGGGTGAAACACGAGTACATGAGCAAGGCCTTGGCTCACAACAGGGTGTTGAGCAAACTGAACTCCCGGGGCGCCGTAGTGAAGCATATGTATGCAGTGGATTCCATTGCATGCATGCGCAACGTCATCTCATGCGAGTCTCACAGGGAGGTCCTGGAGACCATATTCAATCACGGGATGCTATGAAGACCGGAACCGGCAGAGAGCTTATTCGACCCGGCAAGTACTATGACTGGTCCCGCTCGAGACCGCTTTCAACGGCTGACGGATGCACGTACGAAGACTGGAAGGAGGACTCATGCGGCGGTTTTGCTTTTGCCGTACACCCCGACGGTTTTCCGGTGTTCCTTCCTTACCGGAGGTTGTGCGACAGCGACGAGTATTCAGGAGGCGACCCCTACGAAGTAGAAGCCAACATGGAAGGCTGGTTCCACACGCAGAGGATCGATTCTACGCTGTACTTGCTGAGGGCGGCGTTGGATGAGGGCAGGACCGCCCCCAGGATACTGGATATCGGCTGCGGCCAGGGGCATATCACGGCTGCGATCAGGGAGAGGTTTCCGGAGGCGGAGATTTCAGGGCTCGATTCTTCCCTGACTGCTGTCCGCTACGCGGTGAAACGTTTTCCCGGGATCGATTTCTGTGTGGCGGATGCCTGCGATCCGCCCTACAGCGGGGAATACTTTGATGTCGTTGTGTGCAACAATGTCTGGGAGCATGTGCCTGCCCCCCTCCTTATGCTGAAGGCTGCTGGCCGGGTCCTCAAGAGCCGCGGGTTCCTGATAGTCTCGACGCCGAGCCGTTACCGTTTTTCGAACATTCTCAGGGTGCTCAGGGGCCGGAGGGCGGTACTCATGTCGCCGCATCACGTTACTGAATACACGGTCGGTCAGGTTGTCGAACAACTGAGGTGGGGTGGCTTCGAAGTCAAGAGGATCCACAGCAAGCCCCTCTCCGTCAGGGCCGTGACCCTGAAGTCGATGGTGGCTTACCGTCTGATATTGCCTGCGGTCAGGACGTACCTGAGGATGGTGAACTCCGAGCACGTCCTCGAAGACACTGCCTTTTTTCTGGCCAGGAAGGAGGGATCCCCGGTGTCCTGATCCTGATTCGAGTGTTCTTCTGACGCATTGTTTCTCGAAGTATACGGGAGGAGGCATATGTCTGTAAAGCTTGCGATACACGGCAGTCCCGGGAGTTTCTCGGACCGTTGGATACGGTACTGTTCGGAACGGGGGATAGATTACAGGGTCGTTGACTGTTTCGACTCCGGCATCATGGGGCGTCTGAAGGATGTCAACGGCCTGTTGTGGCACTGGTCCCACGCCGACCCGAGGGCCCGGCTTGCAGCCAGGCAGATAATAGCGTCGGCAGAGAGAGCCGGGATCAAGGTCTTCCCTGATACAGCCACCTGCTGGCACTATGATGACAAGATCGGCCAGAAATACCTCCTGGAAGCCGTCGGTGCCCCCCTCGTCGGAACCTATGTCTTCTTCGATGAAGACGCGGCGATGAGATGGACGGAAGAGGCCGAGTTTCCAAAGGTCTTCAAGCTGCGCTGCGGTGCCTCTTCTGAAAACGTAAGGCTGGTCAGAACGAGAAGCGAGGCCCGGGAGCTTTGCAGGAAGGCCTTTTCCGGAGGGTTTGCCCCTGCCGGCGGATATTTTGCGGATGCCGGGACAAAGCTGAGGAAAACCGCCGATGCCGGACAACTGCTGAGGAAACTGGCGCGCATGCCTAAAGTGCTGTATGCTGCAAGGAGACGGAGGCCTCTCGTTCCCAGGGAGTCGGGATACGTATATTTTCAGGACTTCCTTCCCGACAACCGCTTCGACACCAGGGTAACGGTGATAGGAAAGAGGGCCTTCGGTTTTACGAGGAATACACGGCCGGGAGATTTCCGCGCCTCGGGAAGCGGAGATATCGACTATGATACCGGAAGGGTCGATATGAGGTGCGTGGAGATCGCCTTTGAGACGGCCGAGAGGCTCGGGACGCAGAGCCTCGCTTTCGACTTCGTCCTCGACCGGGAGGGCAACCCCAGGATTCTCGAGATCAGTTACTGTTACAAGAGCAGGGCCGTTTACGACTGTCCGGGCTGGTGGGACAGGGATATGGTCTGGCATGAGGGTCACGTGTGGCCGGAAGATGCCATTATGGATGACTTGCTGGAGGCCATCTCCAATCCTCGTTCCGCGTATCCCTCGGGATACAAGAAAGAGAGGTAATGCTTAAGATCTGTTATGTGATAGGACAGCTCAACAGGGGAGGGGCCGAGAGGCAGCTTTATGAACTTGTAAGGGGAATCGACGGGAACGAGTTTCATCCCGTCGTCATCAGCCTGAGCAGCGGCGGCTGCTGGGTGGAAGAGCTCAGGGATCTGGGCATCGAGGTGGTGGAACTCCGCCGAAGAAGGAACCGGGAGGTCTCGAGGCTTTACAGTCTCGTCAGGCTTTTCAGGACCATAAGGCCGGATATAGTGCATACATATCTCTATTCTGCAAACTCTTACGGGAGGATAGCGGCTGTCATCACCGGGGTGCCTGTCATAATCGCCTCTGAACGCAGCTTGCCGGAGGCGGGCAAGGATAAAGACAGGGGCCGGATACTTCTCGACAGGATACTCGCTCGCTTTTCGCACGGGATTATCTGCAACTCCCGCAGGGCCGCCGAGACGCTCGTTGAAAAGTACGCATTCGATGCCGGCAAGGTCTTTACCGTGCACAACGGCATAAACCCGGATGACTTCTTCAGGGAAGCCGGCCGACACGGCAGGCCGGAGACGGCCCGGAAGTCGGTGAGCACAGCCTTCAGGACGGTGGGCACGGTCGGCAGGCTCCATCCCTCCAAGAACTACAGGCTGTTTCTGGATGCGGCAAGGATCGTTCTGGAGAGAGCCGGTTCCCGGGTGAATTTCATCGTGATCGGCGACGGTGAATCGAGAGCCGAACTGCAGAGATATGCACAGCGGTCGGGCATTGCGGACAGGGTGGTCTTTACGGGTGAAAGGAGCGATGTCCCTGCCATGCTGGAAGAGATGGACGTGTTCGTCATGACGTCGCTGTATGAAGGACTCTCCAACGCGATGATGGAGGCCATGCTGGCGGGCCTCCCTGTTGTCGCGACCGATGTGGGCGGCAACAGGGAGTTGATAACCGACGGCGAGAACGGGTTTCTGTGCCCTCCGGGCGACGCTTCCTCCCTGGCGGAAAGGATCCTGTATCTCCTGGACAACGGGCAGGAGGCGGCACGGATGGGACTCTCGGGAAGGCAGCGTATCTTGACGGAATTCAGTGCGGAAAAGATGGTCAGGGCGACGGAAGGGATCTACAGGAAGCTTGCAGCCGAACACCGTAGAGGCCTGCGAGCGTTTTAGGAGATGGACAGGATCGCCTACATCACCGTAAAGGCCCCGTTCGGGACACAGGAGACATTCATCGTGACGGAGATGCTGTCTCTGCGGGAAAAGGGCGTGAATCTTCTGGTCATACCGAGGGACAGGTCGGATGAACTCTTCCACGGGGAGGCCCGACCCCTGACAGAAGACACCCTGTGCCTTCCCTGGATCAACACGGCCATTGCAGGAAGACTCCTTTTCTTCGTTTGCAGAAAGCCGCGTTTTTTTATTAAAATAATAAACACCATAGCCTTTAATGCAGGGAACTTGAAGACGGCACTGAAGAACCTGATCGTATTTCCAAAGGCGATATACCTGTCAGCGGTTCTCAGAGATGCATCCGTTACTCACATTCATGCTCACTGGGCTTCGACTCCTTCGACCATGGCTTACGTCATCTCAGAGGTTTCCGGTATACCGTGGAGCTTTACTGCTCACAGAGGTGATATAGCTGAAAACAATATCCTCAGGGCTAAATGCGCCTCTGCATCTTTCGTGAGGACCATAGATGAAGGAGGACGTGAGGATTTGGCCGGAATCATAGATGACCGTACCCTCGAGGAGAAGATTCTGACGGTTCACATGGGCGTGGATGTCAGGAGGAATGTCAGGAGGCCCGCAGTGCCGCACGAGGTTTTCACGCTTCTCTGTCCCGCCAACCTGGTGCCCAAGAAGGGGCACCGGTATCTGCTGGAATCGTGCAGAATACTGTCGGACAAGGGGGTGAGATTCAGATGCCTCATTGCGGGCGACGGACCTCTGGAGGATGAGTTGAAAGAGATGGCCGAAGGACTTCCGGCTGGTTGCGACGTCAGATTTCTGGGGAGACTGCCCCATGAGAAGCTCCTCGGCATGTATGCCGATGGTGAGGTTGATGCCGTGGTGCTGCCGAGCATTGTCACCGACGATGGTGTGAAGGAGGGCATTCCCGTGGCACTGATCGAGGCCATGTCGTTCGGGATTCCCGTGATATCGACCTGTACCGGCGGCATCCCGGAACTTATCGGTGACGGAAGCGGAATAATGGTCAGCGAGAGGGACGCGGAGTCGCTCGCGGACGTGATAGAGAGGCTTGTCAGGGATGCCGATTACTACAGGACTCTGAGCATGCGCGGAAGGGAGAAGGTCGAGAAGGACTTCAATATAACACTTATAACGGACAGACTGCTCGAGCTCTTTTCAGGCCGGACCGTGTGACGAACGGGACCCTCTAATGAACGGAACCGCCTCTCGGATGAAGACACCCCGAGTCTGAAGCATGGTGATCTGGCTGGTACACATCGGAGAACTCCTTCCCGTGGATGGTCCGTCAAGATTGTTCCGGTACGGTATCCTTGCGGAGATGTTGGCGGACCGGGGTCATAGTGTCGTCAGGTGGGCTCCGACGTTCGTCCATGCACACAAGAGGCAGCGTGTCCGGCAGGACAGTACAATCAGGATAAACGACCGCTACAGGATCGAACTCCTGTACGCGAGAGGCTATAACAGGAACATCGGATTCGGAAGGCTGTGGTTCAACCACCAGATGACACGGGCCTTCAGACGCCGCATCAGGGACGAGAGTCCGCCGGACATCATCCTCTCCGGTCTTCCGACTCCGGGAATGTGCAAGGTTGCAATAGAATATGCCGGATGCCATAATATACCGGTTGTCATCGATGTCCGCGACTTGTGGCCGGATATCTTCCTGACCGTGTTGCCGAAAGGGCTGCAGCGGCTCGGACGGCTTGCCCTGCAGCCGGCATTCAATGTAAACCGCCTCATCTTCCGTGAGGCCGATGCCGTGACGGCGGTATCCCGCAGTTACCTGGACTGGGGGCTCAAATATGCCGGCCGCGAACGCCGTGAGACGGACGCGGTATTCCCGCTGGCGTTCCTTGAAGAGTCTTACGGAGAGGAAGAGATGGGGCGGCAGAGGCGGTTTCTCCTCGACAGGGGAGTCGTACCGGAGAGGTTTATATGTTGTTTCTGGGGGCAGTTTGAGGCTTCCTATGATATTGAGACGCTGATAGATGCTGCGGTGTTTCTGGAGCGTACTCACGGTGACAAGATCCAGTTTGTCCTCTGCGGCGACGGCGGGAAGATGTCTTCCCTGCGACGTCGCACCGGCAGGCTGAAGAACGTGGTTCTGCCCGGCTGGGTCTCTCCCGCAACGATCAGGGCACTGATGGAGATCTCGGACGTCGGGTTGGCGGCGTATGTTGAGAATGCCCCCCAAAGTCTGCCGAACAAGGTTTTCGAATACTTCAGCGGAGGGCTGCCCGTGCTCTCGAGTCTTCGCGGAGAACTGGACCGGATCATCTCTGAAAACCGATGCGGACTGCTCTACGGTGCCGGGGACGCGAAGAGCCTCGTGAGCGTCATCCTGAAGCTGTATGACGATCCCCGGCTCAGACGCCGAATGGGCGGAAATGCGCGGAGACTGTTTGAGGAACGGTTCTCTGCAGCCCGCGTCTATACGTCCATGATCGACCATCTGGAGAGGATGGCAGGGCGGGGCACGGCTCGGGTGACCGGAATATGAGTGTCGGCATGAAGACGGATGTGGCTCGGTGAAGTCCTTCCACGTTTCATGAGAAGCCGGCCGGTCGTTCAGGGTGGGCTTGCCGTGAAGTTCCGGCCTACGGTCCCGGCGAGATGCCCTCCATTGATTGCTGATCTCGATGAAATGAGCCGGAAGGGGTGCTGATGGAATATCTGTTTTACCGCAAGGAGTCAAAGGATATAACCCGTGCGGGAACGACCCTGGAGAAGGGGTATACGTTCAGGTTCTGGCATCCCTCGGTGTCGAGTATCGTCCCTTCGGGGATGCCGTTGATGCCGTTTGCAGTCTGGTGGATGATGCACTACCTGCGTGTTTTCAGGAACAGGGACTACGGGCTGTTCCTCGTCTATTACGGACAGGAGCTGGTGCATCGTTCGGGGATCTTTCCCGGCTACTTCAGGTTTCCGTTCATGTCTCCGGACGACCTTCAGATCGGAGACACATGGACGCATCCCGGGCACGTGCGGCGCGGGATAGCTTCATTCGCCATACAGCAGATCCTGTCTTCAAAGGAAAGGCCCGGGCGCAGTTTCTGGTATGTTGTGAGGCGTGGAAACCTCTCCTCCATCAGGGTGATCGAAAAGGCGGGCTTTGTCAAGGCCGGCGAGGGAATGAGGATAAAGAGGTTCGGGCTCCGGCTGCTTGGGTCGTTCAGGATTACGGAAACGGGTCAGGGGATGCCATGAGGGAGGCGGTGTACGGTTTTCTGAAGCGGACTTTTGATATAATAACCTCTCTGTTTTGCCTGATGGTTCTGAGTCCATTCATGCTGATTGTATCCGTGTCGATCAAGCTCGACTCCCCGGGTCCGGTCTTTTACAGGGGAATACGGGTCGGCAGATACGGACGGCCCTTCAGGATATACAAGTTCAGGACAATGACAGCCGACGCTGAAAGGACCGGCGGACCATCCACCGCCTCAGACGACCCGAGGATCACGAGACTTGGAGCCTTTCTCAGGAGATACAAACTGGATGAACTGCCTCAGCTCATAAATGTGCTGAAGGGTGAGATGAGCATCGTTGGACCGAGACCGGAGGTCCCCATGGAGGTGGAGACGTACTCACGTGAGCAGATGAGGATCCTGGATGTCCGCCCGGGTATCACGGACTGGGCTTCTCTCACCTTCCATGACGAAGGCGAGATCTTGAAGGGAAGTCCCGATCCTCACGAGGCATACAGGGAGAAGATCAAGCCGGAAAAGTTGAGGCTTGCCCTGAAATATATCGATGAGCGCTCGTTCCTTACGGACATGAGAATAATATTCGAAACCATCCTGGTCCTTTCGAGGACCAGGCGGGGAGCAGGAGATGGAAACCAGGAGTGAACTGCTTCGATACGAGGAGACAGCCAGAAGGGTGAGGAAGTCTGTTCTGGACATGATTCACAAAACCCGCAGTCCGCATATCGGGCCGTCATTTTCAGTGGTCGAGATCCTCGTGGCCCTGTACTTCCGCCACCTCAATACATCGTCCGGCAACGACCGCGACAGGTTCATTCTCAGCAAGGGGCATGCGTGTCCGGCCCTGTACGCCGTACTGCACGAGAAGGGCTTCATAAGCAGGGAGGAGCTCGACGGCTTCGCCGTCAACGGAGGGACCCTGGAGCAGCATCCGGTGAGGGATCCGGGCCGGGCGATAGAGGCTTCAACCGGCTCTCTGGGACACGGACTCTCCATTGCTGCGGGAATGGCCCTTGCAGCCAGGGTCGACCGCGGTGAGTACAGGGTCTATGTTCTGCTGAGTGACGGAGAACTGAACGAGGGGTCGGTATGGGAGGCCGTGATGTTTGCAGGTCACCACCGGCTCCATAACCTGATCGCTCTTGTGGACTACAACAGGATGCAGGCCCTCGGCCGCACTCGGGACATAATCGGGCTGGAACCGCTCGGAGAGAAGTGGGAGGCGTTCGGATGGCATGTGCAGGAGGTTGACGGTCACGATTTCGGGGCCCTGTTCGATGCCCTCGATTCCCTGTCCGGCAGGAAACCCAACGTACTGATCATGCATACGGTGAAGGGGAAAGGTGTCTCGTTCATGGAGAACGATGTCTTATGGCACTACCGTTCGCCGGACGACAACGAATATGAAAGAGCGCTGAAGGAACTGCTCACGTGAAGACCGCCTTCATGAAGAGACTCCTCGAGGCCTACAGGGACGACCGTGACCTCTTTGTCCTCACTGCCGACCTCGGATTCAAACTGTTCGACGGTTTCGAGGCGGAAAGCCGGGAGAGGTTTTACAACGTGGGGGTGGCCGAGGCAAACATGATAGGCATCGCCGCCGGCCTCTCCCTGTGCGGCAAGAACGTCTATTGTTATTCGATCATTCCTTTTCTCGTAATGAGGCCGTTCGAGCAGGTAAGGGTTGATATCGCTTATCACGGCCTGAACGTCAAGCTCGTCGGAGTGGGAGGCGGCTTCACTTATGGCTGCGAGGGGTTCACCCACTTTGCCCTCGAGGATCTCGCCTTGATGTGTTCCCTTCCGAACATGACCGTGGTTGTTCCTGCCGACCGTTTCGAGGCTGAATCCGTTGCAGCGATCTCCCTGCAGCATGACGGTCCGATGTATATCAGGCTCGGAGGCAGGGGCGGCCCTGTGATACACGACAAGCCCCCCGACCTGAAGATCGGCAGGCCGATGGTATTGCGGGAAGGAAGAGACATTGCCCTGTTTGCAACAGGCGATATGGTCCACTCCGGGATGCGTGTTGCCGGAATGCTCTCTGAACAGGGTATCGGCACCACTGTAGTCAACATGCATACACTGAAGCCCTTTGATGCGGAATTCGTATCCGGGGTTGCGTCAGCGCACAGGGCGGTCTTCTCTATGGAGGAACACAACGTGAGGGGAGGGCTCGGCTCTGCCGTAGCCGAGGTTCTTGCCGAGAGCGGCTTCAGCGGGGTTTTCAGGCGTTTCGGCATAAGGGAAGAGGTGTTGAGAGGAGTGGTGGGAGGGGCGGATTTCCTGAGAGAGCGCAGCGGCCTCACCCCGCAGAGACTGTACGAAGAGATTTCGGTCTCGATGGCGGAGGCATGACAGTGCGGTGGAAGGTGCGATTCTTTGATTATCCGCTGCAGTTTCGTCTTCAGGAAGAGGAATACACCGAAATAATCAGGGACGTTCTGTCTCGAGGGGCTTTCATACTCGGAGAGGACCTCGAGAGGTTCGAGAAGCACTTTGCGGAATTCGTCGGGAGCAGGTTCGCCGTCGGAGTCAGCTGCTGTACGGATGCCATGCTCCTGTCACTTTATGCAGCCGGAGTAGGTCCCGGCGACGAGGTCATATCGGTATCCCACACCTTTGTGGCGACGATCGAGGTGATCAGGTTCCTCGGAGCCGAACCCGTATTTGTAGATATCGCCGACGACCATAACATGGACGTGGACCTCGTGGAGTCGGTCATTACCCCGAAGACAAAGGCCATAATACCCGTGCAGCTGAACGGCAGGATATGCAGCAAGATGGACAAACTTGTCGATATTGCACGCAGGTACGGCATCGTAATAATCGAAGACTCTGCCCAGGCCATCGGGGCCGCTTACAGGGGAAAGAGGGCGGGCACCTTCGGACTGGCCGGCTGCTTCAGCTTCTACCCCGCAAAGCTCCTGGGTGCCTTCGGTGATGCCGGTGCAGTGGTTACAGACGACGAGGCGTTTGCGGATAAGATACGGATGCTCAGAAACCATGGCAGGGGCAGGGGAACGGATATAAACCTCTGGGGTCTCAACTGCCGTATGGACAACCTCCATGCCGCCATCCTCGATTTCAAGCTGGCCGGTCTCGATGCCCGCATAAAGAACCGCCGCGATATCGCCAGGCGCTATCATGAAGGGCTGTCCGGCCTTGACGGCCTTAGGCTTCCCCCTCCCCCCGTTGAAGACGGAGACCATTACGACGTTTTCCAGAACTATGAGATCGAGGCCGAGGGACGGGACGAGTTGGCCTCGTTTCTCAGGAGGAACGGCATCGAGACCGCCGTCCAGTGGGGTGGGAAGGGGGTGCACCAGTTCAGTGCCCTCGGTCTGAACGGTGTCAGCCTTCCCAGGACCGAGTCCTTCTTCGGGAAGGCATTGATGCTTCCCCTGTATCCGGAATTGACGGAGGATCAGGTGTCATACGTTGTACGGAAGGTCAGGGAGTTCTACGGCTGAGGCGGTCTCCCTTTCATTTGCGCCGGAACGGAAGCGGAGCTTGACTTATTATTCGGGATTTGGATACCCTGTAGGTGTGGAAGACCGGGCGCACCACAAGCATGGCGTTACGAAAGGGTGTTTTTTTTACGAAATCGAACCAATTTTTTACGATTAGGTGTAGACAGGGAGGGTCTTTTATTGATATCCTTTGGCATGGAGTCGAAGGGGTG
>JAADGG010000010.1 GCA_013152485.1 Nitrospirota bacterium | reverse complement strand
GCCCCTTCATCAGCATAAACCCGTTCGACTTGCATGTGTTAGGCACGCCGCCAGCGTTCGCTCTGAGCCAGGATCAAACTCTCATCTTTTTTCCCATCTTGCTCTTTCGAGCATCCACTTTCGAACAGACGGGACCTGCTCTTTAGTTCTCAAAGAACAATAATGAAACCTCTACGCTTTTCTACGCCAAATGGATAAAGAGGTCAACAGGACGCTACAATACTTCTGTAGACGATTATGACTTATTTATTTTGATCCCCGCGACACCCCCGGGTATCCTGGTCCTCTGAGACCCTGCTCACAGGTGGGTGTCTTGGTAAATGCTTAGGCTTTCCCTCCGGCCTTTCAGAGCCTTCGGGCCTTGCTCACCACATTTACCGCTGACTCCCTTACCTTGAATGTTCTCTCGAGTCCCTAAGACCCCTCGTCAGGACGTCGCGGAGAAAGCGAGCACTCTATCGATCAAATTACGGTACCCTTCAAAGAACCCTTGCCTCTTTCTCTCTCTAAATATAGAATACAGCGCCGCAATAAATAAGTCAAGTAATAAACTTAACATACCGGGGCGGGAAAAGTCAAATTTCCAACAATAAAGACTTCTTCTCTTCTGAATTCATTCGAAATCATTCAAAAGCATCCGAAATTACTGCTTATCAGCCTGCTGCAAGGCGGGCAAAGGAGAGCAGGGGTGACGGATACACTCCAATGAAGATGACCACTATGGTCGTTATCAGGAGTGCAAGGCCGAGTGAAGGCGAGAGTGAGAGCGTGACGGCCTCGCCCTCGGGTTCGAGCATGTACATGTACATCACGACCCTGAGGTAGAAGTAGGCGGATATGGCACTGAATATGACGGTAACTATTGCAAGCCACGTGTAACCGGCGCCTATCACGGCCTTGAAGAGATAGAACTTGCCTATGAACCCGGCTGTAGGCGGAATGCCCGTGAGGGAGAACATGAATACGAGCATCATCGCGGCTGCGAACGGATGCGTCTTGGCGAGCCCCTTGTAGTCCTCCAGGGCCTCTCCCTGGAACCCCTCGCTCCTGAGCATTATGACCACGGCAAAGGCCCCTATGTTCATGAACCCATAGATGAAGAGGTAGTTCATCATGGCGGCGAGTCCGTCGGCTCCACCGACGATGATTCCGAGCACTGCATATCCGGCATGTGCCACGGAGGAGTAGGCGAGCATCCTCTTTATGTTGCCCTGCTGTATGGCGAGTATGTTGCCTGCCGCCATCGTCAGTATGCTGAGAACGATCAAGATGCCGGTCCAGTCCGCGCTGAGCGGGCCGAATCCCGTAAGGAAGACCCTGCCGAACGCTGCAAATCCGGCCGCCTTCGGTCCCACCGACATGAAGGCGGTGACTGATGTAGGTGCGCCTTCGTATACATCAGGAGCCCACATATGGAAGGGGGCGAGCGCAATCTTGAACCCGAATGCGACCATGAGGAATATCATGGAGAGGAGCATAGGGGTGGAGAGCCCCTTCTCCGCCGCGGCAGCCCCGATGAGCGAGATGTCGGTCGTGCCCGTAAGGCCGTAGATCATCGATACACCGTAAAGCAGAATTGCGGATGAAAAGGCACCGAGCAGGAAGTACTTTATGGCAGCCTCGTTGCTCCTCACGTCATGACGTATGAATCCGGCAAGTACATAGGAGCTCAGGGCCATCAACTCGAGGCCGAGATACAGCACTATGAGGTCTCCGGCAGAGGCCATCAGCATCATCCCGAGTGTCGAAAACATGACGAGGGAGTAGTACTCGCCGTGGTTCGTCTTCTCGATCACGAGGTATCTCATCGAGAGCAGGACGGTGAGGATAAGGTTTATGAAGAATATGAACTTGAAGAAGACGCTGTAGCCGTCCGATACGAACATACCGCCGAATGCCTTGCCGACAGACTGCGGCACGCAGTAGGCCGCGACGGCAACCGCCGCGATACTCAGCACTCCGGCCGTCTCCTTCTTCCTCACAACAAGCTCGAACAGGAGCACGACGAGGGCGGAAGAGGCCATGATAACCTCGGGCAGAAGCGGTTTAAGCATGGACATGTTCATAATCAGTAACCTCCGGTCAGGCCCTTGACAGCCATCATTGTGTCTGAGGCGCCGTAGTTGACGCTCTCAAGCAGGTGATTGACGCTCACATGCATGAAGCTCAGGAATGTATCAGGATGAACACCTATCCAGAACACGAAGACCGACAGGACCAGAAGGGGCAGGGCCTCTCTGAACCCCATCGGTTCTATCCGCGCGATGTTGTCGTTCACTCCGTTGAAGAAGACCCTCTGGTAGAGCCAGAGCATGTATCCGGCCCCTATTATGATACCCGTGGCGGCAAGGACGCCGACGAGCTTCTTCGCCTTGAAACCTCCGAGGATCACCAGAAACTCGCTGACAAAACCGTTGAGCCCGGGCAACCCGATCGACGCAAGCGTAAAGAGCATGAAGAACCCGGCATACACCGGCATCAGGCTGGCGAGTCCGCCGTAGTCCGCGATCTCCCTCGAGTGTGTCCTGTCATATACTATGCCGACACAGAGGAAGAGCGCTCCGGTCACGATACCGTGGTTTATCATGTACAGTATCGCACCCTCCATGCCCTGTGCATTGAGGGTGAATATGCCCAGTGTCACGAACCCCATGTGACTCACGGAGCTGTAGGCTATCAGTCTCTTCAGGTCCGTCTGTGCAAAGCAGACGAGGCCGCCGTAAATGATGGCGACCACGGAGAGGCCGAGCATCACCGGTGTCATCGCCTTCGCCGCTTCAGGAAATAGGGGAAGAGAGAACCGCAGGAACCCGTAGGCTCCCATCTTTATGAGGATCGCCGCCAGAATCACGCTGCCGGCCGTAGGGGCCTCGGTGTGCGCATCGGGCAGCCACGTATGTACGGGAAACATCGGGACCTTGACGGCGAATGCGGCAAAAAAGGCCCAGAACAGCCACAGCTGCAGGCTGAGGGGCAGCGTCGCCTGAGAGAGCTCAAGGATGTCGAGAGTACCCGACTTGAGATACAGGACCACTATGCCGACAAGCATGAGGACGCTTCCCACGAGAGTGTAGAGGAAGAACTTTATCGCTGCATAGACCCTCCTCGGTCCCCCCCATACCCCGATAATGAGATACATGGGAATGAGCATCGCCTCCCAGAATATGTAGAAGAGGAAGAAGTCGAGGGAGCAGAAGACTCCGATCATGGCACCCTCTATCAGGAGCAGGGCCACATAGAACTCCTTCACCTTCGTCTTTATCGAGTTCCACGATATGAGGACGCAGAGGATGGTGATCAGGGTGCTCAGTAGGACAAAGAGCACACTTATTCCGTCAACCCCGATATAGTACTCGATCCCCCAGTCGGGTATCCATGCCTTGCGCTCCACGAACTGCATCGTGTAGCTCGACTTGTCGAACTCCGTAAAGAGGGGGAGGGAGAGCACCAGGTTGAGGATGCTGAAGAAGAGTGCGGTCCACTTGACCACACCCTCCTGGTTCCTTCCTATGAGCAGCATCAGCAGTCCGCCGAATATCGGCAGGAAAATAACCGTTGAAAGCACAGGATATCCTATCTCCATTTATCCATTCCCCGTATCAAACCGTCATTGTAAGTCCGAAACCGAATTCATACCAGCAAATCACCTGAAAGCCATGACGACTATCGCCAGTATCAGAAACAGCCCCAAGGCCATCACCGCGGCATAGCTCTGCAGCAGGCCGCTCTGTAACCTTCTCAGCCTCGCCCCGAACCAGTTGATCAGTGCGGGGACCCCGTTCACTATGCCCTCGATGACAATGCCGTCGCTGAACCCCACGAGCACATACCTTGCAAACAGCATTGCCGGACGCACCACGATCAGGTTGTATATCTCGTCCACATAGTACTTGTTGTACAGCACCCTGTACAGAAGGCCGCACCTCCTTGCGAGCACGACCGGTATCTCGCGGCTCCTCACGTAGAAGATCCACGCAGCGGCTATGCCGACCACGGCCACGGCCACGGAGAAGAACATGACGAGGGCCTCCGTGGAGTGGGACGCCTCGATCTCGGGATGGCCGAGGACGGGTTTCATGAATCCGGCAAACCAGTTGGCGTGTTCAACCCCGAAGATGGATGATATGATCGGGGGTATCCCTATCCAGCCGGCGGCAATCGCACCTATACAAAGGATGACGAGCGGCACCGTCATGACTGCGGGTGACTCGTGCAGGTGGTGCCTCTGCTCCTCAGTGCCCCTGAACTCGCCGTGAAAGGTGAGGTATATGAGCCTGAACGAGTAGAACGCCGTGAGCACTGCTGCCAGCGTGCCCAGAGCCCAGACCGCCCTGCCCACGCCGCCGCCGTTGAACGCCATCCACAGGATCTCGTCCTTGCTGAAGAAGCCGGCAAGCGGAGGGATCCCGGATATGCTCAGGGAGGCTATGAGCATGGTCCAGTAAGTCAGGGGCATGTATCTCTTGAGTCCTCCCATCTTCTGCATGTTCACCTCTCCTCCCATGGCATGCATCACGCTGCCTGCACAGAGGAAGAGGAGGGCCTTGAAGAAGGCGTGCGTGTAGAGATGGAAGACTCCGGCGCCGTAGGCGCCGACACCGCAGGCGACGAACATGTAGCCGAGCTGACTTATGGTGGAGTAGGCGATCACGCGCTTTATATCGTTCTGAACGAGGGCGATGGTGGCTGCGAACAGTGCGGTCGCGGCCCCGACCACTGCCACGACGTCCATCGCCACAGGAGAGAGGCTGAACAGCGGATTGAGCCTCGCCACCATGAATACACCGGCCGTCACCATTGTAGCGGCATGTATGAGTGCGCTCACCGGTGTGGGGCCCTCCATTGCATCGGGCAGCCACACGTGAAGGGGCACCTGGGCGGACTTGCCCACCGCCCCGCAGAAGAGGAGCAACGCGATCAGGGTTATGAGGTTGATGTCCGAACCGAGGATGTTTATTGTCTGGGCTGCAAGGCCTCCGGCATTCTCGAAGACAGACACATAGTTGAGCGTGCCGAAGGTCAGAAAGACCATTATGACGCCGAGGCCGAACCCGAAATCGCCGAACCGGTTGACTATGAAAGCCTTCTTTCCCGCATCCGAGGCCGACTTCTTCTCATACCAGAAACCTATCAGCAGGTAGGAGCAGAGTCCCACGGCCTCCCAGCCGAAGTACAGCTGGAGGAAGTTGTTCGCGGTAACGAGCATGAGCATAGAGAACGTGAACAGACTCAGGTACGCATAGAACCTGTAATAACCCGGGTCGTCCTGCATGTAACCGATCGAGTAGAGATGGACGAGGAAGCTGACCGAGGTGACCACTATCAGCATCACCACCGTCAGCTGATCGATCATGAACCCTATAGAGACCTTGAAGTTCCCGGACAGTATCCACACATAGAGGTCCTCGTTTATGGTCTTGCCCGAGAGGACATCCAGGAATACCATCACCGTGACCACGAGGGAGCCTGCCACGGCGAGCGTTGAAGGCCAGTGAGCCTGCCTCCTGAATACTCGCTTGCCGAGTATCAGGTTGAGCAGGAAGGCCCCGAGCGGCAAAAACGGTATCAGCAAGTAGTATTGCATCTCCTAACACCTCACCCGGTCGACGTTTTTCCTCATCCCTTCATCCCCGCGATCTCATCCGCATGCAGCGTGGCCCTGTTCCTGAACATCGCTATTATGATCGCCAGGCCGATGGCCGCCTCCGCAGCGGCAACTGCTATTACGAAGAAGACGAGTATCTGGCCCCTGAGGTCCTGCATGTAATGGCTCAGGGCGACGAGGGATATGTTCACGCCGTTCAGCATCAGTTCTATCGACAAGAACATGATGATTATGTTGCGCCTTGCAATGAAGCCGAACACGCCGATCGCAAAGACAGCGCTGCCAAGCCACAGATACCAGTATAACGGCACCATTTATCGAACCTCCGGTATTCGTTGTACTCTATCCTGCATCTACTCCACCGGGAACATGCCCGTTACGCGCCGGCATCTCCCTCGACCTCACGACCTGAGCCGCTTCTTTGCGAGGAAGACGGCCCCGATAATCGCCACGAGCAGGACCAGGGAGGCGACCTCGAAGGGCAGTATGTAGTCGGTGAAGAGCACCTGCCCGAGTGCCTTCGTGTGTGTCGCCCGCTCGACGGCCTCGATGCTCCACGGTCCCTTGAACTCCACCCTGAACCCCTCGAGCCCCTTTCTCAGGACGTAGATTATACCCAGGGCGATCAGGCCCCTGAACAGCCACCCGCCCGTAAACTGACGGACCCTCATTTCCTCCTTCAGGTTCAGCAGCATGACAACGAAGAGGAAGAGCACCAGGATCGCCCCTGCATAGACTATCACCTGTGTGGCGGCCAGGAACTCGGCGTTGAGCAGCAGATAGAGTCCCGCCACGTGCAGAAACATCAGGAGCATCCACAGCACGCTGTGTACGGGATTCCTGCCCAGGACCACGAGTATGGACAGCAGTATCGTTGCTCCTGCGAGGTATCCGAAAAACCACTCAACCACTGAAGCCTCCTATGATCCTCCCCTTGAACATCGCCTGTCCACCGGGTGTCTTGAAATGGGCATCTTTCGGGTTCCAGCAGGTGTCGAAGTATCTCATCCCTTCCTCACCCATGTACTTGTCCCAGTTCTCGAGGAGTCTCTCCTTGGTCATGAAGAGGGCCTCCCTGCTGTAGTCCGCATACTCATAGTGCGGGGTCAGGGCTATGGCCCCGTAGGGGCATGCCTCGACACAGAGGGCGCAGAACACGCATCTCAGCACCTCTATCTCGTACCTGTCCACCACCTTCTGGTGCTCGGCCCCCTCCGAGGTATAGACGTTTATGCACCTCGACGGGCATATCGCCGCGCAGAGACCGCAGCCCACGCACTTTGCGTCACCGGTTGCAGGGTTGCGGACAAGGGCGTGCAGCCCCCTGAACCCCAGCTCCGCGGGTCTCTTCTCCTTTGGATACCTCCTCGTCACAGGTCTTGTGAAGAACCTGCTGAGGGTCAGGGCCATGCCCTTCAGAATCTCAACGAGAAAGACCTTTCTTATCAGTTCAGTCAACGTCATCTCATCTCCAACGAGTCCGTCATCGTGTCGAAAGCCCGGGAGACACAAACCCGGTCCCCGGAAACCTCAGCCTCACCTCAGTGCACCGTCACCTTGATTATCCCGGTTATCAGTATATTCAGCAGCGCAAGCGGAATAAGCAGCTTCCATCCCAGGCCCATAAGCTGGTCATACCTGAACCTCGGCAGGGTGGCCCTTATCCAGTAGTAGAAGAATATTGTGAAATAGAGCTTCACCAGGAACCATACAATGCCGGGAACACGGTCGAGCAGGGGCAGGGCCTGTGTGACGAAGTGCGGAACCGTCCAGCCGCCTAGAAAACACGTTACGGCGAGCGATCCCATTATCATCATGCCTATGTACTCCGCAGCATAGAAGAGCGCGAACCTCATGCCGCTGTATTCGACGAAGTATCCCGCCACGAGCTCGTTCTCCGCCTCCGGGAGGTCGAACGGCGCCCTGTTCGTCTCCGCAAAGGCCGCAACCACGAAGACGAAGAACCCGAGTATCTGCGGAACGGCATACATCCCCGTCGGGTAAGCCTCCTGGGCACGGACTATCTCCGTGAGGTTCAGGGAACCCGCCATCATTATCACTCCCACGAGGCTGAGCCCCATGGCAACCTCGTAGCTTATGACCTGGGCCGACGACCTCAGGCCGCCGAGAAACGAATACTTCGAGTCAGACGACCACCCGGCGAGGATTATACCGTATGTACCGACCGACGAGACAGCGAGAATGAAAAGGAGTCCCACATTTATATCGGCTATGACAAAGCCGTCGAAGAAGGGAATGACCGCCAGGGACGACAATGCCGCCGTCAGGGATATCACCGGCGCGAGATAGAAGACCGGTTTGTCCGCATTGGCAGGGATGATGTCCTCTTTGAAGAAGAGCTTGAGCATGTCCGCAACCGGCTGCAGCAGCCCGTGCGGCCCCACCTCCATCGGTCCCATCCGCACCTGCATGTGCCCTATGACCTTGCGCTCGAAATAGGTTGCATAGGCGACGTGAAACATGGCAACCGCAATGACAACGGCGATCTTGAGGACTATGGCGCCGATATTGAGGACCATGTCGAATATGCCCGGTTGCATCAAGAACTCGAATAGACTCATCGCAGCACCTTCTCCACCCTGACGGTATTGTCATCAATGTATATGGACCCCAGGACGGAATCCGTCCCGAAGCCGATCAGTCCCATGGCACCGAAGCCCTCGAACGTGTTGGCGAGGAAGACCTGGTTGTCGGGTATGTCCCCGTCGAGTTTCACCTTGAGCTCGAGCACCCCCCGTCCGTTGCTTATCCTCGCCTTGTCCCCGTCCGAAAGCCCGTGTCTCTCGGCCAGCAGCGGGCTGATCACGAGAGACGGCCCGGGATGGATACCGAGGAGCGCCTTGGACCGCCGGCTGAACGTACCCGAGTGATACAGAGGTCTATCGATCATGAGGTACGGCTTTTCAGGAACCGTGACCTCGGGCAGTTCATCGAGTCCCTCTACGGGAAAATCACCCTCCATGCCCCTCAGGGGCTCTCCGTAGTAGGGCCAGAGGGCACTTCCACCGGCTATCTCCTCGTAACCGAGCCCTGTATGGAGTGCCGACACGTGCATTATCTCTTCCCAGACGTCCTCCACCCTGTGGTATGTCTTCGTCATGCCGAGCCTTTCGGCGATGTCTGCAAGGATCTTCCAGTCGTCCCTGCCGTAGGAGGCCATCTTGCCCCTTCTGGCCTTCCTGACCCTCTGCAGACGCCTCTCGAGGTTGGTAAACGTACCCTCCTTTTCAGGCCAGGCCGTTGCAGGAAGGACCACGTCGGCGATCCTGGCGGTCTCGGTGAGGTGGACGTCCTGAACCACGAGCAGGTCGAGGTTTTCCAGCGCCTTCTCCACCTTTGCACTGTCGGGGATGTTGAAGAGGGGGTTCTCGCCCATGACATAGAGGGCCTTGAGCCTCCCGGCCGCGGCCGCCTCTATCATCTCGAAGAGGTTCAGCCCCTTCTCCTCCGGGGCCTTCATGCCGAGGGCCTCCTCTGTCTTGTGCCTGAACATCTCGAGCTCGACAGGCCTTCCGCCGGGCAGGAGTTCGGGGAGGCACCCCATGTCCAGAAGCCCCTGATAGTTCGGCCTCTCTGCAAGGAGGAAGATCCTCGCATTCGTAAGATAGGCGATTGCGCCAAGGAGGAAGAGGCTCTTCGACGCCCTCTTCCGCTGCACGACGTCCGGCCCTATGACCACGACCGGGGTGGTCATGGATGAAAGATCCCCGGCAACCCTCACGATATCTTCGGATGATACGCCCGTGGCGCCGAGCTCATCATCCGAAGGAATCCTGAGGCTCCTGAGCTTGGCCTCCAGGGCCGCGTTTTCACCCCTCAGGGGCTTGTCCTCGAGGAGTCTGCCCACGATTGCAGACAGCACGATCTCTTCCGAGTACGGCACGGGCGTCAGCTCGTAAGGGATGAACCTCTTGAGTCCACCGGGAACCCCGAGGACTATGACCCTTCCGCCGCTGCGCCATACGGACCTTACCTGGAGCCCGAGTATCGGGTTTATCGCCGTCGGGTCTCCGCCGGCTACGAAGACGCCGTCCGAGTTGGCTATTCCGGAGATGAGGTTCGCCGTGATCCCCTGCCCGAAGATCCTCTCGAGGTAGAGCTCGGCAGGGGCGTAGTAGTTTCTCGCGGCAGAGTCTATGTTGTTCGAGCCCAAGATGAACCTCACGAGTTTCTGCAGCATGTAGTTGTCCTCGTTGGTACACCGTCCCGACGCTATGGCTCCGACAGCCCCGCCGCCGAACTCGTCCCTTATCTCCCTGAGACGTTTCACTACGAACGAGACGGCATCCTCCCAGCTCACCTGCCTCAACTCGCCGTCGACCTTCATGAGCGGGGTCGTAAGCTCCTCTCCTCCCTCGACGTACTCGTAACCGAACCGTCCCCTTACGCAGAGAAGACCCTCGTTGAACCCGATCCCTCTCCTCGGTATGGCCCTTATTATGGAGTTTTCCCGCATCTGCAGGACCATCGAGCAGCCGACCCCGCAGAATCCGCAGACGGTCTCCGTCTCCTTCTCGACGAACCAGGGCCTGTAACTATGCCTGTGAAGTCTCGACATGATCGCGCCGACAGGACATACCGTCAGGCAGTTGCCGCAGTACTCACAGTCGTACCTGCCGCCGGAGAAGGGCTCAACGAACGAATGACTGCCCCTGCCGGTCACGGAGATCGAGTATGAGCCCTGGAGGTCGTTGCACATCCTCACGCACCTCGTGCAGAGCACGCACCTCTCCATGTTCCTGACGATGATCGGGTCGTCGAAGCTCTCTGGATGACGCCTCTTGCCCTCGGCGAAGCGTCCGGCCTCGGGCCCGTAGCGCGCGACGAGGTCCTGCAGCTCGCACTCCCCGGCCTTGTCACAATACGGACAGTCGAGCGGGTGGTTGATGAGCAGGAACTCGAGCATCGAACGCCTTGCAGCCCTTATCTGGTCCGTCTCCGTCCTGACGACCATCCCGTCAGCAGTCATGAGGGTGCAGGAGGTCTGCAGCTTCGGAAGCTTCTCCACCTCCACCAGGCAGAGCCTGCAGCCGCCGAACGGTGTGAGCCCCTCGAAATAGCAGAGCGTGGGTATGGCTATACCCGCCTGCTTCGCGGCTTCCAGGACCGTCACAGGGTGTTCGAGTTCGATCTCTCTTCCGTCTATGGTTACTTTTATCATTTCCTGCCTTGTCTGTCCGCCGGTTTCCGGCTGCCCGTCATACCAGGACCCTCATCTCGAAAATACGGCCACAGGGGATCTATCCGTCCCGCATTCTGCGCGTTCCCCGGTGCCCTCTCCTCCAGGGCCCCGTATTTCACGCTCCCTCGTTGACCATGCATTCCTTGTTCGCGATATGATACCTGAACTCTTCGGAGAAATTCCTTATGAACCCGAGCACCACGCCTGCAGCGCCGTCGCCGAGCGGGCAGAAGGTCTTTCCGGTGATACTGAGGGCGATATCCTGGAGCAGCTCTATATCGCCGTCACGCCCGAAACCGTTCTCTATCCTCTCGAGGATGTTCCTCATCCACCCCGTACCCTCACGGCACGGCGTGCACTTGCCGCACGATTCATGCTCGAAGAACCTCATTGCACGCCAGCAGACCTTCACCAGGCACACGGTGTCGTCGAAGACCATCACTGCGCCTGAACCGAGCATGCTGCCGCGCTTGGGAAGATTCACGAAGTCCATGGGACAGTCGAGCCCCTCGGGAGTCAGCACCGGAGTGGAGATCCCCCCCGGTATGACCGCCTTCAGCTCACGGCCTCCACGTATACCGCCTGCATGCTCGTATATGATCTCCCTGAGGGTGATCCCCATGGGCAGTTCATAGACACCCGGTCTTTCCACACAGCAGCTTACCGAGAAGAGCTTCGGCCCCGGGCACTCGGGGTTTCCTATCGCGGAGTATTTCTCAGCTCCCATCGAGACGATCAGGGGTATGTTCGCCAAGGTCTCCACGTTGTTGACCACCGTGGGCATCCCCCAGGCACCGACGTTGACCGGAAACGGGGGCTTTATCCTCGGCTGTCCCCGCCTGCCCTCTATGGAGTCGATAAGCGCGGTCTCCTCCCCGCATATGTAGGCACCTGCTCCCTGGTGGACGCTGAGGTCGAATCCGAACCCACTGCCGGTTATGTCAGGGCCGAGAAAGCCCTTCCCGTAGGCCTCGGCTATCGCCTTCTCGAGAACCGCCTTTGCGTATGGGTACTCTCCCCTGAGGTATATATACCCCCGCTCGGACTTGAGCGCGTAGGCAGAGATCACCATGCCCTCGATGAGGAGGTGCGGGTTCTTCTCGAGTATGGGCCTGTCCTTGAATGTGCCGGGTTCGCCCTCGTCGGCGTTACAGATGAGGTACTTGGGGAACTTGGGATCCCTCGATGCGAAGTCCCACTTCATCCCTGTCGGGAACCCCGCACCGCCGCGGCCCCTCAGTCCCGCGGCCTTCACCTCCGCGATTATATCCGCAGGCTCCATCCCGAAGGCCTTCTTCAGGGAGGCATAGCCGCCGACCCGCAGGTATTCGTCGATATCTGCAGAACCGGGACTCTCGATATTCTTCAACAAAAATCTTTCCATGATGAAAACCCTGTCCAGCCTCGAACGGCCGCAGCCTCAGGCCGGTTTGCAGCAGAAAAAGACAACACTTGTCGACGATCAGGACCTCACTCGTACTCCTCGAGGATCCTGAAGATGTTGTCCGCGGTGAGGCCGGCATGAAAATCCGTATCCACGAGCATCGCCGGCGCCCTGTCGCAGGCCCCTATGCACTCCATGACCACAAGTGAAAACCTGCCGTCCCCTGTCGTGCCGCCGGGCTCGAGCCCGTACTTCTCCTTGAGCAGGTCCACAAGCCTCTCGGCTCCCATGATCATACAGGCCACGTTGGTGCACAACTGTATGAGGTGGCGGCCCATGGGCCGGTGTTTGTACATTGAATAGAAGGTCGCCACGCCCTTGACAGTGGCCTGCGGCAGGTTCAGGGCCCTGGAGACCGTATCGAGTGCCTCCTGGCTCAGCCAGCCCGCCTCCTTCTGGACGACGTAGAGTGCAGGCAGCAGTGCCCCCCTGCGGTCAGGGTACTTCCCGGACAAGGCCCTTATCTCGTCGACAATATCCATGCCTCCAGTTCTCTTCAACCTCGAGTTTTCAACTTCCCCACTTCACCTGTCACACTCGCCGAGCACGATGTCTATCGTGCCGATGTTGGCCACGACGTCGGCCACGAGGCTGCCCTCGCACAGGCGCGGCAGCAGTGAGACGTGGACGAAGGACGGTGCCCTCACCCTCATCCTGTATGGCTTTCCGGTGCCGTCGCTGACGATATAGAAGCCGAGCTCACCCTTCGGCACCTCGGTGGCCACGTATATCTCGCCCTCGGGGGCGGCCATGGGCCCCTTGGTTATGAGGACGAAGTGGTGTATGAGCGATTCCATGTCCGCAAGGACCCTCTCCTTCGGCGGCAGGGAGAACTTGGGCGCGTCAGGCGCCATCACAGGCCCCCGCGGCATCCTCTCTATGCACTGCTTGATGATCCTGTTGGACTGCCTCAGCTCCTCCATCCTGCAGCGGTACCTGTCGTATACGTCTCCGTTGCTGCCTATGGGCACATCGAATTCTATCCTGTCGTATGCATCGTACGGAAAACGCTTCCTTATATCGTAGTCGACGCCCGAACCCCTCAGCACGGGGCCGCTGAGGCCCCAGTTTATGGCCTCCTCAGCCGAGATCACTCCTATACCCTTGGTCCTGCCGAGCCATATACGGTTCTGGTCGATGAGGGTCTCGTACTCCTCGATCCTCTTGGGAAACTCCTCCGTGAACTTGTAGAGGCTGTCGAGGAACTCCTGGGAGACGTCGTTCCTGACCCCCCCGATCCTCGGATAACTGACCGTGAGCCTTGCCCCGCATAGCTTCTCGAAGAGGTCGAGCAGCCATTCCCTCTCCCTGAAGGAGTAGAGGAAGACGGTCATTGCACCGAGGTCGAGCGCATGCGTGGCTATCCATATTATATGACTGCTTATGCGGGTCATCTCGCATACTATAGTCCTGATGAACTTCGCCCTGTCGGGGGCCTCGATCCCGAAGAGCCTCTCCACCGCAAGGCAGTAGCCGACATTGTTGGACATCGATGATATGTAGTCGAGCCTGTCGGTCAGGGGCAGTGCCTGCAGGTACGTCATCCCCTCCGCAAGCTTTTCGACCCCCCGGTGAAGATAACCAACGTGCGGGGTGCACTTGACGACGGTCTCTCCGTCGAGCTCGAGGACGAGCCTGAGGACGCCATGGGTGGACGGGTGCTGCGGCCCCATGCTCACTGTGAGCTCTTTGGTCTGAAGCGGCTTCTCTACTCCTGCCACGAAAACTCCTTCAGCTTCTCCGCCTTGTCGAGGACCTCCTGGAATCCGGGCCACTCCCTCCCGGGTCCCTTCTCGGGATAGTCCTTTCTCAGTGGATGGCCTTCCCAGTCCTCCGGCATCAGGACCCTCCTGAGGTCCGGATGGCCCTTGAAGGTTATGCCGTACATGTCATAGCACTCCCTCTCGTGCCAGTCGGCACCGATCCATACGGGCATCACACTGTCGATAACAGGGTCAT
>JAADGG010000092.1 GCA_013152485.1 Nitrospirota bacterium | reverse complement strand
CTCGCCTCTTCGACCACCTATTACTTTGTGGTGAGGGCCATGGACGAATCCGGCAACATAGACGGCAACTCTATCGAGGTCTCGGCCACCACCCTAAGCGCAACATCTACCACAACGGGTGATTCCATGCCGCCGACATTCGGAGGCGTAGAGACCGCTACGGCAATATCTGGCAGCCAGATAGACCTGACCTGGACGGCTGCCACGGACAACATATCACCTTCATCAAGCATAGTGTATCTCATATACATAGCGACGACTTCCGGAGGCCAGGACTTTCTCGTGCCTCCGAGCTTCACAACGCCTGCAGGGGCTACTTCCTTCTCCGTGACAGGCCTGACTTCTTCAACGACCTATTACTTCGTTGTGAGGGCAATGGACGAGGCAGGCAATGTGGAGACAAACACCGTGGAGGTATCTGCAACCACACTCTTTGCAATGCATTAGACGCCTGCTCCTGAGGCCGGTTTTTTTCCCGAAGCCGTCTCCAAGGGGCTTCGGGAAAAAGCGGCAAGGCCGTCAGGAGCAGCGGCCGTCAGGTGTTGCTTAACTAAATTTAATGGCTGAAACACTGTCAAAGCAGGCTCTTTTATGCTAAAATATCACTCAAATGACTGACGGCATTACAGTCCGCATACTTGGTGATTTCGGCCCCTTTTCCAGCCTGGGCAAGAGCATCACCTATCAGGTAACCATCGGGCGGTCCACCTATCTCATAGACTGCGGCGCCCCCCTGTTTCAGCAGATCGGCTGTCAGAGACTCAAGGAGATAGAGGGCCTCATAATCACCCACTGCCATGACGACCACAAGAGGTGGTTTACGGATCTTGCACTCTTCAATATGTATTCCCCCGATATAGACCGCAAGTTCTTACTTCTCACCTCAGAGGACATCCATGACGAGCTCGTCAGGTCTTCCGGCCCGGCCCTCGACAGGAGTCTCTCGAAGGATTCAAAGAACATAATAGACATCTCCTGCGAACAATACACCGACTACAGGATGATAGGGCCGCGTGCAAAGTACAGGATCGTCTCCGTGGATGAGGGCGGCGGGAAGACCTCCCTCCGTATCACCGACCGCAACGGCGATGTCGTGGGGCCCGATGTTGCGAAGATCGTCATAAGCGACCGGACGAAAAGGCCGAGGATGCTATTCAAGGATCCTGACTACAAGGAGTGGGTGGAGCCGGAGAGTTTCTATCCGTTCTCGTCCACCGTCTTCTACGAGGAAGACAGAAACGTTTTTCGCTCACCCGAGGGTTTCACCATCGAAGCCGTCAAGTCGCCGGTGTGGCACGGCATTCCGTGCATAGGCGTAAAGATCTCAACCGGTAGAGAAACCCTCGTATTCAGCTCGGATACGGTGAACAACAGGGACTTGTGGAGACAGCTCTGTACCGAAAAGAGGATTCAGAGGCTCGGCATGTCCAGGGCGGAGTTCGAGGCGGCTTCCGTCATCCATGGTGACATAAACGACTATATAGAGCGGATATGGAGTGAGGAACGCTACCAGGCGGCAGTCGATGCCTTTGACGATGCCATTGTCATACATGACATAGCCGCCCGCAACAGCATAGTCCATACCGACTATGAAAAACTGGACAGGACCTCGCTGAAGAAGGAGAAGGTCATGCTGACCCACAGCCTCGACAGGATAACCTCGGAGTGGGTCTTGTGCGATGCCGGAAAGACATTCAGGATTTCAGGTGATGAGTTCTTCGAGGTTGTGGGTGACGGATGCTATCCCATGAATGCAGACATATACCACAAGGAAGACGGCAGGTATTTCGTCGGTTACAGGAACGAAAACGGAAAGTACGGGGTGTATGAAAAAGACGGCCTTCTCAGCCTCTCCAGAGAGGAGACCCCGGGGCTCGGTGCACTGCGCTACAGGGTGGACCTGTACGAGGATATATCGGGGAGGTATTTCCCCGTTGTCGAAGGGGAAGACTCCATGTATATGGAGCGTAAGGACGGCAAGGTCGAGCTCATCGAATTCACCGAAGAAGGGAGCAGGGGCAGGGTTGTAGGGGACCACAGAGGCAGGCTTCTCAAGGAATGCAGTCCGTAAAATCCCTGTTCCAGAGGCTGAGACAAGGCCTGTCCGGGAAGGCGACCCTCTTCGTCCCCCTGCTTGCGACTTTGGTCTTTTCTGTCCTTACAGTCAAGAACCCGCCGGTTATCGACGAATACCTGGAGACTCTCCTCCTGGATTACAGGTTCAAGATCCGGAACCTGATCTCTCCTCCGCCGGTTCCAAATGATATACTGATAGTCGCTGTCGACGAAAAGAGCCTTTCGACTTACGGCAGGTGGCCATGGAGCAGGAGGCTTCAGGCGGACCTGATCGAGAAGGTTTTCGAGGGGGGTCCGAGGGCGGTCGTGGTGGACATCTTCTATCCCGAGCCGGGATCCCCCGGGGCGGACGCGGCCCTTGCAGAGGTAATAAGGAGACACAGGGGCAGACTCGTCATGGCCCTCGGGTTCGAGGTCGAGAAAGGCAAGACCTTCAACGGAGAGGTTGAAGACGCTGTTTATGAGCAGGCGATTCCGAGGGTCGAAAACATCAAGTACCTGAGATCGATCGAGGCATACAGGGTGCTACTGCCGCCCGAGACGTTGTCGGCCCATGCAACTTTCGGGCACGTATATCCCCTGCCCGACCGTGACGGAAAGCTGAGGTGGGAAAATCTCTACATCAAATACGACGGAGAGTACATTCCCTCGCTGACACTACAGGCTGCACGTGTAGCCATGGGTGTCCCGCTCGAAGACGTCCGCATAATAGGCGGAGCAGGAGTTGAGCTCGGAGAACGCTTCATCCCCACCGACGAGTTCGGCCGGCTTCACATAAACTATCTCGGCAAGGAGGGAACCATCGCCCACATATCGGCGGCAGATGTGCTCTCGGGACGGATCCCGCCTCTTTCGTTTACGGACAAGGTTGTCTTCATCGGCACTTCCGCCATGGCGACGTATGACCAGAAGAACACCCCTTTCTCTGCAAACATGCCGGGAGTTGAGAAGAATGCAACGGTCTTGGCCAACATACTCAGCGGAAACTTCATAATAAAGGCCCCGGTGTATGCAGACCTGCTCGTTGTACTGGTCACGGGGCTGCTTGTACTGCTTGCAGGCCGGAAACGGAGGGCGTTGCACCTGGTTGCCGGTTACCTGCTGACGGCCGCTGTTGTCGTCGTTTCGAACCAGGCCCTTTTCACCTGGGCCGGCATAAGGATCAACCTGATTTATCCCCTCCTTACCGTGCTGTCCGGAGGTGTCTTCGTAATCAGTCACGGCTACCTCGTTGAAGAGAGGAAGGCGAGGGAGATCAGAAGGATGTTTTCGAGTTATGTGACGGAGAAGGTCGTCAGTGAACTGATAAAGAATCCGGACATGGCCAGGCTGGGTGGTGAAAGGAAGGAGATAACCGTACTGTTTTCCGATATAATGGACTTTACGAGGTTTTCAGAGGCGCATGCTCCCGAGGAAGTGGTTGCCATGCTCAATGAGTATCTCGGCGCAATGACGGAGGTCATCTTCAGGTGGGAGGGCACGCTCGACAAGTTCGTCGGAGACGAGATAGTGGCCTTCTGGGGAGCCCCGATGGAGCAGAAAGACCACGCCGCGTTGGCGGTCAGGTGTGCGCTCGACATGGTCAAGAGGCTCGAAGAACTCCAGAGAAAATGGCGCTCTGAAGGCAGGCCGGTATTCGATGCAGGCATAGGTATAAACACCGGGGAGGTGGTGGTTGGAAACATCGGAGCCGAAGGGAAAAAGATGGATTATACGGTCATCGGCGATCATGTAAACCTTGGGGCGAGGATCGAGGCGCTTACGAGAAAGTATGACACTCATATACTGATAACGGAGTTTACCCTGAACAGGATAGGAAACCTGTTGACAGCGGACTCCCGCTACTACACTCGCACATCCATAAAGGGGCTCGAGAGGGTGGTGGTCAAGGGCAAGGAGCAGCCGGTGGAGATATACGAGGTCAGGGCCCTGGTGTCGGGTGCCGGACCGTGAGTCGAGCGGCGCGGAGAACCCCCTGTCTTCATGAGGATACCGCACCGTCGGAAAAGGCCTGGAGGAACGCCTCGACCACGGCAGGGTCGAACTGTGTGCCCGAGCACCTCCTGAGTTCCTCCAGTGCCGCCTCGGTGGAGATGCTCTTTTTGTACGGCCTGTGGGTCGTCATGGCGTCGAAACTGTCGGCCACGGTCAGTATCCTCGCCATGAGGGAGATCTCTTCACCCCTGAGCCCGTCTGGATAGCCGGTCCCGTCATACCGTTCGTGGTGATTCCTGACGACGGGAACTATTTTCTTGAGCTGCTTTATGCTCTGAAGTAACTCTGCACCGTATATCGAGTGCCTCTTCATGTGCATCATCTCTTGTTCCGTGAGTTTTCCCTTCTTCAGCAGTATGTCGTCACGTATGCCTATCTTGCCTATATCGTGCAGTATTGCCGCAAGCTCGAGATGTTCGAGCTCGTCCTTGGTCAGTCCGAGATATCTGCCGATGATCAGGCTGTAGTGTTTCACCCTCTTGGTATGTCCGCCCGTGCAGGGGTCCCGCAGTTCGATCGTCTCGGTGAGGGTTTCGGCCGTGGCGTAGAAGGTCTCCTTCAGCTCCGTATACAGGCGTGCATTCTCTATGGCCACTGCAATGAAGTTCGAAAGGGTCTCCATCAGCTCGAGGTCACTGTCGTCGAACCGGCCGTCCTTTTTGTTTATTCCCTCGAGGACGCCGATAATGCGCTCCTTGGTCTTCAGCGGAACACAGATGATGTTTCTCGTAACGAAGCCGCTGAGTTTGTCCGCGTTCTTGAAGAATCGCGGGTCTGACTGTGCATCGTGTATCACCAGCGGGGTTCCGTGCTCGGCCACCCAGCCTGCAATGCCGACGCCTTTCTTCAGCCTGATCTGCTTGACGCGTCCTCCTTTCTCTCCGGTGGCCACATCGAAGTACAGCTCTCCCGTGGCCTCATCCAGGAGGAGCAGGCTCGCAGCCTCTGCATTCAGGACCCTTGTAGTCGCCTCTATGGCCCTTTTTCTTATCTCAACCTGGTCAAAGGACGAGTTGATCAGCGAGGCAAGTTCGGTGAGGGTCTTCAACTGAATAAGCTGTTTCTGTAGTCTCTCCATGCTCAGGTGTGTACTCCGGTGATCCGGTCATCCATCACTATGCTTTTTTCCTCCTACGGCATGTTTATCACTATGTCATAGGTCCCGATCGAGACCCTGTCTGCAATAGAGGCCTCCCACAGGATTTCAGTCACTGTCTTGACGGTCTTTTTCGGCAACATGAGGATCAGTTTCGTCCCTGTCCCGGATATGGCCTTCCACTGTGACGCCTTCTCCTTGCTGATGCTCTTCTCTGTTTCGACCTCGACGACCGCCAGCACCATCCCGTGATTCCCGAGTATGAGGTCGGGATAGTATCCGTTGAACTCGTTCTTGCGTCCCTCGAGGTTGTCCTTTATCTCCTTGTACTCCCTCGACAACCTCGACCTCAATGTACGTACAAGCCAGTCATGTATCAGCCGCTCGTCATCCATCGCCTTTCAAGCTCCTTTATCTTCGATAGTCTTCTGCGGTATCTTTCAAGGTCCTTGAATTCAGCACGGAGATATGAGATCACTATCTCCTTTGCCAGTTCCTCTCCGATCACCCTTGCCCCGAGGCAGAGTATGTTCATGGCGTCGTCTTCCACGCCCTGGCGGGCGGAGTAAGTGTCGTGGCAGACCGCAGCCCTCATGCCCCTGAGCTTGTTTGCGGCCACCGACGCCCCGACTCCACTGCCGCAGATCAGAATCCCTCTCCATGCCTCCCTTGACTGGATCTTCTCGGCAACGAGCCTGGCATAGTCAGGGTAATCCGAGGGCTCGTTGCTGAACGCCCCCATATCGATGACCTCGTACCCTGACTGCCGTATAAAGCCCGAGAGGGCGTTCTTCAGATGATACCCTCCGTGGTCTGCACCTATGGCGATCTTCTTTTTCGGACCCATGTTCAGCCTTTCCTTGCCGCGGCTCTCCACCCCGTCCTTCAATGCGTGCGGTGTTATTTCATCACGGCACCGGAGGCGGCGGAACTGACCAGGCGTGCGTACCTCGACAGATACCCCTTCTTTATCTTCGGCTCAGGCTGTCGCCACCTGCTGCGCCTCTCCTGCAGCTCCTCGTCGGACAGAAGGACATCCATCCTCCTTCCCGGTATATCTATCCTTATCCTGTCACCGGTCCGGACCAGGGCTATCGGTCCGCCCTCCATGGCCTCCGGTGATATGTGCCCGATACACGGTCCCCTGGTACCGCCCGAAAACCTTCCGTCCGTGATGAGCGCAACGGATTCGCTCAGGCCCAGTCCCGCGATCGTAGCCGTTGGCGAGAGCATCTCCCTCATGCCCGGTCCCCCCTTGGGTCCCTCGTATCTTATGACGACGATATCCCCTGGTGATACCTTTCCGTTCAGGATCGCCTTCATGCCGTCTTCCTCAGAGTCGAAGACCACGGCCGTACCTTCAAAGCGCATCATCTTTTTGCTCACCGCGGACTGTTTGACCACCGCACCCTCCGGCGCAAGGTTGCCCTTCAGGATGGCTATGCCGCCCTCCTTGTGATGGGCCCTGCTGAGGGGCCTTATGACCTCCGGGTCCGATATCTCGGCCATGCCGGCGATCTTCTTGATCTTCAGACCGCTGACGGTTGCGGTGTCGTGCAGGAGGTTTTCAAGACGTTTGAGTACCGCCGGTATGCCGCCTGCGTAGTGGAGGTCTTCGAGGTAGTGCCTGCCTCCCGGCAGCATGTCGGCTATGTGCGGTGTCGTCCTGCTCAGTTCGTCGAAGAGATCCAGCTGAAGCTCTACGCCTGCGTCATGGGCAATGGCGGGAATGTGCAACACCGTGTTCGTTGACCCCCCGAGGGCCATATCCACCCTTATGGCGTTCTCAAACGCCTTGAGGGTCATTATCTTCCTTGGTGTGATCTTCCGCTTTATCAGTTCTACCACCCTCCGCCCGCTCTCGAAGGCTATCCTCCTCTTTTCGGCATCGGTTGCCAGGGCGGTCGCGCAGTAAGGGATGCTCATGCCGAGGGCCTCGGTGACACAGGCCATGGTGTTCGCCGTGTACATTCCCTGGCACGAGCCTGCGCCCGGACAGGCGCACATCTCGAGTGCGCGGAGTTCCTTGTCCTTTATCAGTCCCTTCTTGTACTTTCCTATGGCTTCAAAGGTGTCGTTGACCAGGGAAAGCCTCTTGCCCTTCAGGCGGCCTGAGTGCATGGGGCCCGCTGTAACGACCACTGCGGGGATGTTGAGCCTGCCTGCGGCCATCAGCATCCCGGGGGTGATCTTGTCACAGTTGGTCAGGAGCACAAGGCCGTCAAACTGATGCGCCTCCGTGATGCTCTCCACCGTGTCGGCTATGAGTTCCCTCGAAGGCAGGGAATAGTGCATGCCGCTGTGTCCCATTGCAATGCCGTCACATATTCCGGGTACACCGAAAAGGAAGGGATAGCCGCCGCCTGAGTGAACGCCCTTTTCAATGAACCGCTCGAGGTCTCTCATCCCGATATGTCCCGGGATGATGTCTGTGAAGCTCGTGACCACTCCGATGAATGGTTTGCCCATTTCACTGCTTGGAATACCGGTTGCGTAAAGAAGTGTCCTGTGAGGAACGCGCTCGAGCCCCTCCTTGATAGTCTTGCTTCTCAATCTCCTGAACCTCCTCAGTTTATTGCCGCGGGTTTCTTGAACTCCCGTATCATTTCAGCCATTCTGTCCTTCCTGATGAGTTTCTGTTTCTTGATCGCCTTGATCTCGATCTCGTCATCCGGGGTCAGAAAGTGTTTATTCTCCAGCTCTGTAAGCCTTGCATCAAGTGTCCTGTGTTCTTCCTCGAGGTGCCGGAACTCATGGTTTTCCCTTCTCAGAATCTCAAGGACTTCCTGATCGTTCATGATCTCCTCCTTCTCCGTCCTGCACGTTTCCTGTCAGCGCAGGACATTTGTTAAGTTTTTGAGTGTAACTCCCGGGCAAGCTTATAGGAGTTTTCTATGCAGTCGTTGACCCCTATGCCCCTGTAAGCATTGCCCGTCAGGTAGAGGCCCTCGTGCCCGGAGACGGCCCTGTCGATCTCCTGAAGTCGTGCTGCGTGACCGACATTGTACTGTGGTATGGCCTTTTCGTGCCTGTAGACCCGGACGAAGTCCGGTGCAGCATCGATACCCATGATGTCCCTCAACTCCTCGAGCACAATGCCCGTCAACCGCTCTTCATCCTCCATTGCGAGTTCAGGTGCCCTTGCGCCGCCGATCATGGTCCTCAGGAGGACGTATCCCTCGGGCGCCCTGTTGGGAAATATGCTCGAATCCCATAGGGTTCCCAGGATCCTCCTCCTCTCGGATGCAGGCACAAGGAAGCCGAAGCCGTTGGTACCGTGCCGGATGTCCTCGATCCTGAATCCCAGGCACGCCACTGAGACGGCAGGGTAGGGAATTTCAGAGAGGCGTTCCGACAGGGCAGGGTCGAGGTCCCGCAATATCCCTGCCGCTGCGTATGCAGGGCAGGCGAGTATGACGGAATCCGACTCCGTCACGCTTCCATCATCAAGATGGAGGCTGTATCGGCCGCCGCTCCTGTCAACCGACTTCACTCCTCTGGACAGAAGGAGCCTCTCTCCCAGAAACTCCCTCAACGAACCGATGATCGTCTCCATCCCGTCGTAAAATGACGTGAGCGTTCCCCCGGGGCCGGGGCCGACGCTCTTGCCGCTCTTCTTTGCACTCTTCTGCAGTTTGAGCAGTGCCCTTATGAGGCTTCCATACCTCTTCTCAAGCTCGTATATCCTCGGAAAGCAGCTCTTGAGGCTCAGCCTTTCGGGATCCCCTGCATATATGCCCGAAGCCATGGGATCTATCAGTTTTTCATAGGCCTCCTTGCCGAGCCGCCTCTTCGCGAAGGAGGCGAGTGTCTCGTCCTCTTCCTTTCCTCTCGGGCTCAGGACTTCGTAGAAGATCCTTCCGCGTCCGCAGGGGCTCAACAGGCCCGAGAGCAGGAACGCCTGGGGTGATTCCGGCAGCGGATAGAGCCGGCCCTTCGAATAGATGAACCTCTTTCTGGCAGCATCGTTGCTCCTGAGGGGGGTGAGCGAGAGTCTCCTTGCAAGCTCGAGAGTCAGGGGTTTGTTGTCCAGAAAGCCGTTTACGCCGCGTTCACACAGGAATCCGTCGGTCCTGTCAGTGGATATCTTGCCGCCGGGCCTCTTTTCGGCCTCAAGCACCCGGAGATCGAGCGCCGGGTCCTTTGCCAAGAGAAAATACGCTAATGAGAGTCCCGAGATTCCACCTCCCACAATGGTAATGCTCATCCCAGGACCTCCGTATCTGAAATGTTCTCCCTCTCCATCTATACAATAAATTATAGCACCTTTCCTGAATAAATGCTATCTCGTGTCTCTCCGGGATGGAGACCGGCCGGCTGAGGGTCTATCTTCCGATAAGCACCTCCATGTACTTCCTCAGCTCACGCACCGGGACCTGACCCGGAGCCTTTGAACCACCTATCGATGCAAATGTGAAGAGCGAGCCGACGGCAGGGAAAAAGACGCGTGATATCAGGCCCTTTGTCCCCATGCATACGGTTACGAGGCCTTCCCGGAAGTGATCGACGGTGACACGGGTCATGGTGCGAAGGTCGTCTGTGCTGTTTGCCGTTACGGCGATCTTTACGATGTCGGCTCCCCTGTTTTTGTATTCGGTTATGTGGGCGGACATCCAGTCGTAAGACGGGGTGTTCTCGAAGCTGTGGTATGAAGCTATGAGGGCGACACCTGCTTCCCGTGCAATACCGCTCACCTCGTCGAATATCCCCGACCGAGCCTCTATGTCCATGAGGTCGGTGAGATCCTTTACCAGGCTGAATATCCTCACCCTCTCGGTGTCCGGAATGCCCCTCTGCCCGCCTTCATCCGAGGACCTGACCGTTGCGATCAGGGGCTTTCCCAGTGATCTTGCATTGCTGAATATGTCCCGGATGTATGCGTCCGAGAGGTCGGAGAAGTGGTCGATTCTCAGTTCGATGAGGTCCAGTGCCGCAAGTTCCTCTGCCGAGACGTGCTCCAGGTCTCGTTCTGAGGCGGAACCTGCGATTGCGGGCCGTCTGAAATCGAGTCTCAAGCTTTCATCCCTCCTTCACGGTCAGGTATCCGGAAAGCAGTATGAGCCCTCCGCCTATGTATGCATTCAGGGGGGGGAATTCGTGCAAGAAGATCATACTGAAGATTATAGCACCAACCGGTTCGAGATAGCCAAGAACCGCCGCCCTGTTGGCCTGCACGGAGCTGAGCCCCCTGTAGTAGAGGAACGGGGCCGCGGTCGAGTGCAGAGCCCCCATGAGCGCGAATATCCATATCTTGTCCGCAGGAAAGACCCTTACGAAAGGCAGCAATATCAGGGCCATGAAGAAGTTCTGGATGAATACCAGGACATACGGGTTGAACCTCTGTGAGAACACCCTCACGAGTATGACGAGCACGGCGTAGACAAGGCCGGATACGAGTCCCGAGGTGATCCCTACGAGGTCCCGGGTAAGGTGAAACCCCTCGGAGAAGACGTTTCTTATGCACTCCATTATGGTGGCGCCGCCGAGCATTATCCAGAGGCCTGCCGAGGCAAGGATTATGGACGCGATGACTTTTCCGGTTATCCGTTCACCGAGGAAGAGGACGGCGAGGAAGGCGACTATCACGGGGGCGATGTAATGGGTCAACACCGCGTTTGCGATCGATGTGTTGGCATACGCGAACAGGAATGTGAAGGTGTTCAGCAGTAGACAGACGCTGAGCAGGAATATGAAGGGCAGTTTGTTCAGGGGGGGGAACGATCTCCTGTAGTTCCTGCCGGTGAACATGAGGCTCTGAAATACAAGGGAGAAGCACGTGGAGTAGAAGATGAGCACATGGACCTCCACCCCCGACAGCCTAACTATCAGGCCGAGGGAGCTCCATATCAGGATCGCTGCTACGATATAGAGTGACGGCATCAGGAAAGACTCAGCCCTTCTATCTGTGCCAGCACGCCCTTCCTGATCCCGGATGCCGACTCTCTCTCTATGAGGACCCTCCCCGAGTCGAGGACCGGAACGAGGATGTCCTCGAACTCCCCCCTACAGTCACACCGTGGCGTTTCGACCGCTGCAGGTACGATACGCCTGGAACCGCACGAGCGGCATCTCAGCACCCTCTTGCTTCCGGAACACTTTCCCCTCTTGGCCACCGGCCTTCCCTCGACCTCCATGATATCCATCGAGTAGTCCACGACAGGCGCGTTGCTTATGGAGGTTCCGATTCCGTAGGCGTCAACGAGCGGGTTCAGTACCGGTACGTCCTCCTCCTTTATGCCTCCGCTGACGAAAAGCTTCACGTGCCTGAACCCGCGGAGGTCGAGCTCCCACCTCACCTCCTCGAGGATTCGGTAGAAGTCCCCGCGCCTCGAGGACGGCGTGTCGAGCCTTACGGCAAAGAGCCTCTCTCCGAGGGCCTCTGCAACGTTGATGGCCTCGAACTTTTCATCGAGAAACGTGTCTATCAGTGCGACCCTCCTCAGTTTCGGCTCCAGAACCTCGTCGTATGCCCTGAGTGCCTCAACCGTGGAGCCCATGCATATTATCAGCGCATGGGGCATCGTCCCCATCGGGTCCTCTCCGATGATCTCGCCGCTCTTTACAACTGCGACCCCGTCACATCCTCCGATATAGGCGTTCCTCTCTATCATGGGGGCCAGGATGGGATGCATCCTCCTTGCCCCGAAACTGACCACGAGACGTCCGTCTGCAAGGCTCTTGAACCTGGCCGCCTTTGTTGCAACCCCTGATGCCTGGCAGATGAGGCCCAGGATCGCGGTCTCATAGACACAGAAGTCCCGGTACCTGCCCTCTATCTCCATGACCGGCTCGTAGGGATAGAAGACTGTTCCCTCCTTCAGTGCCCTCAGCTTCACGGGCAGCCTCTCGAGCAGGTGGAGAACCTCCTCGAGCCCGGCGAATACCGCCCAGGGCCAGTTGCCGGGCAGGCTTTTCGCCATGAACTCAGCCTTGACGACCGGGTTTACACCCTTTTCCTCGAGTATCCTGAGGGTGCGTTCGAAATAGACGTCTGTTATCCTGCCTTCCAGGATGTCCTCTGGTCTTGCAGTATGAAACATCATTCTCCTCCTGCCGTTACGGATCCAGCGATAAAGAAACGGGATTGCCGTTTCATTACAACCTGTAGTCTCCCGTGCTGTTTCCCGGCTGACCACGGGTGCCGGGCTTACTCTCTCAGGAATCCTTTCTCCGTTGCTTCATCAGCGGTTTCAGGCCACAATATCCATATCTGACCGAAGGGTCTCTCCTGATAGACCCTTACGACGCCCAGTCGCAGCAGCTCCAACAGTGCGAGGAACGTGACTATGAACTGGGCCGGCGTGTGATCACCTTCAAATATATCCTCGAACCTCAGGGTCTTCTCGGGTTCCAGTTTCTCGGTGATAAGGTTCATCCTGTCCTTTACGGTGAGCGTCTCCCTCGTGATGGCGACCACCTCTGGTGGCGCCGTCTCCATCAGCTTCTTGAATGCAGCTATCAGGTCGAACACGTTGACGTCGAACAGAAACTGCTGCTCCTCGGCCTCCTCTGTCTCGGGCAGGGCAGGGTCCCTCCAGAAGTAATCGGACCACCTTTCCTGCCGCTCCTTCAGGTCGAACGCCACGCTCTTGAACGCCTGGTACTCTATGAGTCTCTCGACGAGCTCGATTCGCGGGTCCTCCCGCTCCTCAGGCGGCACATCCTCATCGACCGGAAGCAGCATCCTCGTCTTTATCTGTATGAGAGTTGCAGCCATCACGATAAATTCACCCGCGATCTCGAGGTTCAGCTCCTTCATCAGGTCGAGATACGCGATATACTGACGCGTGATCTCGGCAATGGGTATGTCATATATGTCTATCTTGTTTTCCCTGATTAGGTGCAGCAGCAGGTCCAGCGGGCCTTCGAACAGGGGCAGTTTTATGCTGTATGAGGTCTCGGGCATCTCAGTACAGAAGGTGTGTCACTCTTCTTCCTTGAGAAGTTTGTACTCGATACTGTCGACGAGTGCCTGCCACGAGGCCTCGATTATGTTCTCGCTGACACCCACCGTGTTCCATCTGCCGTCGGCATCGCCTGACTCGATCAGGACCCTCACCTTTGCCGAGGTTCCTTTTCCGGCAGCCAGCACCCTCACCTTGTAGTCGAGGAGCTTTACGCTCTTCAGCTGGGGATAGAACTTCTCGATCGCCTTTCGCAGGGCATTGTCCAGTGCGTTCACCGGGCCGTCACCGGTGGCCGCTGTATGTTCGATGTGTCCTCCCACCTTGACCATGATCGTGGCTTCACTCAGGGGCTCCTCCCCCTCCTTCCTCTTCTCCACGATCACCCTGAACCCTATGAGATCGAAGAACCTCCTGTGCAGCCCCAGTGTCTTTTTCATGAGGAGCTCAAACGACGCCTCGGCGGCCTCGAACTGGAACCCCCTGTTCTCGAGCTCCTTGATCGTGGCGAGTATCTCCATGAGCTGGGGTGAATCCTTGTCTATATGCAGTCCGAACTCCTCCGCCTTTCTCAGTACGTTGCTCCTGCCCGCGAGGTCGGAGATGAGGACCCTGCGCGTGTTCCCGACGAGCTCGGGCCGTATGTGTTCATACGTCTCGGGCCTCTTTGCGATGGCCGAGACATGGATGCCGCCCTTGTGGGCGAATGCGCTCTCCCCCACGTACGGCTGCCGCTTGAAGTGCCTGAGGTTGGCAATCTCGGTCACGAAGCGCGATGTCTCCATCAGCCTGTTGAGCTGCTCGGCGGATATGCAACCGTAGCCGAGCTTCAGCTGGAGATTCGGGATTATGGAGCAGAGGTTCGCGTTGCCGCACCTCTCGCCAAGGCCGTTTATCGTCCCCTGCACGTGCCGTGCCCCTGCCTGTACCGCCATCACCGAGTTAGCCACTCCGCACTCCGAGTCGTTGTGGGCGTGTATGCCGAGCGGGGCTTTCAGGGCCTTCCTGACGTCGGAGGTTATCTTCTTGACCTCTCCGGGAAGGGTCCCGCCGTTGGTGTCGCACAGGACAAGGCAGTCTGCACCTGCGTCCCTTGCCGCAAGCAGGCACTTCAGGGCATACTCCGGGTTGTCCTTGTAGCCGTCGTAGAAGTGCTCGGCGTCGAAAAAGACCTTGTCGAGCCTCTCCTTGAGATAGTGGATCGTGTTGTATATGATGTCGAGGTTCTCCTTGAGGCTTATCCGCAGCGCATGCTTTACGTGAAAGTCCCACGACTTGCCGAAGATGGTGGCGATGCCGGTCTCTGCAGCAAGGATGGACTTCACGTTGCCGTCGTCCTCCAC
>JAADGG010000018.1 GCA_013152485.1 Nitrospirota bacterium | reverse complement strand
CGTCTTCCCATGATCCACATGGCCTATCGTCCCCACGTTTACATGCGGCTTCGTCCTTTCAAATTTTGCCTTCGCCATTTCTCCTCCTTAATTCAGTCATTGGGCATTAAAGTCGTCCGACAACACAAAAGACACCATTGACCCGGGACTCTCTGCATCTGGAGCCCATGACCGGAATCGAACCGGTGACCTCGTCCTTACCAAGGACGTGCTCTGCCGACTGAGCTACATGGGCAACGCCTCGCAGATGGACAGATTCCCGAAGACAGGACTTCGGAGCACATCAGGGGCCATACCCTCTGAAATCCACCCATCCGCATCCCCAAACAGCATATATATAATCATGTGTTGCTTTGACTGGAGCGGGAAACGGGATTCGAACCCGCGACCCTCAGCTTGGAAGGCTGACGCTCTACCACTGAGCTACTCCCGCATGCAAGAAGCAAGTCACAAGATGCAGGTGACAGCCTCCTTCCTCTTGTCACCTGCCCCTTGTAACCTGCCGCCTGTATGGTGGAGAGGGGAGGATTCGAACCTCCGTAGGCAGAGCCAACGGGTTTACAGCCCGTCCCCTTTGGCCACTCGGGTACCTCTCCTTTTCCGTCAGGCAACCACTCCCTCTTCCCTGCCGTGCTTGTGGAGCCACCGAAGGGATTCGAACCCCCGACCCGCTGATTACAAATCAGCTGCTCTACCAGCTGAGCTACGGTGGCTTCAACAGGGCCAAGGCCTTCGATTTTATATTTAAATTGATGGCCCCTTTTGTAACTTAATAGAATAAGACATTGATTATAGAAATGTCAAACCGAAAAATTCAAGTACTGGATGGACCGGGAACCGTGCTGATCATCGAGACATTCTCTGGCGAACCACCTCGTATACGAGGATCCCTGCAGCCACGGAGACGTTGAGAGAGTTGATCCTTCCAAGGACCGGAATCCTCACCACATGGTCACAGTACCGCTTCACCGTCGTCCTGATCCCCTTCCCCTCGGAGCCCACAACGAAGGCGAGCGGAACGGTAAGGTCTGCACTCCAGTACAGCTCCTCCGCCTCTGCCTCCGCGCTGTATATCGTGACGCCCCGCGCGCTCAACTCCCTCATTGCGTGCTTGATATTGGAGACCCTGACCACGGGCAGATACTCGACAGCGCCGGCAGACGCCTTTGCAACGGTCTCTCCTGAGGCGACCCTCCTCTTCTGCAGGATGAGTCCATGCACACCGGCCACCTCTGCAGTCCTTATGATCGAGCCGAGGTTCCGCGGGTCCTCGACCCCGTCGACGATCAGGTAGAACGGTTGCTCCCCCTTCCGGCTGGAGATGCTGAAAAGCTCTTCAAGGTCGACCATCCTTTCCGGCCCCACCCTGACTGCAACACCCTGGTGTCCCTTCGGGAATTCCGAGAAGAACGACCTCTCAACGTACCTTACCCTGACGCCTCTGCGGACCGCGAGTGCAGCGATCTCATCCCTGATCCTGTCGGTTCTTCCACGGTGGAGACAGACCTCGTAAACGATCCTTCCTGAGCGGAGCGCCTCCCTAGCCGAGTTGACGCCGTAAAGCCACTGCCCTGAAACCCTCTGCCGTTGATCATTCACTCCCGACCTTGACCCTCCAGACCGTCCCCTGCAAGGTGTCTTCGAGAATGATCCCGGCCTTCTGAAGTTCATCGCGTATCCGGTCGGCCTTCTGCCAGTCCTTGGCCTTTCTCGCCTCCTGACGTTCGGAGAGCTTTTTATCTATCTCCTCCTCGGTTACCGGCAGCTTCTTGGTTCTCAGCAAGGAGGCATGCCATTGTGCCGGGGACCTCTGAAAGATGTTCAGCACCTTCCCGGTTTCCCTAAGCATATTCATACCCTCCGTGAGCAACTCCCTTGCAGACTGTCCGGCCGGCCTGGAGTCGAGATACCTGTTTATCTCCCTGAGGAGCTCATACATGTGTCCCAGGGCGAGGGCGGTATTGAAATCGTCATCCATCGCATCTTCGAATCTCGCCCTGAACCCGCCGAGCATCTCCCTGAGGATCTCCTCCTCTGCGGTAGTCCTCGTCTTGTCGGGCATCCTCCCGAGACTTGCCTCCACCCGCATCACCGTAGAATAGAACCTGTTGATCGAGACCTCCGCCTCGAGAAGCTGCTCCTCGGAGAACTCTATCGGGCTCCTGTAATGTGTCGACAGGAGGAAAGCCCTTATCACCTCGGGGTCGAACCTGTCGAGTATCTCCCTTATCGTGAAGAAGTTGCCCAGGGACTTGGACATCTTCTCCTTGGAAATCGTTATGAAGCCGTTATGGAGCCAGTACCTGACGAACGGCTTCTCGGTGCAGGCCTCGGACTGGGCGATCTCGTTCTCATGGTGAGGGAATATGAGGTCGGCGCCGCCGCCATGGATGTCGAAGGTCTCGCCGAGGTGCTTTATGCTCATCGCAGAGCACTCTATGTGCCAGCCCGGCCTCCCCGGCCCCCAGGGGCTGTCCCATGCAGGCTCTCCCTCCTTGGCGGCCTTCCAGAGCGCAAAGTCGAGAGGGTTCCTCTTCCTCTCGTCAACCTCGACCCTCGCACCGGCAACCAGCTCGTCCATCGACCTCTTGGAGAGCTTGCCGTAGCCGGGAAACCTGTTGACCTCGAAGTAGACGTCGCCGTCCACCTCGTATGCATACCCCTTGTCCAGGAGGGTCTTGACCATCTCTATTATCTCCGGGATGTGCTCGGTCGCCCTCGGCTCCACATCGGCCCTCTCGACACCGAGGGCATCCATGTCCCTGTAGTACTCCTCGGTATACTTTCTCGCCACCTCGTCCCAGGGGATACCCTCCTCTTTTGCCCGGCGGATTATCTTGTCGTCGATATCGGTGAAGTTCCTGACATACCTCACGTCAAAGTCCCTGTACCTGAAGTAGCGCCTCATGACGTCAAAGACTATGGCGCTTCTTGCGTGCCCTATATGGCAGTAGTCATAGACCGTCACACCGCATACGTATATCCTGACCCTGCCGGGTTCGAGGGGAACGAAATCCTCCTTCTTCCCCGAGAGGGTATTGTAGACTCTCATCCTTCCTCCCTTTCCTTCCAGTTGCTCTATCCTCTTCTCGATATGGCCGATGTAGCTCTCGAGCTCCCTGAACCTCTCCTCCACGGGATCCGGCATATGGACGTGGTCCAGCACCTCTTCCATGCCGTGGTCGGTGACCCTGACGACCTTCTTCTTTATGACCCTGCCCGGGACCCCCACTACTATGGAATGGTCGGAAACCGACTTGAGCACAACGGCATTGGCACCTATCTTAGCATAATCACCTATCCTGATGGCACCGAGCACCTTCGCCCCGGCACCAACGACAACCCGTCTTCCGAGCGTTGGATGGCGCTTGCCCTTCTCCTTTCCGGTTCCACCAAGAGTGACTCCCTGGTACAGAAGGCAATCCTCGCCGATCTCCGCCGTCTCCCCTATCACTACACCCATTCCATGGTCTATGAAGAAACCTGGCCCGATCTTTGCACCGGGATGTATCTCGATCCCTGTCAGCAGCCTCACGATGTTTGATATCAGGCGCGGCAGGACCGGAACCTTATTCCGCCACAGCATGTGGTTTATCCTGTGAAAGAGGATCGCGTGAAACCCTGGGTAGCTGAGTATGACGTCGAGCCTGCTGCGCGCTGCAGGGTCCCTCTCGAAGACAGCCTGAAAATCCCTCTTGATATCGCTCCAGAAGCCCATCGGTATATTTTAGTCGTTGATACGTCAACAAGGCAATCTTTCAGGGGTTGCGGGGTTCCCAGAGCTTGCCCTTGTCGATTATATGCACCACACGCCATCCCCTGGCCGCCAGCTCGCGCGCTATCCACCGCCTGTGGCACTTCCAGGGAAACCTCTCGGCGCAAACGATCACCGAGACCTTCTCAGCCGCCGACCGTTCGAGCCGCTCGATCCCTTTCCTGAAGGCCTCCGTCCGGGTGTATTCCTGGTAGCCTCCCTTCCTGAACCCCCCGAGCTCATTCCCGAGGAAGCGGTACTCTATACCGTTTTCACGCATCAGGCGGTCGAGGCGGTCCCTGTTGTATGCAGGGATCTTGCTCCTTGGAAACCGCCTCACATCGAGGAGCGCTTCTATGCCGAAGCTGAGGAGGATCTCGACGAAATCCTCCTCAGACCTCCTGCTCGTCCCAAGGGTGTATATCAGCCTGCTCAAGATGAAACCTGCTCCTGTCTCTTCGATGAAGTCCTCACAATCCTTACAATAAGAAACCGGTCGCGAATGTTACTATAGCAGCCACTCAGGAGAGGGTCATGCCGTAGAAGGGTATGAGCTGCATCCCGCGTCCATGTCCGTTCGTGTCGGGGGAGGAAACCTGGTCCCTGCCTGGTATTGTAAGAAGGGGCGGGCGGATGAGGCAAAAATCTTCAGCCGTCCTTTTCCAGGACTTCCTTGACGGCCTGCAGCAGGTCGGCCAGGGTGTAAGGCTTCTGAAGAAACCTGAAGTTCCTCTCCTGAATGAGAGGCCACTGGAGCTTCTGATCCGTATAGCCGCTGCTCAGGAGGATGCGCAGTGCCGGCTTTCGCGACAGCAGCTGATCGGCCAGGTGCAGTCCGCTCCTGTCCGGCAGAACCACGTCGCTGACGACGAGATGGAACCTGCCGTCTTCCCTCTCGAAGACCTCCATGGCCTCCTTCACGTTTGCAGCTTCAGCCACAGAGTATCCGTATCCGCGGAGCACTTCCGAGGCGAACCCGCGCACGCCGTCTTCATCCTCGACAAGGAGAATCCTCTCCCCGCCGCCCCGCAGATTGTCCAGGGCGACACTCTTTCTCTCTTCCCCTTCCAGCTTGACTGGAGAGGCCGGCAGGTATATCCTGAAGACCGAGCCACGGCCGGACTCACTGGAGACGTTTATCCATCCTCCGTGCTGTTTTACTATGCCGTAGACAACCGAGAGGCCGAGGCCGGTTCCCCTGCCCGCCTCCTTTGTGGTGAAAAACGGCTCAAATATGTGCTGAATGGTCTCCTCGTCCATGCCGGCGCCTGTATCCTCGACCGTGAGGCAGACAAACCTTCCGGGTCGTGCATCGAGAATGGCCTTGCTTGAGCCCTCTTCAAGCAGCACGTTTTCGGTCCTGATGGTGAGGGTCCCGCCATCCGGCATGGCGTCCCGTGCATTGCCGGCAAGATTCATCAGCACCTGTTCGATGCTCCCCTTGTCCGCCCAAACAGTCCAGACGTCAGGGGTCAGATCGGTGTCTATAACGATGTCCTCGCCTATCAGGCGGTTCAACAGCTTGAGGAGATCGACGATTATACTGTTGACATCGAGGTGAACGAATTCCATCGGTTGCTTCCTGCTGAACAGGAGCAGCTGCCGGGTGAGGTCGGCTGCACGCGCGGAAGCGCTGCGCACCTGCTTCAGATACCTGTAGGGCACGTCTGAATCCTTCACCTTCATCATCACCAGATCTATGTATCCACGGATCGCCGTGAGCAGGTTGTTGAAGTCGTGAGCAACCCCGCCTGCCAGCGTCCCTATGGCCTCCATCTTCTGTGCCTGCAGAAGCTGGGCCTGCATCCTCTCCCGCTCTTCTTCCGCCTGCCTGCGATCCATGATCACCTGCACGTTCGTGGTAAAAGACTCGACATGCCGCGCGTCGTCCTCCGTATAGTCCGTGGGCTTGTTGGCAACTCCCGCGAGGGCAACTATACGGCCGTGACTGAAGACGGGCACCACCATGACCCTGTTCAGCATCACGTGCCCTTCGGGAATCCCCTTCTTGTCCGTATAGGAGTGGTAGTCGTTGACGATGATCGTCCTCCTCAGGCGGACCGCATCGCCCCAGAGCCCGGCCTCGCCGATGGGATAGTCGACCGGCTTGTCCTGTATCCTGCATTCCTCCATCACTTCCACGGAAAAGGCGTAGGCCTTCAAGACGGTCTCGTCTTCGTTGAGAAAGCCGTAGAAGGCATAGGGGCTCTGTGTGGTGGCCGTGATCTCGGCCAGCACATGATCGCACAGGGTCTGGTAGTCGGCGTCGGCCATGCGGGCTATGTTCCACAGTACCTCGAGACGCCTCTGCAGCAGGGCCTGTTCCTTTTCGGCAAGCAAGTGCCTTGCTCGCGCACGCAGCGTTGTGATGCCGAAGACGAGGTCATTGGCCAGCTCACTCAGCAGCCTAACCTCCTCGTCGTCAAAGGCGTCCGGCTCAGGGGCGTATATGTTGAGGGCTCCCAGAACGCGGTCATTGCTTACGAGGGGAATGGCTATCGAAGACTGATAGCCGCGTTTGATCGCCTCGTCACGCCATGGGGCGTAATCGGGATTGGAAAGCACATCCCTGTTGATGCTCACCGTGCCGGTCCTGATGGCCGTACCGGTGGGACCGCGTCCCCTGCCGGTGTCAGCCCAGGTGATATCGAGTGTCTCGAGATAGCCGTCCTCGTAGCCGGCCTGCGCCACCGGCTGCACCGTCATCGCTTCGTCCTCACCTACAAAACCTATCCAGGCCAACCGGTATCCGCCTGCGTCAACAAGGACCCTGCAAACATCAGAGAGCAGCCGCGACTCTTCCTCAGCCCTCACCACTATCTGGTTGCACTCACTGAGGACCTTGAGTGCCCGGTTCGCCCTCCGCAGATCCTCCTCCGCCCGCCTGCACCTGCACTCCGAGTCCTCCAGGTCAGCGACCCGCCGGCGCAGGTCCATCAATTCCTCTATGAGCTGCTCCCTTGTCTTTTCCTCGTCTCTCATCTACCCCCTCAGGCCAATCCCTCCTCTGTCATTTATACCAGATGTCCGGCTGATTGTCAAGCAGATTAAATTCATTGCAACACGACCGTCCCTATCTCAGGTAGGAACCATACAGGGTATAGACGAAGTGGCCCGTGATAGTGAGCCCCTCGGTTCCCCAGTTTTCGGGCAGCGGCCAATACGGCTCACCGTCCTTGAGCGCCTTCATTGCGGCCTCGTCGAGCTCCCTGTAGCCGGACGTGCGTATCAGCTCCACGGAACCGAGGTATCCGTCCTTCTTTATTGTAAACCTTATGTAGGGATCACCGTAAATACCCCTCCTGAGCGCTTCCGGCGGATACCGCCATACCCTCTCGATCTTCGACTTGAGTTTCATCATATAGCTGTAATACTTGAGGTCCTTTGTATTGAAGGTGACACCGGACTCCGCCTCTGTCTCGGGCGCCGGCGGGTGCAGCCTTGCGACATCGCCGATTATCTTTGCATCAAACAGCTCCCTTGCGCCGGGCAGTCGCTCCGTTACCCCTCCTTCGCCTTCTTCGCCGGGGGGCTCAGGCCCGCTCACCCCTGTGTCCGCCGGGAGTTCGGTCCCGGACGGGGGGACTTCGGGGCGGGGCTGTCGTCTATCAAGCGGGATATCGGGGGACGGAGCGGCCACGGGGGGAGGCACTCGCATCTCTCTCTTGTCAGCCGGCGACTCGGGTTTTTCAGCCTCTGGGGGAAAGACGATCCGGGCTCTCAGAGGGCTCCGCCCTGTTTCGTCCTGGAACCGGAAAGGGACCGTCATCCTTATCGTCAGGAGAAAGACTATCAGAAGGTGAATCAGTAAGGAGAGTACAACGGCACTTTTGAGTCTCAATGCAAGAATTTCCTGAATAGATTTATATAGCTCAGGAGGCTTCCACGGCTTGCATCCTTCCTCAGCCACAAGCGCATCGATGCCTCCTGGACCTCGGGCCTGCCGAATATGTCGAAGAGCTTCTCGGCGCCGGAGTCATTGCGCAAGAACACCCCCTCGAGGGTTCTCATTAGCCTGAATCTCGAGAGGAACCTCCTGCGCCACAACTTACCGTAGAGCGAAAGCCTGTTGCTGATCACCGCCTCCGCAGCAAACTCGCCGGACTTCATGGCATAGTAGATGCCCTCGTATGTAAAGGGCATCACCTGAGCGGCGGCATCTCCGGCAAAAAGTATCTTCCCCTCATTGTAGGGTCCGTTCTTCCACAGCGGTACCTTGTATCCCCTTGCATTCACTTCCTGCGGACTGATATTCAGCCTCTTCAGGAACCGCCCGAAAAACAGCCTCGCATCACGGCCGGCGCTTATTCCGGTCCCGACGGAACAGCCTCCCGTGGAGCCTCCTCCGTCGGCTCTCGGAAAGACCCACGAATAGGATGAAGGGGCATGTTCCGAGCCGAACCAGAATTCACAGGCGTCACTGGACAGGCTGTCCACCGAAGACGAGAGGGTGAAGACATAACCCGGCAGCTTGATGCCGAGTGCGCTTCTCACCCTCGAGTTTACCCCGTCGGCGGCTATCAGGTAGTCCGACTCGACTACCTCGGGCTTCCCGTTTATCAGAACACGGGATTTCAGCCTCTTCTCTCTCGACAGAAGCCCTGAAAACTCGGCTTCCAGCACTTCAGCCCCTGCTGAGCGTGCAAGGCTTCTCAGCAGGGAGTCGAACGCCTTTCTGTCCACGACGAGTATCTCGCCACCCTTCAGCGGTATGTCCAGAACCCTGCTCGACGGAGAGACGAACCTTATGGTGTTGACAACCCTGAGAGGAGTTTTCCTGGGGATCCCGAGTTCCTCGAGCGCGGAAGACGCTATTCCTCCGCCACAGGGTTTCCTGTGACAGAGGTCCCGTTCTACGAGCACGACCTCGATGCCTGATGCGGCAAGTCTCCTGGCGGCTGTTGCACCGGCAGGACCTCCTCCGACTACAAGGACCTGTGTACGCATGACCATTTCTCTTCAGCCCGAAAACCTTTCCCGATACGACCTGCAATGACTTGACCGCTGCGGGCTCATCGCAGACCGGTCGATCATCTATTCAAAGCCCACTACCCGGGAACCTCAACAGCGGACTCCCTCTCGAAACTCCTCGAAGAACCGACGGTCCTCACTCTGAAAACTCCTTTGCCCTGACCGTCAGCACAGGACATGGCGCGCCCTTTACGACCTTCTCCGCCGTGCTTCCGAAGAAGAGCCTGTCCAGCCCCTTTCTGCCGTGAGTCCCCATCACTATCATATCCATTGCATTGTCCCGCGCGAAGCCGATTATCTCTTCGTACGGGATCCCCTTCAGCACCCTGTACTCAACGTCGTCGAAGCCCCGCAGCTCCTCGAGATACACACGGGTTATCTCCTTTTCGGCCTCGGCCTCCATCGTCTTGTACAGCTCGTCTATCGTGATGTGCGGTACATAGAGGCCCGTCGCCCTCGTTACTTCGTGTATGACATGAATTATAAAAAGCCTTGCTCCGTATTTTTTTGCAAGATCCACTGCATAGGGAACGGCCTGAACAGTACCCTCCATAAAATCCGTCGGGAACAAAATCCTCTTAATCTCCATGGGAAACCTCCTTAAGATATTTTGCTGCATCCTCAGGGGATGTAGTCAGGGTATACATGCCGGAGCCGAGTTCGAAGCTGCCGATACTCCTTATTCTCGGCATGACCTCTATATGCCAGTGAAAGTCCTCGCCGAGAGTATGCCAGTGGTTTCTTCTCGGTATCCTGCTCGGAGCGGTGTGCAACACGTAATTGTACGGCGGGTTCTTCAGGAGCCTTCTGAGCTTCTTGAACATTACGGTGAGTGTCTCGGCGAGACCGGCCATCTCCTCCCCGGTCACGTCCCTGAAGGAACAGTTGTGTCTCCTCGGAAGGATCCAGAACTCGAACGGAAACCTTGCAGCATAAGGGCAGAAGACGACGAAGTGCGGACTCTCGAGTACAACGCGGTCCTTCAGTCTCTCCTCCTCCCTCATGATGTCACAAAATATGCACCGCTCCTTGTACTCATAATAAAGCTTCGCACCGTCGAGCTCTTCCTTCACCCGCTTCGGGATCACCGGTGTTGCAGTGATGAGAGAGTGGGGATGACCGTACGTGTCACCCGAGGGGCTTCCGCAGTTCTTGTGCAGCATTATGTGCCTGATCCTTGCATCCTTTTCCAGCTCGAGCATCCTTGCCGAAAACGTCTCAACGACCCTGAGCATCTGTTCCGCTCCCAGGTCTTCAGGGGGGACACCGTGTTGAGGCGACTCTATCAGCATCTCGTTGACCCCTATTGCGTTCATCTTGTCGTATATGCCGATTCCCTTCCTGCCGAGGTCCCCCTCCGGAGAGAAGACCGGCACCATTGCAGGCACGACCTTTACAAGCCACTTGCCGGAGTCGTCTCTGACACTGTATATCTCCACGGGCTCCCCCGACTCTTCGTGGCAGAGCTGACAGTGCCCCTCCTCCGGAAAACCGGTCTCCGAGAGATAGTCCTCCGGTTTCATAGACTCACTCAATACTGCCACCCACCTTCCAAGCAACGGTTCTCTTCTGATCTCGTTCATCTCTCTGTCATCCCCTGTTTCTTTCAAATATTATTCTCAAACCATCCAGTGTAAGCTCCGGCATGTGCAGATGTTCCCGCCTGAGCAGCCCGTCGATCAAGGCCGCGTTACCGCCCGTAAGAACGGTCGCAAAGTCCCCCAAAGCAAGGGCCGTCTCCTCCAGCACCCTCTCGACCGCACCGGCAGTGCCGTACACGACTCCTGAGATTATACTACTTTTGGTATCCTTACCTAAAGGTCCGGGCACTGCAGCGGGTTTCACGAGCGGAAGCTTGCCCGTGGTGCTGTTGAGCGCAACGCACATCATCTCGATCCCCGGCATGATCGCTCCACCGAGGAATCTGCGGTCTCCGGACACAACCGTGAAGGTCGTCGCCGTACCGAGATCCACAATCACAAGCGGCCCGGCCATGGTGCTGCAGGCAGCCACTGCGTTGGCTATCCTGTCCGCACCGATGCTCTCGGGCTCCGACACGTCGAACACGAGCCCTGTATCGATGAAGGGGGATACCACGACAGGGGCGTCTCCGGAAAGGGCCGAAAGTACTTCGAAAAAGACCCTGTCATGCGAGGGCACCACCGAGGAAAGGACAGACCCGTCAGGCCGCCTCCCCCCCGTAAACGCCCTCAGCGCCGACTCGTAAAAGGCCCTGTCCCTGAGTGGATGGGTATCGAGACGGAACGTCTCCAGCCCGTCCTCACCGAAAAGTCCGACGGTGACGCTGCTGTTTCCTATGTCTACGGCAAGCACCCTACCCGTCATGATCTCTCAGATGTACAATCTCCGCTGCGCTCAAGCTCAGCTCCTCACCGTCGTCTCTCCTCAGTCTCAGGAACCCGTTCTCGTCGAGACCCTCGGCCGTCCCGTACAAGATTCCCTGCGGGGTGACGGCCTTCACGTAAGAACCGATGGTACGGCTCACACTGCACCAGTCGGCGACCACAGCGGAGGGATCACTGAACAGGAGGCTGTAGTACCTGGTGAAAGCCCCGAGCGTATTCCTTACAACCCTGGCCCTCTCCACGGGCTCTCCGGTCTCGATGCAGACAGACGTCGTACCGTCCCTGAAATCCTCGGGGATGTCAGCGGCCTGCATGTTGACGTTCAAGCCGATGCCCGTCACGAGAAAGCCGATCCTGTCCCCCGCGAAGACGGCCTCCGTGAGTATGCCCCCCAGCTTCCTCCCTCGACAGTAAACATCATTCGGCCATTTCGGCCATGCCGACGTCCCGGCCCGGGGAAAGAGATCCAGGCTCACGGCCTCTGCAGCCGCAAGCGACGCCGACAGGGTAACAAGGGACGGATGGAACGCGATCTCCCCCGGTTTCAGGATGATGCTCATGTAAATATTCACACCCGGAGGGGAGTGCCATGACCGTCCGCGTCTTCCCCTGCCGTCCTGCTGGGAATCGGCTATTACCACGGTGCCGTGTGGAGCTCCCTCACGGGCAAGCCTCAGCGCGGTGTCATTCGTAGAGCCGACCGTGTCGTAAAGGCAGAACCTGTAGTGGACGGACTCGTCCCGAAAGGCTGCGAGGGGCTGCAGATCTTCAGGAAAAAGTCCCGGAGAGCATGGGTCCGTAAACGGAGTCATGGACGTCCTCTTCTCACCCGGGGCCTTCAAGGAGGCTCCAGGTCACGCATACTTGACCTTATCCTTCCATCCGCACTCGTCATACAGGACACACTTGCCGCACCGGGGGTTTCTCGCCCTGCAGGTCTCCCTTCCGTGCAGGATCATTGCGAGCGTAAACCTGGTCCATTCATTCTCCGGAACCTGTTTCATCAGCTCCTCTTCAACCTTCTCAGGGTTGTCCGAACGGACGAGTCCGAGCCGGTTGCTGACCCTCAGCACATGTGTATCCACTGCGATGGCAGGCTTTCCAAAGGCACTGCCGAGCACGACATTTGCGGTCTTCCTGCCCACGCCGGGCAGGTCCGTCAGCGCATCAAGGCTGTCGGGCACCCGGCCGCCATGCCTTTCGACCAGGGCCTTGCAGCAGTTTACAACCTGCTTCGCCTTGTTCTTGTAGAAACCAGTGGGCTTGATCTCCTGCTCGAAGACCTCCAGGTCGGCCGCTGCATAATCATGGGCCGACCGGTATTTCCTGAAGAGTTCCTTCGTCACCTCGTTCACCCTCTTGTCGGTGCATTGGGCGGAAAGGATGGTGGCGACGAGCAGCTCCAGCGGATTTCCGAAGTTCAGGGCTATCCGCGGTTCAGGATACTTCTTGAGCAGAAGATTCAGCACCTCCCTTGCATCAGCCATGTCACTCTTCTTTCAGGACGACTACCCTTATTTTACCCTTTAATGCCTCTTCAAATCTCCTGGCGTCTGCCTCTGACCCCACGATGGAACCATAGTGCATGGGGACCGCAACTTCGGGCCCTATGTCCAGCGCAGCCTCCACCGCCTCCTCCGCGGTCATTACGTACGTGCCGCTTACAGGCAGGAGGGCTACGTCCACATCACTGAAACTCTTCATCTCGGGTATGCGGTCGGTATCTCCGGCAATGTATATCCTCTTGCCGTCCACCTCGAAAATATACCCCACCCAGCCCCTGTTCCGCGGGTGGAACTCCTTGTTCGTATTGTAGGCAGGCACCGCCTCTATCCTCACGCCCTTGACCTCGAGCCTGTCGCCGGGGCTTACGGTCCTGACATCCCCCGACAGCTTTCCGGCACAGTCGGGAGTCGCCACGATGACGGTATCTTCCTTCTGGACCTTCCTGACGTCCTCGGGCGAACAGTGGTCGTAGTGGTCGTGAGTAATCAGTATTATATCGGCACTGTCCGTTCCCTTGAGCCTGAACGGATCCGTGAAAACCGTAACGTCCTTTCCGCTGATCCTGAACGTATCATGACCCAGCCAATGGATGTTCTCAACCATGACGTCGACCTCCTTTGCATAGATGTTCGATGACAGAAACAAGACCATACCGAGCAATGCACAACCCGCACAGACGCCTTTCATACATACCTCCTCCCGGTACAGCGCTCCAGCAGAGCCCGGAAGAGACACCCTCGAATCCGCATCAGCCCCCTATCCTGTGTATCTTCATAAAGTTCGTCTTTCCGCGCTCATGCAGTGGAGAGCTGGCAATGATTATGATGGTATCTCCCCTCCTTGCCACCTTGTTGTCGATAAGGCTCTTTTCCACCTCGAAGACCATCTCGTCCGTGTGGCTCAGCGGTCTCATCCGGATCGGCCGCACCCCCCAGTAGAGAGACAGTCTCCGCATGACGGTCTCATCGGGTGTGAGTGCGATTACAGGCACTGAAGGCCTGCACTTAGAGACGAGCAGCCCCGTGAACCCCGAGCGCGTGAAGGCGACTATACACTTTGCATCAACGTCCGAAGCCGCCCAGACGGCGGCATCGGCCACCGCGAGGCTCGGCTTCTCGTCTCCGCTGAGGTTGAGAGAGAAAGAGGGCGAGGTCATGCGCGGCACGGCCGCCTCACTCTCCGTATACTCGATGATCCTCTTCATCATCCTGACCGCCTCTAGGGGATACCTGCCGGTGGCTGTCTCTGCAGAGAGCATCAGGGCGTCGGTACCGTCGATAACCGCGTTTGCCACATCCGTAGCCTCGGCCCTGGTGGGGCGTTGATGCTCACGCATCGACTCGAGCATCTGGGTCGCCGTGATCACCAGCCTTCCCCTCCGGTTGGCCTTCCGTATGAGGTCCTTCTGAATCAGGGGGACCTCCTCCGGTGGAACCTCCACTCCGAGGTCTCCCCGGGCCACCATTATGCCGTCGGCCACGTCGAGTATGGAATCTATGTGCCGGAGCGCATCCGGTTTCTCGATCTTCGCAATAACCGGCAGAGAGGCCCCCTGCCGCTTCAGCCACTCCTTGACCTTCCTGACGTCATGCGGCTTTATGACGAAAGAGAGCGCAACAAAGTCCACTCCCGCCTCGAGCCCGAATGCCAGGTCGTCCCGATCCTTGTCTGTGAAGGGGCTGAGAGATATCCTCGTATCCGGCAAGTTGACGCCCTTGTGATCCGTCAGTGCACCACCCTCCCTCACGTGAGCAACGATCGCATCCCGGCGTCTGCCGGTCACCTCAAGGAGGATCAGTCCGTCATCGAGCAGGACCCTGTGGCCCTTCTTCAGGTCCCTCAGCAATGCAGGATATGATATGAAGAGGGTGTCCCCTGTGGTGACACCTTCGCCGGGCCTGAGAAGCACGGACTGCCCCCTCTTCAGATGAACCGCTCCGGCCTCGACCTTCCCGATCCGTATCTTTATACCCTGAAGGTCCTGCAGTACAGCCACGGGCCTCTGAAGCCTCCGGCTCCATTCCCTTATGGTACCGATGTAGCGTCTGTGTTCCGCATGTGTTCCATGGGAGAAGTTCAGCCTGGCCACGTCCATGCCTGCCCTTATCATGGACGCGATCATCCTCTCCGACGACGAAGCCGGCCCGATCGTGCAGACTATCTTTGCCTTTGCCATTTTCATGAATCTCCCACAAAGTGATCGTGAAGCCCCGCGGCATATGCCATCTTTGTCTATCATACCAGATTTCAAGCCTTAACTCATCAACCATCCCCAAAGACCGCTTGCCGGACGGCCGTTCTCCTTGACCGGAGTCAAGGTCTTGGAGCTTCCGAGTGACAGGAGACCGGCGGTCGTGCCCCCCTGCGGCTGAAACACGGGGTGGCAATTTTGTCATGATTTCGATTATTATTATCTGGCTGCGCTGCTTGCAGAGAGGATGGCCGAGTGGTTTAAGGCGGCGGTCTTGAAAACCGCTGTGGGGGCAACTCCACCGTGAGTTCGAATCTCACCCCCTCCGCCATTCATTGCGGTGCGCTGCCCTACTTTACCCTCGCCCCCACCTTCACGTCCTCCTCCGGTGTCACGAGCACGAGGTGTTCACCGTCGTTGGCGGCAAGGAGCATGCCCTCGGACTTGACCCCCATGAGCTTTGCGGGCTTCAGGTTCGCAACCACGACGATCTTTTTACCGACAAGCTGCTCCGGACTGTATACCTTGGCGATCCCCGCAACTATCTGCCGCCGCTCCCCGGTATCCACCTGCAGCTTCACCAGCTTGTTCGACCCCTCGATGCGCTCGGCCTCGATGATCTTTCCGACCTTCAGCTCTACCTTCGCAAAATCGTCTATGGAGATGAGGCCTTCGCTCTCCTTCTTCTTGCGGGGTGAGGCATCCTTCTTCCGGTCCTTTCCCCTCTCTATCCTTGGAAACAGGTGTTCTCCCTTGCTCACCCTGTTTCCGCCGACCTTCACGTCTCCCCAGCCGGGCAGCTCCCTCACATCTTCTATCCTTCCACCGACACCGAGCTGCGCCCAGATCTTCCCGGCCGCAGCCGGCATGAACGGAAACAGGTAGACGGCTACGAGGCCGAGCGCCTCGGCAAGGGTATAGAGCGTGTTTGAGAGGGTCGCCTCGTCCTTCTCCTTCCAGGGTGCTGCGTGCTGCACATACT